>BNXH01000037.1 GCA_025999435.1 Bacteroidia bacterium | reverse complement strand
ATGAGGAACTTGATAATCTTTTCGATTCCATATTGAAAGAGGTTATGACCGATTTAGAGAAAGAAGATAGCGAGGATTTATGATAATTACTATCTTTGTCGCTCACCAAAAAATTAAAAGAAAGAATCAAAAAAATAATCCCGGGTTCCACCATTTGGATTTTGGGTTGTTCGGATTATCTGAATAACCCTTTTTATTTATATTAAGCTGAAAACTAAAAGGACAAACATTTAAATAAAAGAAACCGGTAGGAAATATATGCAATATAAAGAACGCCTACTATCTTGTAAATAAGTCATTTAATCTATAAAAAGTAAAGAGGTCCGAAATAACCTGACCGTTTCCAAATCGTCATTCGCCTCCTTTTCATTCATTATTTACTGATAAGCAATAAAATACTATTTTTGGCATTCTTAAAATTCACACATAAATCTACTCGCAAAGTGCAATATAATACTCTATTTTGTTTTTGCATTTAAGAAATATTGTATCTTTGCTTAAAAGTGCAATAAAATGCTCGAATGAAATGATCTATAAAAAAATAAAAGAAAGACGAACCGTGCTGGGTATAACCCAACAGGATTTAGCCGATATATCCGGAGTTGCCCTGCGGACAATAAAACAGATAGAAACTGGAAAGGGAAACCCTTCCGTGAAAACACTGGATAAAATCGCAAATGTATTGGGAATGCATATTGATTTGGTTATTAAAAATCCAGGTAATATATGAGAAAAGCGAATATTTATGTCAATGAAGAGCTGGCCGGGATATTGACTGAAAATGACAACGGTTCTTATACATTTTCTTATACGGACCAATACTTCAATAATCCAGAAAAGTCCGCTATCAGCCTAACGTTTCCTAAATCGCAAAAGGAATATCATTCCGAATCTTTATTCCCGTTTTTTTTCAATATGTTATCTGAAGGTGTGAATAAGCAGGTGCAGGTTCAAAAGTATAAAATTGATGAGAATGATTTTTTCAGCTTACTCCTTGAAACCGCCCATGAAGATACGATTGGAGCCGTAACCGTCAAACCAATAAAAGATGAAAAAGCTGATTGATATAAAGAATTGCCCCGGAACGTTAGCTGTCGGCTATGACACATATAGCCCAACTGCTATTCGACGTGTATTTGATAAACAGAAAGTAAGCCATATACTTAATTTTTCAAATGATGACAGCCATCGGTTGATGATTGATGATAACATCGGAAAAATATCCATATCCGGGGTACAGGAAAAGTTTTCTGCAATTACCGACCAAAAGCAAATAGTTCTCACTCCGGAAGGTACACAAGGAAAGTATATCATCAAACCCATACCTGATTACAAAAGGATTCAGTATCGTCACTATATGCCTGCGAATGAACATTTGACAATGCAGATTGCCCGGCAGGTCTATAATATACCTACAGCCGAAAATGCTTTGATATTTTTCCGGAACGGTGAACCGGCTTATATTACCAAACGTTTTGACATTTCGGAGAATAACAAAAAGATAAAGCAAGAAGATTTTGCATCCCTCCTTCAAAAAACATCTGAAACGGATGGGAAATACTTCAAATACACAGGAAGCTATGTAGATATGGGATTGTTGTTTCCAAAATATGTAGCCGCATGGCAAGTGGAAATCAGTAAGTTCTTCAAGCTGGTTTTATTCAATTACCTGTTTGCTAATGGTGATGCACACCTAAAGAATTTTTCATTGCAGCAAACGGCTAATGGTGATTATATCCTTAGTCCGGCTTATGATTTATTAAATAGCTCTCTGCATGTCGTTGATGAAGATTTTGCTTTGGAGGGTGGTCTTTTTAAGGAAGAATACAACTCTGAAACATACGGACAAAAAGGGCATCCATGCCAGGATGATTTCATGACTTTCGGGAAACTTATTGATGTCCCTGAAATCCAAATAAATAAAATATTAAATCAACTTCTTGCATCACAGCCTCTCGTCTATTCTTTAACGGAACAGTCATTTCTTGATAGTAAACTGAAAAGAATATATATCCGCAGCTATGAAGAAAGACTAAATAGGCTGAGGAGAAGTTCGATGTAATTATAACATAAATATTGGTGGTTTTAGCTAAGCATATATTTCTCATAAATAACAGCATGGCTATTATTACATTTTCATAGTACAAATAAGGAGAGGTATTAATTATACAATAAATTCATTTAATTCATCTTTATATACTTCCCATTGAGGTAAATGGGTATTTAGTATTGATATATATCGTTCATTATGTTGTCGCTCTATCAAGTGAACAAGTTCATGGACGACAATGTATTCAATACAATGAGCAGGCTTCTTTGCCAACTCAAGATTAAAAAGAAGTCTTTTTGTACGTGTATTACAACTTCCCCATCTTGTTTTCATTTGTTTTATCTCCCAATGTTTAGGAGATACCTGTAGTATTTGTGACCATTTCTCAACCAAAGGGGATAATGTTTCCCTCAATTCTTTTCGATACCATTCTTTCAGAACTTCTGATCGTTTAGCAACTGTAGCTTCTTCTCGAACATAAAGGTTGATAAACTTTTTTCCTCCTAACTCAACTTTGGGTATATCTTTATGATATATGACTTTTAAGCGATAGCGTTGCCCTTTGAAGTAATGGTTTTCACCTGACACATACTCCCGAGGTGTCTGTCTTTCTTGTTGAAGGACTTTCTCTTTTTGCTTACTTATCCAACTTAGTTTTGATATGGCATATAAACGAACTGAATCGGGCTTCATTGTTTCCGGTGCGGAAATATGAACCCTACCATTTGGAGGATAAACCGATAAGTGAATATTTTTAATTTTTTTATATTCGACTTCAATTTGAATGTTATTTACGACGATATGCTCCACTAAAATTCAGCTTGTCCTTTCGCTATATTTAAAATATCTGTAACTCTCTCATCATTTTCTTGCAGACTCAAAGCCTTAGCTATAGCCCGTCTTACTTTTTTTGCTTTAGTTGGGGGAACGCCATCTTTCCAACCATCCATTGCATTTGTAATAATACTATTATGGACAGCTAATGCTAATTTTTCATCTTTGTTTAAATTATCATATAAAGCTTTTTGCGCATCAGTCTTTATGTTTTCCGGATATGTGAATTGAGTCTTATTTTTATTGCTTTGAACAAGCTCAATCAGCTTCTTAATATGTTCCTTATAATCCGTCTTCCCTTGTTTGACATCATCAATCAGTTTTTGCAAAATATCTGATAACTTATCGTAGTATGCAGGGTTGTTAGGCCTTTCATATATAAAAACCTTTCGCATGTTTGCTTGCAAAGTTTCAGCTATGGATTTCAGATTATTTCGAATCCCTCTCGGTAATTTACCAAAAGCGCCTTCTCCTGCTATGGCTACCAAATCAAGAAACGAGGTATCATTAAAGACTAATAATTCTTCACTATCATCGGCTCTTACATAAGCATCTATTAGCTGACGCATAGCGGGATCATGCATCTTAAGGTCAATTGCATCCCCGCTTTTAAGTTTAATTTCGTCTTTCAGGCCGTTGTAAAAATCAACCTGTTCTTTTATTTTGGCGGCTTCTTCCTTAGTATATCCGGCAGTATAAATATTATTGGCGATATCAATATACTTCCTGACGAGATTGCTCACCAGCTTATATAGCTTGTCGCGTTTCTCTGCATTGTCTTCTCTTTCTCGTGGCTGTAGTTCATAAGGTACTGATTCACTGTAAACAAAATACTCAAAAAATTTTTCCCGAGTCTGCGGATAAACAATTTCGCACAATGTAACAACCGCTTGTAATGCTTCTTCCAATGCTTTCCGTCCTTCCTGAAGGCGGTCAGTCAATAATCCTTGTATGTCTTCCTGATCGTACTCCTCAAATGCTTCGGTAGTATAATCTTTAATGGAAGTGGCTATCGAATTAAATAAATCTTGATAGTCTATGATATAACCATAGTCTTTTTCTTCTCCATTTACTCTATTTACACGACATATAGCCTGAAAAAGATTATGATTTACCATATTTTTATCAATATAGAGATATGTTGCCGAAGGCGCGTCAAATCCAGTCAATAACTTGTCAACTACAATAAGAAGTTTTAATGAAGCCGGATTTTCTACAAATTCTTTTTTAGTCCATTCTTCGTATTGATCCGGCGTTTTTCCATCCAACATCCTTTTGTAAATATCGTATTTGAGCTCTTCCTCGGTCTTTCCTTCACCAACACATTCACCTTTTATATCAGTCAATTCAGCCCCATAACTGGTAACAACAGCACAATGCCCTTTTAATGTTGTTTCCTGAAATACTTCCCAATAACGACAAGCTTGATAAATACTGTCGGCAACAAGCATGGCATTTCCATATCCACCGGCCAAAGCCCGCTTAGTATCCATATCCTGACAAATATCAGCAGCAATCCGTTGAACCCGTTCTTTACTGCTAAACAGTTTTTCCATACGTGCCCAACGTTGTTTCAATACGGCAGAAGCAACATTAGAAAGCCCTATAGTCCGTTTTTCAAACCATTCATCAATTTTATTTTTACTCCCAAGATATTGCTCTACATTCCGGGCTTCATAACGTAAATCCAGAACAACTTTATCTTCCACAGCCTCGTTAAATTTATACGTATGGATATAGCTGCCAAAAGTTTCTAAAGAAGTCTTTTTTTCTGTTTTCAACAATGGTGTTCCTGTAAAACCTACCAGCATAACGTCATCACCCATGATTTTTTTCATGGCTTCATGCATATAGCCGCCTTGTGTTCTATGGCATTCGTCAATAAACACATACAAATTGCCTTTAGCTTTAAAATCAGCAGGTAGAGAATTTGCGACCTCTTCTAAATATTTATCTAACGGCTTTCTACGTTTTCTGCCATATAAGTCTTGTTCTTCATCTACTGAACCTTTCCCGAATTTGTGAATAAGCGTACAAATAAGCCATGGGTTGGCATTATTCAACATGCCTATCAACTGATAACCGCTTCTAGCTCTTTTTACTTCCTCACCTGCATTTTTGAAAGCGTTTTCGATTTGCTTATCAAGTTCATCACGGTCGGTAATTATTACCACGCGTGCATCATCTATGTTTTCATGAATCCAACGTGCAAGCCATACCATTGTTAAACTTTTGCCCGAACCTTGTGAATGCCAGATTATGCCACTTTCTTTACTTATAGCACGAGGTTGTGCAGCTTTTACTCCAAAATATTGATTAGGACGACATGCTTTTTTTCTCCCTCCATCGAAAATAATAAAGTCATGGATTAGCTCTAAGAAACGATCTTTATTGAAAACTTGAAGAACACTTCTGTCTAATTCATCTTTCTCTTCGGGATTACTCTCTTTCCAACGGAGCCAAAATTTTTCGGGTGTATCAATCACGCCATAATATAATCCCTCCGTGTCATTCCCTGCAAAAAGGAGTTGCATGGTGGTGAAAAAATGGGGAATAAAAGCATCTTTCTGATTGTCCAAGTTCTGACGGATACCATTATGGACTGAACTCGTACAGCGTTTTAATTCAATAATACCTAAAGCAATTCCATTAACATAAATGACTAAGTCCGGACGCTTAGTTACTTTCTCTTTTCCTTTTATGGTGACTTCTTCTGCTATGTAGAAATCATTTTCATGCGGATCAAACCAATCGATCAGGTGAACATATTTCTTTTGCTCGCCTATTTCGGGTTGGATATTTACCCCATATCGTAAAAGATTATAAACTCTCAGATTGGCTTGATACAATTTATCGCTTAAATCATTCGCTTCCCGTTTAAGAATTGTAATTGCTTTAGTGATCTCGGAATCAGAATATTTTTTCTTTTCCAGATATTTTTTCAACCACTTCTCTTCGATATTACTGTTATTTCCCTGATCTTTCCAATCACTCAGAAAAATATATCCTAAACGTTTCTCGAACAGTTCGATTAAGCGTTTCTGCGTTCGTATTTCTTTTTCGCCAATGTGAGAATCCATAGGTCTTATATTTTAAATAGTCTTATACTCTCATTGATTGCTCTTTGAATATGTACATCTGAAAAATGTGGTTTATCTAATTTTGCTTTCCATTTGGGAATAGAAGAAAGATATGCCTTTATTGTGCTAACTGTTAGAGGAATATCTTCCTCTTTTAAGTCGCACACAGCCATATCCACTGTCGCTAATGTTTCCAACTCCCATGGCTTATATTGTCGAAATTGTTCAACCCAGTTTGGAATATTTGCTCCATACCATTGGATAAAATAATCTACTGCTTCTTGAATATTTTTTTGAGGAATAAAGGCATCAAAACCCTTTGCATCTTTTACTAAATCGAAATATGCCTTCTCTTTTCCTATCTTTTCAGGACCTCCATATCTTGATTTAGGATTATAAGGTCCGGCAGCAAACTTCTTGTAATCAACAACTATGCAATCATGCTTTCTGTGAATGAGATACGATAACTTTGTGTACATAAACCGAGATAACGGTTCTGTTATTGTACCAAACCTATCTACTAAGAAACTGATTATAACAGCTTCATCAAATTGCTTGCTATGTTTTTTTCTGTTATTTATTGAGTTTTCTTCGATCTTTACCTTTTGTACTTCTGAACAAGAAGTTACATTTATCAACCGTATTTGTCCGGTTAATAATTGCTGCATCATTCCTGATTTTATATTCAGATATTTATCTCGTTTTTTCTCTAACTGCTCAATTTCATTATCCATGTCGGTTAGAATTTGGGCAATAGCTGTTTGTTCTTCTTTTGTAGGAGGTACTTGAATCTCTATAAGGGATAATTCTTTACCATTTAATGAAGGTAAAGCTGTCGTATTGGCATATAAACTTAAATTCAGATTTAGAAATGTATAATACATATACTGAAAATCATAATTTTCATAATCTAAGACGAACCCCATCATATTATTATCAATACAACTAACATGAGAAAGTATTCTTTTCCGTTCAAGGAATATTGCTGCTCCAATTTTCGCAAGAACAATAGTATTCTTAGGAAAAGTTTTTGCTGTTATTGCTTTCAAGGCATTTTTTGAAATATAGTTATTTGCCAAATTTAAATATTTTTCATTTCCTTTTAAATTCAAATCTGAAACCTTTAAAAAGGGTATGCTTGAGTCTTTATCTCCCTGATATTTAATTGGAAATCCATAACCACTATAAAAAGCACCTATTTTTTCTAATGTTTTTATTTCCCATTTCCCCGAAAACCCTTGCAATCGTTTTTTTCCCGTGAGTAACTCCTGCATTGCTCCTTGTTTGATATTTTTCTTCTTTTCAATCAGTTTATTTAAAGCATTTATCAAGGCATCAACATCGGAAAGAGCTTCTGCTATGGCTTGCTGTTCTTGAATATCAGAAGGACAACATATCGGTAATTGTTTAACAATTTTTGCTGTATAACTTTGTTGTTTAGTACCCTGACAATATTTGAATGCAAGGTAATTAGCATATTGTCTATAAAAGTAGAATAAGTATTCTGTAATCACTTTTGAAGTTGGGTAAATTGCTATACAAGACTGATTAGTTGTTGCTGGTTTCCCAATAAATGCGCAACGTCCTCGAGTGCCTTCTGCTTCTAATCCGGTAATAGCCATTAAAAAAGTTCCAACTGGATGCTCCCTTAAGTTTGTTCTTATTTTGGCTTCTGTGGAAATATGTTCTATTGTTTCAGTTATCCAATTATAACTTAGCTCTCCACTCGATATCCAAAGAATATCCCCATTGTAGAAACTTGGAATAGCACGATAAGGCGTTGCTCCACTTGTAAAACCTTCCATAAGCTCTCCAAATGTAGCAATAGCCCAATCTGACGGGATTAAACCAAACTCTGTGTCCTTATATTCTTTATTGAGTCCTTTCATAACTGGAATCCCATCTTTTCCAAATGTTGCATTACTTTAGCTTCCTGTAATTCTACTTCTTTGTTTATTTCAGGTAGAGTTTGTTCATAGCGTTCTTCCAAACTTTGTAGCTGACCATTCAGTGATTGGCTTACTTGTTGTATCTCTGCTACCAATCTATTACCAAAAGCAACTAACCATTTGTTGGTAACCAATTTCTTTATTTCCTCTTCGGTAAGAGAAGAGTATTTTTGTAACACTGCCTCTAACAGCTCAGAATTATCATCTTTCAATTGCTTTTTATAGCCGGCAATAATATTGGAACGATTGATATATTCCTGTAATATCTTAGCCTCTTCTTCGTCTGCTGTTTTTAGTTTTTTCTGCACATTCCCTTTATTAAGCTTATTGTCGGCATAATTACCTGCATCCAAATAAGAGTCGGAATATTCTTCTACTAATTCATTCAGGTCAGTTTCTGCGCTTAATAACTTTTCTTCTAAAAAAGCGATCTTCTCTTTTTCAGTCGAAAAGTATTCATCTACAATACAATCAACAGGGAGTAAGTCACATGCAATATCTTTTATTGTTTTGGCTTCTTTTTCTTTTTTCGGCTTTTCTTCTGTTCCTTCTTTCTTTTTCTTTTCTATTGGTTGAGGCACATAAGTTTGTACTTTCCAACCATCTGACTCGATTAAATAGAGGTCGTCCTGAAGTGTTTCCACACAATAATTCATAAGTTGGTCATACACATCATATTTATCAACCAGTTTGGAGTTTGCAAATTTCTCCAATACAGAATCACCCATAGTCTCAATCATTTGTTTTGGTTTGAATGAGTTTGGTTGTAATTGCTCAAATTGGGGTATCCAAATTTGGCTCCATTCTGCATAGCTTTGGAACAACTCTCTGTGCTGATTATCAAAATCCGGGTGATTATTTATTACTTCTTTTATAGTTTGCTTATCAAGAATAAATTGGAAAAATCCTTTTCGGTTACCATTCTTGAATAGTACTTGTTGCAAAGAAGGACATGCTTCCCAATAGCGATAAAACTGCTCGACATCATGTTCCGGAATTCCTCCCTTTAGGTGAGCTTCTATATTTTGGATTACTTCGTCGTTCTCTGCATCAATATAGCGAGGCAGATTCAAATTATATTCGTTTTTCTTTATTTCTTCATTTTTCACAAATCGGGCATAATGAGATACATCCTCAAAAGCATCCCATGTATCGACAATCCGTCGAATATCCTGTTCCCGTAAACGATTTTTGTTACCATCTTTGACAAACCCATTCTTGGCATCTATCATAAATATTCCCTTACGACTAGCCGATTCTTCTTTATCAATAATTATAATACAGGCTGGAATGCCAGTTCCATAAAAGAGGTTTGAAGGCAATCCGATAACTCCTTTTATATAACCTCTTTTGATAAGATATTTTCGAATATCAGCCTCTGCATTTCCTCTGAACAAAACTCCATGTGGAAGAATACATGCTCCTTTTCCTTTATCTTTTAATGAGCGAATTATATGCAATAGAAAAGCATAGTCGCCATTTTTTTCGGGAGGAACACCTATTGTATGCTCATTCCAACGCTCATATTTATCATTTGTTTTTGCACTTTTGAGCCATGATTTTTGCGAAAATGGAGGATTGGCTACTGCGTAGGAAAATGTTGTTAAATTATTATCTTTCAAGAATTGGGGATTGTTGAGCGTATCGCCAGAACGGATATCATAAGTCTCATAACCATGTAATATCATATTCATTTTTGCCAACCCCACCGTAGTAATATCGTATTCCTGTCCATAAAGAGCAGCCCCATTCGGGGCCTCAGATAAGGCTCGTAATAACAGTGAAGCTGATCCGCACGTTGGATCGTATATGGATACATTGGGGCGTATTTCTTTATTCAAGCCAATTACTTTTGCCATTACCCGGCTCACTTCTGCCGGAGTATAGAACTGCCCTTTACTTTTTCCGCTTTCAGTAGCAAAGTGTTTCATCAGATATTCGTAGGCATCGCCCATCAAATCATCGTCACCTGCTTGATTTTTACCAAAGTTTAAACCTGAAGATTGAAATATTCCTATTAAGTTACTTACTGTTTGGACTAAATCGTTACTTTTCCCCAGCTTGCTCTCATCGCTAAAGTCCGCCTCTTTAAACATTCCTTCTAAATCATTCGCCTCTTCCCATTTCGCAAGCTTTATGTTCATTTGTTCGCCAATGTTCGTTTTCCCTTTCAGCTTGACCATGTCGTCAAAAGAGCAGCCTTCCGGGACTTCAATCAACGACTCTACATTATGTTTAGCTTTATCTGAAACGTATTTAATAAATAGCATAGCCAATACATAATTTTTGTATTGACTTGCATCCATCCCTCCACGCAATTCATCACAACTACGCCAAAGAGTACTATATAATTCCGATTTTTTAATTGCCATTCTTTACAGCCTGTTTTAATTAGTAGATACTTCTCTTATGCTACACTTGCTATTTTACAAAACACTCCTATACTCAATATCTATTTGTTATATATGTGTATCGCCTTGAAGTTGTTGCCTAATTTTCAAAAAACTATGTCTGTTTAACTTCTCTGTTTTTATTTATCCATAATAGGAAGAATTTATTTGATGCTCAAAGATAGAAAATTTCGAAGGATATTTATTAAGAACAATTTGTCTTCTATCGGATAAAACAAGAATATTTAAATTAGCAATATACTTTACTTATATTTTTACACTACAATTAAAAAGAAATTTATTTTCTCTCAATTTTTTTCATACAGCCTCCTGTTCATTCTCATGCATAACCATCCATCCCGGCTGAGACTACGTCTAATAATTAACGAAAAGAAAAATAGATTATAGAAAAGCCAGAAAAGAAGCATTATCAGTTTTACAAGCTATCAACCATCTAATCTAAATGAAAGAATCAAGACACGGGTGAAAGGTAAGAACCGAAAAGAAGATTATCGACTCATCAAATACCCAAAATTACAAGATTCTAAAAAGCTAAGTGATATTTTATTCCAGTCTTCAGATTATCTCAATATGTTCTATACTTTGGAACCTTTGAGGTAACCTGTCTAAAATAGGACCATATTCTGTTTTAATTTATCAGTTGGAATAAACATTTTCAAATAGAGTACATTTGTACTTCAAAAAAATGAGTTACCTTTGTCGAAAGAGCTATTTGAATCTATGAAAATAAAGCAGAACAAAGTATCTCGGTTGTTTCTAAATCGTAACCCATTCTCTTTTTCTAGCTTGTAAACTTATGCAAATCAGACAGGTATATAATTTCTAAGTAGTCTTGATGTTGCTGTGCCCGAGCATTCTACTGATGGTTTCTATCGGGACTCCCTCTTCGAGCGTAATTAAACTGGCAAAGCTATGTCTTCCTGAATGATAGGAGATTGGCTGCTTTATATCTGCCATAACACGTAATCCTCGCATATTTAATTGTACCACTTCTGCTGATTGTATCGGGAATAATGTTTCTCTGTCCTCGTCTTTATATTTTTCAAGCAGAGTGATGGCTTCGGGCAGTAATTTGACACGGGCCTGAAAGTCTGTTTTCTTTCTGCGGTATTTAAGCCAAAGGTTATTTTCTTCGTCGGTGAACAGATTTTCTTCTGTTATGCGGACTATATCCGCATAAGAAGTACCGGTATAGCAAGCGAAGAGAAACAAGTCACGGGTAAGCAGATGAGAATGACGGTTAGGGGCAATCTCCAAATCTCGGATTTTTTCAAAACTTTCCCTGCTTAATGCTTTGGGAGTGGCTTCTTTTTGTTTGGGTAGTTTGTAATGGGCAAAATGCAGTTTCTCGGAAATACCTTCTTTGAAAGCAATCTTACACATTTTTTTCAGGATAGCCAGATAGTGGCGAACGGTATCCATTGAGTAGCCCTGTTCGAGAAGAACGAAGTCCTGATACTCCCGGATGAACAGCTCGTTCAACTGCCCAAAAGCAATGTCTTTGGTCTTGAACTTCTTTTTGATAAATTTGCCCAATGAACAATGGGTGTACACATACCCGCTTAAGGTGGTCGGGGCAACATCTATTCCGATACGGGCACGTAGACCTTCCATATGCCTGTCAAGTAGTGCAAGCAGGGTGGTTTGTGTCTCCATACTTCCCTGAAACAGGTTTTTGACTGATTCGGCATCGAAAGGTTTATTGCGCTCTATGAGCGTATCATAAGCCGAATGAACAGCAAGCAATAGTTTCTCTATTTTGGCATTGGTGACTACTGCTTCACGGCTCTTTCCATCCAGGCGGCTTTCACGTGGATTCCACAACCCGGGAGTACAGGAAAGTTTCAGGCTGAACTGTGACATCGATCTGCCGATAGTAATTCTTCCCATAATGGGAGTTTTGCCCGATTTATCGGGACTGCTTTTTTTCAGGTAAAGCAACACCTTGAATTTTTCTTGTTTCATACACTTATAATTTTGTGGGCTTTGCCGAATGGCAAAGTTACCTGTTTTACAAGTGCTCTTTGTTATGCAAAATACTGTGAATCAGAACAAACAAGCCCGGATAATACTTCTCCGATCTGCAACAAGTTACCTGTTTTGATTCGGTAACTATCGTGGTAACGGATTGGTAACGGAAATACTGCTGTATTTGGCAATATCCTGCTTTTTAACAAACTGGAAAATCAGAGCATTTCAACTAACTATAAACGAGTTACGTTTTATTCGCTGTGTTTCTCCGGTTACCGTTTCTATTGTTATTACTCACATGGGGCGCCATACAATGGCAACGACAGTGTGCCTCTCGCAAGGTGTACCCATCGAAACGGTCTCTCAGATGCTCGGACATAGCTGCATAACCACAACTCAAATCTATGCTAAAATCACGAATGACAAGATAAGCAGAGACATGGCAGTATTGACAGATAAAATCGGAGATAAATATAAACTGGAAACAGATCGTCCTCAATCCGATTTCAGAAATATCAAACGAATCACCAAAAAGCAAAAAGGGATGTTGCCTCAGAAAAAGAGAGAAAATAATCCGGTTAATCCATCAACTTATATCATCCCCAAATGGGCTAAAGTGGACTAGAATAAGAACAATAAGGATCGAGTCAGTCCTTTTGTTGCAGGAGAAGGTAACTTCTTACAAAGTAAACTAGTCAAGTCCGAAGCCCTACGGGTCGGAAACAGGGCAAACGCATCAAATTTTTGTTATTAATTCCGGAATAAGTACTATCTTTCCGAAGAAAACGCTTTATGGAAAGTCCCCTTCGTTATTTTTCATCCCTTACCGACCCTCGTGTAGAAAGAACTCGCGAGCATGATCTTGAAGATATATTATTTATCGCCATTGCCTCTATAATTTGTGGAGCAGAAGGCTGGAATGAGATTGAAGAATTCGGCAAGTCTAAAGAAGACTGGCTCAAAACGTTTCTCCGCCTGCCCGGAGGCATTCCTTCTCACGACACATTCAACCGTGTATTCTCAGCATTAGATCCTCAGGAATTGGAGCAGTGTTTTATGGACTGGACACGTTCGGTCGCCGATTTATGCGAGAATGAAGTGGTAGCCATAGATGGTAAGAGTATGTGCGGTAGCCGTACTTCAGATAAAAAATCTATCGTTCACATGGTCAGTGCTTGGGCTGAAAAGAATCACATCGTATTGGGTCAAACAAAAGTTGACGAAAAGAGTAATGAAATAACAGCTATACCCAGACTATTGGAACTGCTGGTACTTAAAGGTTGTATCGTAACGATAGACACCATGGGATGCCAAAAGGATATAGCATCTAAAATCATAGAGAAAGAAGCTGATTACCTGTTAGCCCTCAAGGGCAATCAAGGAAACCTTTTGGAACAAGTAGAGGATTCTTTTCGTTTCCTGCCGATTCGTGATTCTAACGAAGAGTTGGATAGTGGACATGGGAGGGTGGAAACCCGCAGATGCCTGGTTATAGATGACCTTTCCCTGATTGAATCAAAAGAAGAATGGGAAGGACTAAGGACTTTGGTAAAGATAGAATCGGAACGTTATATCAAATCCAGTGGTAAGACAGAGAAGGAAACCCGGCTTTATATCAGTAGTCTTGTGGCTGATGCTAAACTCATAAACCAATCCATACGCGCTCACTGGAGTGTTGAAAACTCGTTACATTGGGTACTTGATGTTGGTTTCAATGAAGATAGCAGTCGCAAAAGAACCGGATTTGCAGCTCAAAACTACTCTTTATTAAACCGGATAGCTTTAAACCTGTTGAAAAACGACAAAATAACAAAAGTTGGTGTCAGAGGGAAAAGGCTGAAAGCAGGATGGGACAACAACTATCTAATCAAACTGATTAAAAATTAGATGCGTTTGCCCTGAAAGGAAGCTTGTTTTTCAACGTATTTAGTGGGTTTTGAGCATTTGGTGTATACCAAAATGTATACCCGAATGAAAGTATCTGTAGATGTGAAATTGTACACAGCCAGAACATTGTCTAATGGAGAAAATCCCCTTGTAATAAGACTTACACAGAATAATAAGAGGAAGTATATCAGAATTGGTATTTCTTTAAATCCTATATTCTGGGATAAAAAGAAGGACAAACCAAAGCCAAACTGTGAAAATAAAGAACTTATTGAAAACATTATAACCGAGAAGCTGGCTAAATACCAGAAGCAAATATTAGAGTTCCAATCGACAGGAAAAATATATTCGTTGAACCAGTTAATAGATGCTGTGGAGAAGCCTGTGAAGAATATATCTGTAGAGGAGTATTTAAACAGTATAATCAACAGCCTCATTAAGCAAGACAGAGTTGGAAATGCAAGCCATTATCAGGCTCTATTTAATTCTTTACATGCTTTCACAAAGTTATCTCAACTTCAATTTGTTGATATTGACTTACCCTTCTTGAATAAATATGAGGCATCTCTCCGAGAAAAGGGCAACAAGGGTAATACTATTAACATAAAGATGCGAACCTTAAAAGCTACTTACAATAAAGCTATAAAGGATAATATTGTAAATGCAGAGTACTACCCTTTCAATGATTACAACGTTTCTAAGCTGAAAGAGAAGACACCTAAAAGGGCTATCAGTAAAGATGATATGTTGAGAGTTGTTGATTTTGATGTGAAAACAATAACTAAAAGACCTCATTCTCTAATGCAGTTTAGCAAAGATTTATTCTTATTCAGCTATTTAGGGTGTGGTATAAATATGGTAGATATGGCTCACTTAAAGAAAGAGGATATATTAACCTGAGTTCCGTATAAGCAACGCTCATTTTTCGCATCTGCTTTGTGGAACAAGAACTTTAGCCCAATGCAAATAGGACAAAGTTTTTGATATAAAATTAGGAGCAGGATGATTAGCAGAATAACTCCAACTGGTTTGAAAGCTCTATATCTAAGAGTTTTTTTGTTTTTTCAATGGCATCTTCAATTTTATCTTCAAAAATATATGTGTTCATTTCGGGCATAATACATTCTACAAATAGTGCTTCTGTCATAATCTTATATTTTATTATAAATATAAGGTTATGGTTATATTTGTCAACACTTGGAATAAAATAATTAGTGTATGTGATTTCTTTTCTTCGATAGAGTCTAATTAACTTTATTGCCTCTATTAGAGTGCTTTGCAAGCAATATTCCTTTCCTTATAATACACTTATTGTTTTGATATGGTTTATCAAGTGATAGTCCATAATTACGCAAGCTACCGTAGCTAATGCCAATAGTTTCATTATCAAAATACTCATATATATTAGCTATCGAACCAAAGTAGTGATGGTTATCAGCTATTTGTAGATGTATCACAGTTCGTTCCTGTTTATTTTCTTTTTCCATGTTATATGATTTTCTGCAAAGATAGAATAAATATGACAAATAATGAATAAATGTAATATTTTTGTTGCTTTTTATATTGCATATATTAAATATATGTCATATATTTGTGGTGTAAATAAATGACTAAGCAATGGGAAAAGATAGAAGATATAATATTGGATGCAGTGGTTCAGGTTGGGGAATTTGGGACTGTAATGGTAGCAAAGTTTGTTCTTGTTTTTCGAGATTTCATGCTTTGGAAACTCTCTATGAATCGATGGGATGGAATAAACCTTCTAATTGGTATTATATAAATTACATTATTAAATTACCCAAATAAGTTATATCTTTGTAGTCTCACTGATTAAACAGAAAGACAATGGGACGTAGGGTAAAACAACTAAAGAATTACACTACCGAACAGGTAGAGGCGATCTTTGAAAGCGATGAAAATAATATTGTTGGAGTGAAGCTGTATGCCATTATTCAACTGACAAGAGGTTACAGTACCCGCAAG
>BNXH01000036.1 GCA_025999435.1 Bacteroidia bacterium | reverse complement strand
TATACATTATTGATAACGATAATAACTTTCTTTACACTGCGCTAAAACTTATTGACCTTTATCAACTATGAAGTATTATTATATTCTATTTTTTGGTATAAATTCGCAGTTACTAATGGAATTTTCCTGTTTGTTCATCCGTATTTTTCTAATATTTGCGAAATTTTCACTACTTTTGTAACCGAAAAGGAAACTTTTCCGTGTAACTTAGGATTAACCACGTAAAAAACAGAGTTTCTATGTATAAATCAGAATCAGCATTAGTCTTGTTCTCAGGAGGACAAGATTCTACAACATGCCTTTATTGGGCGCTCAAAAACTTTTCGTCCGTGCGCACCCTGTGTTTTACATATGGGCAACGACATTCCAAAGAGGTAGAAGTAGCCCGTGACATTGCCGGACAAGCCGGAGTACCTTTCCAACTGCTCGACGCATCCATTATCAGCCGGCTTTCGGTCAATTCACTGACCAGCGACATTGTGATGGATGAGGAAAAACCGGCCGACTCCTATCCCAACACATTTGTACCGGGACGAAATTTATTGTTCCTTACTTTTGCTGCTGTTATCGCACGTTCACACGGCATACGGCACATTGTAACGGGAGTTTCGGAAGCCGACTATAGTGGTTATCCCGATTGCAGGGACACGTTCATCCTGTCGGCAAATGCATCTATCAACCTGGCTATGGACGAGCACTTCCAGATACACACACCGCTGATGTGGCGCAACAAGGCAGCCGTATGGCAGCTCGCCGATGAATTGGGCGCTTTCGACATCGTTCGCGCTCAAACCCTTACCTGCTATAATGGCATTGTAGCCGATGGATGCGGACATTGCCCTTCGTGTAAATTAAGGAAACAGGGATTGGATGATTATTTAAGCAGTCAACAGTAAGCAGTAAGCAGTTAACAGTAAACAATATATTTTTTAACTTCTTAACTTCTTTAACTACTAATTTTAAATTATGACAATAGAAGGATTGAGCCACTTGGGTGGCAAAACAGAATATAAAGACGATTATGCTCCTGAAGTACTGGAAGCTTTTGAAAACAAGCATCAGGGAAACGATTACTGGGTAACGTTCAATTGTCCCGAGTTTACAAGTCTCTGTCCCATTACCGGACAGCCCGACTTTGCTACTATCCACATCAACTATCTGCCTGATGTGAAGATGGTAGAAAGCAAAGCATTGAAATTATACTTATTCAGTTTTCGCAATCACGGAGCCTTTCACGAAGATTGTGTAAATATCATTATGAAAGACCTCATCAAACTGATGGATCCGCGATATATCGAGGTGGTGGGTATTTTCACTCCTCGCGGGGGCATCAGCATCTACCCGTACTGCAACTATGGCCGTCCGGGCACAAAATACGGACAAATGGCTGCCGAACGCCTGTTGAGACATAATCCGCAACAGATACAATTTTGAAGGTTTGCCCTAAACACAAAAAACTTTACAATCAAAAAAGAAGATAGAATTGTTATCTTTGTATTTTCTATTACAATACAAACGATATGAAAATTCTTTTAATAGGTGAATATAGCCGTGCCCATCTTACTCTGGCAGAGGGTTTGCGCACATTAGGCCACGAAGTCCTTACAGCTTCCGACGGTGACGGATTTAAAAACTATCCGCGCGATGTGGATTTATCCCGCAAAAGTTCGGGGATCATCGACACCATCTCCAGCCTGAGGAATGTGCTCAAACAATTCAAAAAGTTTAAAGGCTACGATGTTGTACAACTCATCAACCCATGTTTCACGACTCAGAATGTGCGGGTAAATAACTACCTGTACAAGAAACTGAAAAAGAATAACGGCAAAGTCTTTATGGGTGCATTCGGTGACGACTCGTACTGGGTGAGGGCATGCCTGGGAAACGAAATATTCGACTACTGCGAATTTTTTGTAGATGGCAAACCTATCAATGTAGACTTCAACCAACGTTTTATAGACAAATGGATCGATACCCCGTTAGAAGCTTTCAATAAAAGCCTGACTGCATCTGCCGATGGCATCGTTGCCTGCCTGTATGAGTATTACAAATCATACGAACCGTTTTTCGCCGGCAAATTGAAATACATTCCACTTCCGATGAATATTTCCGAAATAGGATTTCAGCCGATACCCGAAGAGCCCGAAAAGGTGAATTTCTTTATAGGTATCAACAAGGTACGGGAAAAATTCAAAGGAACCGACGTGATGGAAAAAGCCTTGGCACGGGTCAAAGACAAGTATCCCGGCAGAGTAATCGTTACCCGTGTGGAATCGGTGAGCTATGATGTCTATCAGAAATTAATGTCGGAAGCGCATGTAGTGCTCGACCAGCTATACTCGCACACTCCGGCGATGAATGCTTTGTTGGCAATGGCTCAGGGAAAAGTAGTTGTAGGCGGAGGAGAGCCATATATCTATGATTTATACGGTGACACATCCAATCAGCCGATTGTAAACGTACATCCGCACGAAGACGATGTGTTCGATAAACTGGAATGGCTTGTACTGAACAAGAAAGAAATTCCGGAAATATCGCGTAAGAGCCGCGAATTTGTAGAGAAAAATCACGACTATATTTCTGTCGCAAAGAAATATCTTGAATTTTGGAGCCGGTAAGCCTTTCGGAAGAGGCTGTCCCAAAAGGTCTTTTATGCGTCATTGGTAGGGCGATAGCCCGAAGCAATCCAGTAATAATCAACACTCTGGATTGCTTCACTTCGTTACCAATGACGGGAATTCCATTTTTTGGGACAGCCCCATCGATAAAAAATTGCATTTCTTCTATCGACATGAATGTCCTGACAGACAAAAAATTACATATACTTTTCATTTGCTTATTTGGGATAATCATATATCCCAAATTTTTTTTGATATATAATGTCTATTTTTTATTAAAAAAGATTACTTTCGTGTCTTCTTTATTTGTAATTATATGAATAACCCGAATGAATTAATAATCAGTGAAATAACCAAGCGATTTGCTGATAAGAAAGAAATAATAACCTACCTGATGGATTTATTGTGCGTAGGTAAAGAATCTGTTTATCGCCGGATTAACAACCAGATTCCGTTTACTTTTCAGGAAGTTGTAACTATTGCCCGTGATCTTGGTTTTTCGATCGACAGCGTGCTTGTCATGGATACGGGCAGGCGTGTTTTTTTTGATATGCCTGTCAATATAGCTCAAAGCCCGAACAGTATTTTTATCGATAAGCTGGAACAGGGTAATATAATTATGGAAAAACTGGCTCGCGCCAAAGACCTCAATATCATTGCCGCTATTAACCGGATGCCTCTGACTCTTTTTCCATATGAAACTCTTTTTAAGTTTGAATACTGTCTTTATCTGAATTCGATAGGACAGATACCGTTGATGAGCCAGTTCTCCGATATTAAAATCATACCTCAAATACACGATTTACATAAAAAAAGCGCCTATTACTTCAATCAGCTGAGAAATATAACCTGTATTGTAGACAGCGCGGCTATTAACGGACTTATTAAAGAGATACAGTATTTCTACCGTTTGGGATTTATTTCCAATGAAGATATGCATGTCCTGCAAAAGGAATTATTTGAATTATTAGCATTTTGTGAAACCATTGTACGGACAGGCGAGACTAAAACCGGATCGGCATATTCCGTATATTTTTCCCATTTTAACCTTAATTCTGCCTGCATTTACTATGAATATGACGATAAACTGATGTTGCAGCTATGGATCTATCCCGAAAGCCCTATCGTAATAGAAGATAATCATCTGATGTGCGATATTCAAAAGAGATGGTTAAACTCTGTAATCAGGAAATCGACGCTGATAAGTAAATCTAATGATATAATGTTAATTAAACAATTCAGGGATATACATTATCGAATCTCAAAATTGACGGATATAAAAACCATGACAGCCGCATCCCTGCATATACTACATACTATTTTTGGGCTTTTCCTCCTTTTATGGCTCAAAAATCCATAAAAAGAAAAAAAAACGCATAATCTGGCATAAAGTTATTTTATTTTGCGTATATAGCATTTATCTGCCCGTATTCCTGTAAAAAAAGAAACGATAAAGGTGATTAATTGCAAAAAGACATACTTGTTTTTTATTCTATTTGTTATAACTTTGTCACAAATTAAGATAAAGAACTAAACGATAACAAACTACAAAATTGTACGAAATTTTAATTTCGAAATGAAATAAAGAAATTCGTACCCAGGCTTATACCAATGGGACGGGAAAGAATAGAACAGTTTTCGCCCGGAAATGGGAAATTCCGGATTTGTTAAATGTTCTGGTATATTTATCAATTACTTAAATATCAAATAACTATAAAACTAATTTACTAAAGAAAATGATGAAAGCAAAATTATTGATTTTGTTTATATGTTCCTTGTTCATACTATCAGGAAACTTGAACTTGTCGGCTCAAGTAACAATAGGGTCGGGAATTTCCCCTGAAAGGGGAGCTTTACTGGACCATAAAGAAACAGATGCCACTAACCCGACATCGGATGTCACCAGCCTTGAAAACGCTACAAAAGGAGTGCTGTATCCAAAGGTTTTCCTTCGCGACGCGGCAAAACTGACCCCTCTATATGGTGGCGTCGATACCGGCGGCGGAGTATGGTCCGACAACGCGACAGCCGACGAGAAACTGAAAGCGACGGGAATGGTCGTTTATAATGTGAATCCAAAAGCCATTAACATGGATGAAGGCCTATATATGTGGAATATGGATGAATGGGTGAAATTGAACCAGGACGGAGCGGCGGTTATCGGGCCTGTCGATTGTTCCGCTATCAGGATAAACGGTTCCTATATAGAAGGAACCCCCGTAACTGGTAATGAATATCTGGAAATAGACCTGGATGTAACCAAAAAAGGCTCTTTCGTTATCGCGGCCCTGTCAGGCAACGGCTATAGTTTTTTTTACACGGGAGTTGCTCTGGAAACAGGGAGAATAACAGTAAAAGTTCCCGCGCAAGGAACGCCTGCTTTAGTACGAACGGATGAATTAAAATTCAGTGGAATAAGTCTGGTTGCGGGGTGTGAGCCTAAAATAACGGTACAGGAAAAGATCGCCGAATACGAAATGGTCTGCTCGGCTACTGTGGTACAAGGCCAATATGTTAAAAACAGGACTCTGCAGAATGGTACTCATGTAATAACAATGCAAATCAACGTATCCCAGTCAGGCTCATATAATATATATACGGAAACAAAAAACGGTATCTACTTTAAGGGTTCGGGATCGTTTGCCAGTGCAGGAAGACAAACTGTAATATTGCAGGGCTACGGAAAACCTACTATAAACGAAGACATTCAGCTTACAATAAAAGCGAATACGCCATTAAGCTCCCTGGAATGTTCCGCTATTATCCCCGTCACATTGCCCGCGATGAAATATGCTATCATTGGAGCTACAGATCTATATAATTATTCATGGAATGGAGGGCCAAGAGAGAACGCTCTTAAAGCCGCAAGGAACTTTGGGGCTGATGGCGTAGTAAAGATGGAGTCGCCTCTCAGCTCTCTATGGAATGTTGGCACTAATTTAGGTAACGCAGTAAACTACTTGAATAATGGTTACGGTACTGGTGCTATTAAAGAATATCCTGATATTGTTTTATACTTCTCATTTGGCGCTCCACCGTCAAGTGCATTAGCTACGGCGCTTTATAATTATGTCCATGCGGGTGGTTGCTTAATATTTGCTACCGCGGATAATGGTAGTAATGGTTATAGCAGAGATAACGTTAATTATATGATAAGTGGCCTCTTTGCAGGACTATCGACGGCCCAGACCCAGACCGGAGGAGGGGATGACAATGTATATCAAATAGCGAACAATTCTGCTGATCCTATCATAAACGGGCCATTCGGCAACCTCGCAGGAATGTATTGGGGTGAGGATAATGCATCTAATAACTCCTTTGTACTGACTAGTTTACCTCCAAACTCCGTACAGGTTTGTACAGCGCAATCTACGTCGAAAACAGGTATAGATTCGGATTATTCGATTGTATGGTATAACAACAGTAAAAATTTTGTATATTTTGGGGATAGTACGGGGTCCGACACTAACAATAATTCATCTGATGCAACTCCTACAACTTTCGATAGTGCCTACAAGCCTAAATCTAAATTATATGGGCCGGGCGACGCTACTTATAAACGCGTTGTTTATAACTCGGCTTTGGAGTTAAACGCTGTGGCCTGGGCTATCAGGAAAGCAGCTGTCAGCGGAATCAATCCTTGGTAATCAACCTCCATTACCGGAGGTAAGGGTTTGCTTCGGTCTGTAATTGGCCGAATGTAGTGAAAATGAAAGAATAAATATATTATCACAGGAAGAAGCGTATGTAATTAAACATTCGATTTTTATCGTCATTGCGAGTGAAACGTAGTGAAATGAAGCAATCCGGAATTTAGTTTTCCGGATTGCTTTGCCTTTTAGGCTCGCGATGACGAACCTCTTGCTAACTGTTGACTGCCTCAGCTTTGCCTCGGATCAACGCCCCACATCAGTTTGTTGCGGAGAGTATTATAGAATGAATTATCTTTTCGCTTAACCACTTGAAGATCGAAATCAGCCTTTTTGACAGTTAGCCTTGTCCCCGTCCTGAATATATTGGAACGGCCATCCAGCGAAACCAGATAACTATTGTTACGGCTTTCCACATCGAACGTTATTTCGCAATCGTCCCTTACCACCAACGGCCTGCCACCCAGACTATGAGGAGCGATCGCTGCTATCACAAAACTGGCCGAATCGGGAGTCATCACAGGCCCTCCCGCACTCAGGGCATAAGCCGTAGAACCTGTAGGCGTTGCTATGATCAGTCCGTCAGCCTCGTACGATGTCAGGTATTCCCCGTTGATATGGGCATGCACGGTAATCATAGACGCCGTATCTTGTTTCAGAATTGCTATTTCATTTAGGGCATAATTGAAGCCCTGGTATTCCTTATGTTCGGTCGACAAATGCAATTGGCTCCGGTGCTCTATCCTGTAATTTCCCGAAAATATGTCGGCAAAAGTATCTTCAAGGTCTTCTTCACCCACATCGGCAAGGAATCCAAGCCGTCCGGCATTGATACCAAGTATAGGAATATTCTTTTTCCCTATCACAGAAACCGCGCGCAAAAATGTACCGTCGCCGCCTATACTCACTACCAGGTCTGCATCAAATTCGTTACCTTTGATTATACCCTCGATTTTGTAGTCGAGACGTAACATATCTTTCAGGTAATTATAAAATTTTTCCTGAAGATATATCTCCGCATTATTTCGTTGCAGAATTTCAAACAGTTTTTCTACCTGACCTTTTTTCTGATGTTTACTTCCGAATATAGCTATTTTCATTGTCTGTCTCATTCTTAAAAAAATTGGCTCCCATTACAAAACAAATGAGCTTCTAAGCTGTTAATAATTTGGAACTGATACCCGCTATTTCGTTAATTCGTGTTACATTTGCGACGTATATCATTTCGCAAAGTTGGCAAAAAGTTTCGACTAACAAATATACTTTTGAATAAAGTAAAAGCAGAATGATCTTTTTTAATTGTTTTATATGACCAAACTTAGTGTAAACATCAACAAGATTGCAACTATACGCAATGCACGTGGAGGAAATGTCCCGGATGTAGTGAACGTAGCAATCGATTGCGAAAAATTCGGGGCTGAAGGAATTACCGTACATCCCCGTCCCGACGAAAGACATATACGATTTAAGGATGTATACGACCTGAAAGCTAAAATTAGAACCGAATTCAACATAGAAGGTTATCCGGCGCAGAAATTCGTAGATCTGATAACAACTATCAGGCCGACACAGGTAACTCTTGTTCCCGACAAGCCGGATGCTATTACGTCCGATTCGGGGTGGGATACTGTAGAGCACCAATCGTTTCTATCCGATCTTGTAGACACATTCAAGGCTGTTGGTGTACGCACTTCCATTTTTGTAGGTACAGACCTTAAAGTTATAGAACATGCGGCAAAGGCTGGGGCAGACCGGATTGAACTTTATACCGAACCTTATGCAAGCGAATATGCCAGGAATAAGGAAGCAGCTATAGTTCCATTTATGGAAGCAGCCAAAGTAGCGAAGAAATTAGGATTGGGAATAAACGCAGGTCACGACCTGAGTCTCGAAAACCTGAACTACCTGTATACAAACATCCCTTTTCTGGATGAGGTTTCTATTGGTCATGCACTTATTAGCGACGCTTTATATCTGGGGTTGGAAAAAACAATCCAAGCTTATAAAAATTGTTTGAAGAATATAAAAATATAACTTTGACGATAAAGAAACCGAACTGTCAAAAAAAAGATGGAGCTTTCAGTAATACAAAATAAAATATACGAGATAAGAGGCATGAAAGTAATGCTCGACTTCGATTTGGCGAGTATGTATCAGGTAGAGACAAGAGTGTTGAACCAGTCCGTAAAGCGAAATATAGAACGGTTTCCTGATGACTTTATGTTCGAATTAACTAAAAGTGAATATGATTCTTTAAGATCACAATTTGTGACCTTAAAGACTGAAGGTAGAGGAAAGCATTCAAAATACTTACCCTATGCTTTTACGGAACTTGGAATCGCTATGTTAAGCAGTGTGCTTAAATCCAAGACTGCCGTACAGATTAATATGGGTATTATGCGCGCTTTTGTAGCAGTGCGTCAGTTGCTTATGAATCCTACGGCTAATGAAGTAAAGCTATTGCAAAGGGAAGTCAAAGAGCTTAAAGAGTATATAGAGGAGGTCTTTGCCGGCTACAACGACATCGATGAAGATAACCAAAAATCATTCGATGAAATTTATCTTGCACTGTCAGAACTGGCGGCAAGACAAAAAATCATCAGTGAGCCTAAAGCGCGTAATCCGGTAGGATACGTCAAACCGAAATAATAATGCGCCCATCCGATAGAACGGCGAGAGGATACAGTTGACAATAAAATAATAAAGATATGGAAGAGCAAAAAGACAAAGCAATAAGTTTAGGGGTTACCGTAGGTTTCCATCTACTGATTATTTTGGCCCTTCTACTTTATACTCTCGATCTGACACCGATTACGCGTCAGTCCGAAGAATTGGAAGGCATACCCGTCATGTTTGGGAATGTAGCCGATGCCTTTGGCGATGATGAGCCTTTTGGCAGGGGCAACGGTGATGTGGGAGCTGACGAAGCTACTTCGCCCAATGTGGTCGAAGACCCTATCCCGATGGTAGAAAACACTACGAAAACGACAAAACCCGTAGCGTCTAATGCGGAAAAATCTCCTGTCACCCAGGATTTTGAAGAAACAGTAGCCATTAAGGAAGCAAAGAAAAAAGCCGAAGAAAAAAAACAACAGGAGGCAGCAGAACGCCTCAAAAAAGCCGAAGCCGATCGCATAGCGCAACAGGAAGCCGCCAAGAAAGGACAGATAAACAACCAAATGTC
Organism: Bacteroidia bacterium; assembly: GCA_025999435.1. Taxonomy (GTDB): domain Bacteria; phylum Bacteroidota; class Bacteroidia; order Bacteroidales; family Dysgonomonadaceae; genus Dysgonomonas. The sequence goes on along the minus strand of BNXH01000036.1, from coordinate 7,082 downwards.
CGGACTGTTTGGCAACGGTACAGGTAGTGGTAGCCGTGGCAATACACAGGGTACAGGCACACAGGGTGTACCTACCGGAAACGCCAGTTATGGCGCTACAAGCGGAATCGGCGGGTGGGGCTCTTTTGCCCTTGGCGGGCGCAGTTTGGGTAGCGGTGGATTAGTTAAGCCAACTTATTCCGAAAACGATTACGGCACTGTTGTCGTAGATATCCTTGTCAATGCAAAAGGCGATGTGGTAGAAGCCACCATAGGAAAGGGAACAAACACTCCGAACTCTAATCTGCGCGACGAAGCTATCCGTGCAGCCAGACGCACCAAATTCAACGAAGTGTCTTCGGTGACAAACCAAAAAGGAACAATCACATATAAATTTAATCTAAACTAAACAGGTATGAAAACAATATTCGTATTTCTCACGACCGGATTTGAGGAGATTGAAGCTGTGGCGACCGTAGATGTTCTGCGTCGTGCCGGGTTGGATGTGAAAACCGTATCGCTTACCGGCAACAAACAGGTGGTTGCAAGCCACGGAGTTATTATAGCAGCCGACTTACTGTTCGAAGAAACCGATTTTTCACAAGCCGAAATGCTTGTTCTACCCGGTGGAACAACTAAATATAACGAACACGAAGGCATGAAAAAAGAAGTGCTTGCCTTTGCCAACAAAGGAGAAAAAGTAGCAGCTATCTGTGCTTCACCGATGGTGCTTGGCGGACTGGGTTTGCTGAACGGCAAGAACGCGACTTGTTATCCGGGATTTGAGCAATATCTGGCAGGTGCAAATCTGCAAACCAGCGAAGCCGTGGTAGTAGATGGAAATATAACAACAGGACGTGGTCCCGGACTGACTATCGACTTTGCCTTGAAACTGGTAGAACTGGTTGCAGGAAAAGAAAAACGAGATGTAGTTGCAGCGGGATTGCTGGTAAAATAACGCCCCCTTGGGGGATTAAAGGGGGCTCTTATAACTCATAACTTAAAATTTATAAATGGAATTTTTACACGAAGCATGGGCTTTTATCCATGAACTGCTTTTCAACACTCAGGATGCTCTCAATTATTTGGTAAATGAGTACGACACATGGGTGTACGCTATTTTATTCCTCATTATCTTCTGTGAAACAGGCTTGGTTGTAACACCGTTTCTTCCGGGCGATTCTCTTTTATTCCTGGCCGGAGCTGTCACGGCAAATCCGGGCAATCATTTACATATCTATTGGTTACTGGGAGTACTTATTGCTGCCGCCATATTGGGCGATGCAGTCAATTACAGTATCGGGCGATATTTCGGGCAAAAGCTGTTCAGCAATCCGCGTTCGAAAATTTTCAAACAGGAGTATCTGGAGAAAACGCATCATTTTTACGAGAAACACGGTGGTAAAACCATTATTATAGCACGCTTTGTACCTATCGTCCGTACATTTGCTCCTTTTGTAGCAGGTATGGGTAAAATGACATATAAGCACTTTCTTTCATTTAATGTAATAGGAGGAGCTGCATGGGTGACAATATTCTGTTTGCTGGGCTATGCCGTTGGAACTCATCCGATTGTGCAGAACAATTTAAAGCTTGTAGTTGTTCTTATTATAATCCTATCGATCTTACCGGGCGTATATGAATTTGCGAAGGCAAAATATGGCTCGAAAAAAGCAGGATAGAGTGCAAAGCTTTAAGAAACTACAGCCACTGACACGTATAGCGCTCTATCGTGGAGGTGGTTTTTTTCTTTATACAAGTAGTTATGATTTAAATATCCGAGAGGAGCAAACAAAAAAGGTGTGTCAAAAGGTAAAACTCTCGTCATTGCGAACAAAACGGAGCCCCCTTTACTTCCCCCGGAGGGCAGGGCTGTTAAGTTCTGAATTGTTATATTCTCTTTGTCATGTTGAACGGAGTGAAACATCTCCTTAATCGAAGGAGATCCTTCGTTCCACTCAGGATGACAGCAGAATATAGCAGGGTAAAGTGGAGAATCCCCGATGGGGAGGTTGGAGGGGCTGATTCAATGGATTGCTTCGGGACAAGCCCTCGCAATGACGTTCACGGTAAGGTGATCCCGTCATTGCGAGGAGACGTTAGTCGACGAAGCAATCCAGAAAAAGAAATAAATTTTGAAGGGGATTGCCTTAGAATAGAATATCCTTATTACTGCAATCAGTAGCCACATCATCACTCCATCTTCTTGGCCTGTTCCCATAGGACATCCATTTCGGCGAGAGTCATATCTTTGAGATTGCGTCCCTGTTTTTTCGATTCCTGTTCGATGTAATTAAAACGGCGGATAAATTTCTGATTGGTACGTTCCAATGCATTATCAGGATTTACCTTGTAGAGCCGCGCCGCATTGATAAGACTAAAGAACAGGTCGCCAAATTCAGCTTCCATCTTATCCTCGTTCATGTCAGCAATTTCGTTCTTCAACTCGGTAAATTCTTCCGATACTTTATTCCATACATCCTCTTTCTTCTCCCAGTCGAAGCCTGCATTACGGGCTTTATCCTGTATACGGTGGGCTTTGGCGATAGAGGGCAACGAGGATGGCACTCCTTCGAGAACAGTTTTGTTTCCACCCTTCTCTTTCAACTTGATCTGCTCCCACGATTTTTCCACCTCACCGGCTGTCTTGGCCGCATCGTCACCAAAAACGTGAGGATGGCGGAATATTAGTTTATCGCAAAGGGCATTGCATACGTCTGCAACATCGAAAGCGGCCTTTTCCTCCCCTATTTTGGCATAGAAAACCACATGCAGCAATACGTCGCCCAATTCTTTTTTGATGGCCTCATCGCTGTTTTGAATGATAGCTTCGCACAGTTCGTAAACCTCTTCTATTGTGTTTGTACGCAGGCTTTCATTGGTTTGCTTGGCATCCCACGGACATTTAACACGTAACTCGTCCATAATATCGAGAAGCCGGCCAAATGCTTCCATCTTTTGCTCTCTTGTATGCTCCATTGTTGTATTTCTATCTGTTTTTCACCCGTCATTGCGAACCTAAAATGTAAAGCAATCCATTAATGATCAATACTCTGGATTGCTTCACTTCGTTCGCAATGACGAAAATTCCATCTTTTGGGACAGCCTCTTTTTCTATGGTTTAAGTTTCGATTATTTTTTGTCCTTTTTCAGATCTTCCACGGTATCGGACAATGCTGCTATCGCCGACCCGATGAGATTAGCGTTGTCTGCCTTATCCACATGGATGGTAATGTTCTTTTGTCCAAACTCTTCGAGTAGCAGATAAAGCTCACTCATCACCAAATCCTTGTAGTTTTCTCCTTTACGATCTTCGCTCCAAAAGAGGCTTCCTTCCGCGATAAGACGCACATCGGTAATCTTCTTATCCTTGCTTTGTCCTACCAGTTCGAGAATGAGTCCTGCCAACGATGAAGCAACCAATTTGGCCGAACGGACATATATCTGACGGGCAGCCTTCACATATTCGCCCCTGTGCATATGCGGATAGTTCATAATATAAGTCAGACGGCGCGCGTCGAAATCTTCGTCAAACTCGTAGCAAGAGAATACGTATTTCATTATTTCACCGAGATACATACCCGAAACGGCTTTTTCGAAACGTTGCCGCCCCTTGCCGTCCGATCCCCGGTCTACCTTTTCATCTATCACGGTCAGGTATTTAGGGTGGAAGTTACCGGATTCAAGATTGATAGGGAGTTCTAAACTTTTGTCAAAGCTTTTGCCTAGCTTCGGTATACTTTTAGAAGTCATAAAGGTCGCCATATTGGTTCCCGTGCCAACGATCAGCCCAATATGAGCCTGCGATTTTACGTCGGTAAGACCCGAGAATAAAGCTGCGACCGTATCGTTGATTACCCTTATCTTGGTAAACTTGGTTTTCTTTTTAATTTCTTTATTGGCATTCAGGTAATCGAGTAGGGGCTTTCCTATCTGATGCCCGGGCATTTCCGGAATATTCACGCCCTTGGTCCAGTGAAGCAATTTGGCATCACCGTCGACTCCCGAATCGGCAGGATAGGAAAAGCAGTAGCCGATAGAATCTACTCCTTTCAGGTCGAGTCCTTCAATAAGATTAGCTATTTCGCTGAACAGTTCTTCCTCGGTGTAAGGAGGTGTTTCGCGCTTCATTTCCTTCGACAGGTTTTTACTGAATCCGTCTTTGGGATGAATCACGGGTTGCCCGTTTGCAAATTCTACAACAGCCGCCCTGTAATTGGTTCCTCCCAAATCGAGCACCAGAACCCTGGCTTTTTTGATTTGCTTGTTCGGGACTATATAGGTAGGTATGCATAGGAGCTGTGGTTTTTCGTCCATTTTCTTTTTAAGCCCTTCCTTCACCCTTTCCTGGAACTCGGTTACATTTTCTTTTAACTGCCCGATATTGAGTTTAAAGTATTTTTCATTCATGGTTAATCTTATTTTTGGTTCTTACAAATATATGGTTTCTTGGAGAAAGAGAGCAGATTTACGTCAAAAACTATTTAAGATTTTTCGTTGTTTCTTCCTGTTTTTTGAAGTTTCTCAGGCCTATATTCAGGAAGTCGAGATACTCCGGTATATCTTCTTTGTACACATAATAAGGGCCGACAGGTTCACCCTTACTATCAAGCAACACATAATATGGCTGCGAATTGGTACCGAATTTGTGCCGTTGCAGGTAGCTCCACTTGTCGCCAATAGTTCTTAGCTTGCTGGTCTTGCCGTTTTCTACAACTTCTATCACTTCGGGCAGGTCTTTTTTATCGTCTACCATCAGTGTGATAAGCACATAGTCGTTATCTATTTTTTCTTTCACCTGCGAATCCGTCCATACAGCAGCTTCCATCTTACGGCAGTTGACACAACCATAGCCCGAAAAGTCGATCAATACCGGCTTGTTATTTTTGCGGGCATACTCCATACCTGTTTCGTAATCATCGAACTTGGCATGTACTTCGCCCTTATACAAATTGAAATCCTGTGTATACAAAGGAGGCGAGAAAGCGCTGATAGCTTTCAGCGGCGCACCCCATAGCCCCGGTATCATATAGATGGCAAAGGCAAAAGATATGATAGCCAAAAACAGGCGCGGAACCGAAACATGTTTCAAGTCGCTGTCGTGCGGCAATTTCAGTTTACCCAACAAGTAAATACCCAACAAGATGAATATCACAATCCACAGAACAAGGAACACTTCCCTGTCTAAAATACCCCATCCGTATGCGAGGTCGGCTACCGAGAAGAATTTCAGAGCCAAAGCCAATTCTGCAAATCCGAGAACAACCTTCACGGAGTTGAGCCAGCCGCCCGATTTTGGCATGCTTTGCAGCCATGATGGGAAGATTGCAAACAGCATAAACGGTAAGGCCAATGCTAATGCAAAACCTAGCATACCCAGTGCAGGAGCTATTATAGAACCCGTGCCGGCAGCCTGTACCAACAGATTGCCAATCAGTGGGCCTGTACAGGAAAAAGATACCAGAGCCAAAGTAAATGCCATGAAGAAGATACTCAATATTCCTGTCGTAGAATCTGCTTTCCGATCCATTTTGTTTGTCCACGAAGATGGTAATACCAACTCAAAAGCACCAAGGAATGAAATACCGAACACAATCAGCAGGGCAAAGAATATCAGGTTAAAGACGGCGCTCGTTGCCATATTATTCAAGGCGCTGGCTCCAAATATCGCCGTTATCAGCAAGCCTAATGTAACGTAGATTATGATAATGCCCAATCCGTAAGTAACGGCGTCCTGAATAGCTTTTTTCTTACTTTTTTTATTACGTTTCAGGAAAAAACTTACAGTCATCGGTATCATCGGCCATACGCAAGGGGTGACCAATGCTACAAATCCCCATAAAAACCCGGAAATAAATATAACCCAATATGTTTGGTCGGCTTCTTCCTCTTCGCCGTATGGTTTCATTTTTTCTATTACAGGAGTCCACAAATCGCCTTTTTCGACAGGGGCTTGCGCTATACTATCCGAAGGAGCGACATCAGTAGGAGTTTCAGTCGTTTCTGCTGTTGTTTCTTCTATTTTGGTGTCAGCGCCCGATGCTACAACCAACGATGCAGGCAGGTTTTTAGAAGTAAAGTTCAATTCTTCCTTTATCGGGATGCACTGTCCGTCTATCTCGCTACACACCTGTCCGCGAAGAACTCCTTCGAGCACGAAGGCGGCTTTGTCGGTCACTTTGAGACGTTGAACAAAAGTAGCCTTATCTTCGTAGTAGCCATATTCCATTTTGAATATATCATCATACTTAGTGAGTCGTTTCGAATTGATAGTTTTCAATCCGCCCACTTTGGTAGCGCCTTTCAGTTTCTCAATTGTAATAGTGGTAGGAAGTGGCCCTCCATCGGGTACTTTTATATCAAAAATATGCCAGGTGGATTCTATACTGACGGTTGCTGTCAGTTCTACTTCACCATTGCCCTTGTCCACCAGGCCAAACGACCACTCACAGGGTTCTTGCGCATGCAGTCCGATTATTGAAGCTGCAAGAAGGATCAGGAACACAAATGTCTTTCTCATAAGTAGTGCCGATAATTATTTATTAGCGCCAAAGTTAAGGAATAAAGCTAAGAGTAATAAAATTATAATACGCTTTTTAAATTATTTATGATATGGAAAATTTGAATCACATAATCGAAATTTATTATAAGTTATGCCAATCAGTAGTTAAAGTTATTGCTGTAGTGTAAAACGTTCGGTTATTTTGAGCAGATAAACGTCTATTGCTTATATTCTCAACATATGCTCATTACTGCCGCGCCCTGCCGGGCTTGCTCTTACTTTTGGCATTGCCCAAAAGTAAGCAAAAGGCTAGCGCTTCGTCCCTCGGCGACCCACAACCGGTTTGCCGGCTGAAAGTGACGAACGGGCTATCGCCCCGTCCCTTTCTACGCCGCCTGCATCGGGTGGGTTCCCCCGCCTGCGGAACTAATGCGCGGGAGGCTGACGCACGACAAGCGGCTGCCTTGTCTGGCTTTAGCTGCGCCGTTAGCTTCAAGTACGGGGCACCCATAGGACGAAAAAGGCGTTAAAAACAAAAACGTGTCTGAGCTTATCTAATGATTCATAATTATACAAAACTCGGAGCGAGTTTTTTTGTTTA
>BNXH01000035.1 GCA_025999435.1 Bacteroidia bacterium | reverse complement strand
AAACTCAAATGTTTGACATTAAATAAATTCATCGGGATTGGTATGCCCGATGCTTACAAAGTGAGTTAATTTTACTTGCTACGATAGTGAAGAAAAATACCGGTTTGACTGCCGTTGCAACAAAGTCACTAAAAAGTAACAAACTACTACAGTAAACAGTAGTTAGTAGTCAGTAAACAGTCGACCTTTTCGTCATTGCGAATTCGAAGAATCGGCGGAGCCAACAGGAGTGAAGCAATACAGAGTATTGATTATTAATGGATTGCTTCGGGTAAACCCTCGCAATGACGTGCGACAGTCAACAGTAAACAACTCGTACCTCGTACCTCGTCTACTCGTAACTTTTTAACTAAAAAGTAACAAACCTCTACAGTCAGTAGTCAACAGTTATCAGTAAGCAAGGCCTTTTCGTCATTGCGAATTGAAAATCGGCGGAGCCAACAGGAGTGAAGCAATCCAGAGTATTGATTATTAATGGATTGCTTCGGGTAAACCCTCGCAATGACGTGCAACAGTCAACAACTCGTACCTCGTATCTCGTCTACTCGTAACTTTTTAACTAAAATGTAACAAACTTCTACAGTCAATTAGCCATTAGCTTATAGCCTTTGCCGCTTCGCGCCATTTGCTAATTCGCAAATTCGCTAATTTACAAATTAAGTAATGGAAAGTATTTATTACAACATAATTTTCGTTTTTGTCATGCTGAGGAACGAAGCATCTCTTGTCAGTTCCGCTTTTAAGGAACAAGATCCTTCGTGCCTCAGGATGACAAAGAGAATGTTGCATTAATTATCATAGATTACTTATCTATTATAGATAAAACCAGCGCCGGACAATATTTCGCTTCGCGCCATTCTTCATTTTTAATTTTTGGCTCCGCCGATTTTCAATTCATTCTTCATTTAACAATGATATCTGCTTATTTTTTACAATCTTTGTTTCGTTAATCTTAAAAGCAGTTGTATGAAATCAAAGTTGAGAAGAATATTGCTTACGGGTATATTCGTTTTCCCTGTCTGTGCAGCCTGTGCCCAAGTTAAAACAGATAAAATGCTTGGGAAAGAATTAGTTAATCAAATGTCGAAACTGTCGGCCGATGCCCGTGATCTATTTATCGAAGAATGTTTTAATTCAGGAAATCGCCCTGATTTTATGAATAAGTTTGCGCGAGTCGATGTGCGAACTACAGATAAAGACGGGAAAATAGTAGAGGGGTATTACTTTGTTGCTCCGGACTACTTGTGCATTGGTACAAATAACGATTTTATCCGTATGCCGGTACAACCTGCTACCGCGCAACGTATAGCAGATAAGTCGGGTTGCTTTCTTTCCACCCGTAAAATCAGTGATGATGTCTATAATTCGGCTGTTGTAAAGTTAGAACCCCACCCGTTGACTAAAGACAGGGATTCTCTTTATACATTTATAGAACATAATAATATTATCGAAGGGCAGCGAGCCGGGCGTTCTGGACTTATCGCAGGCCATAAAAAAGATGTGATCATTACACAGCGATTGCTCGAAAGTCCTAAAGATGACAGAGTAGCATTGTATGGTTGGCATAAGCCTGATGGTAAGCCTATTCAGCCTATCTATACAGGTCATGTCGATTGGTATTTGGATTATAGTCATGGCATCCGTCTGGTTAAAGATACTATATATGTCGAGGGTAAGCCAATGCATTATATCGATGTAATGAAGCATCCTGTATATAGTAGGCTTATAAGCGATGAAGAGCCTTGCGACTATTATGCGTACCCTACCGAAAATAATAGCCGCAAAAAAACTTGTTATCTGGATGGTTTTTCGCTGAACGGATTGAATGAACAGCGGTTGGTTATTAAGGATGCCTTTCCGGATGTTACGATTATTGTTAATGCGCCATCACCTGTAAAATTCGATAGAGATAAAAAAACAGCTCTTGTCTTATATGCTTTGCCTAACGGAAATACAATAGACTGGACAGCGGGCAAGTTGATGGAAAACGGAGATGATTGGCATTATGATATACAGCATATTGGGGCGCAAATGCGTTTTGTCAGAGATGTTTGTCCCGGATATAACTGGGTCGTGGCCTATTTGCAGAGTTACGAGAAGAGCAGTTGGACTACATGGAGTAAAAATCATCCTGATAATGGGAAAATGATTATTCAACAGATTGTTGATAGCCTCCGTAATCTCTTTGCACCTTACCATCCGGTTATTATGCTGAATGGACATAGCGGTGGCGGACGGTTTATATTCGATTATATCACAGGTGTCGGTAAAATTCCGCATGATGTAGAGCGAATAGCCTTTCTCGATAGTAGTTATGGCTACGAAGATTCACTCCATTATAATAAACTGAAAAATTGGCTTAAAGATTCAAAGGATCGTTATCTGGATGTGATTGCTTATAATGACAGCACCGTTATCTATAACGGCAAGCCGTTGGTAAGCCCGACCGGAGGGACATGGTATCGCAGCCGTAAAATGCAGAAGGATCTTTCAGCCGATTTTGATTTCAAAACGGTGACTGATACGACCATGATTCGGCACGATGCGCTTAACAGGAGAATACAATTCCGGTTGAAGCAAAATGATGATGGGAAAAATATCTATCATACCGTGTTAGTTGAACGTAACGGATTGATTCATTCCCTTCTGTCCGGAACTAAATATGAAGATAAGCAATACCTGTTCTGGGATGAATGGGCGTATAGACGGTATATTTTTAAAACAGGTTATTAATCGTTTAATTCGATCACGTCCAGATCAGAGATATTTCCGTTGTCAAGCACAAAACGAACGAATGTCCTGACTTTATGAAACCCGTATTTTCCGGCAGCCCCAGGATTGATATGCAGGCAGTTCAGTTTTTTGTCGAACATCACCTTTAAGATATGGGAATGACCTGTGATGAATAGCTTAGGTGGCTTTGCGTAAAGTATCGGGCGGATAAAAGGATCATATTTCCCGGGATAACCGCCTATGTGTGTCATCAGCACATCTACATTTTCCAGAGTAAAACGCAAAGTTTCGGGGTAAGCCCTTCGTACTTTACTGTCGTCTATGTTGCCATATACGGCACGAAATGGTTTTAAGGCTTCGAACTGTAATGCCAGATCAAGAGAACCGATGTCGCCGGCATGCCATATTTCGTCACATTCGGCAAAATATTTTTCGTACTTGTCGTCCCACCAGTTATGGGTATCTGATAATAATCCTATCTTTTTCATCTTTATAGATTAATGCAAATACAGAAACAAACAGACAAAATAAATGTCCCCATCGATGTATATTTCAGATAAGGATCGAGCCGGCGATTTTCAGAGATACGAAATATATCGATCAGTATCTTTATAAAGAAGATAAAACTGAATAAGTACAGATACTGATACCATTGTTCTGCATAAATAATGGAGTATATGGCAAAGCATGCCATCGCCCCGATCGTTAGCGCCGCATGATATAGTTTTGCGTTCTTCAGACCGATACGAACCGGAATAGTAATTTTACCGGACTTACGATCATTGTCTATGTCGCGCATATTATTAAGATTCAGCACACAAACGGTAAGGAATCCCAATCCGATAGCAGGTAGCCAGGGTTTGAAGTCCAGTTGATGTGAATGCAAGAAATAGGTACCTGCGACAGATACCAACCCGAAGAAAACAAAAGAAAATATATCACCCAGTCCTTTGTATCCATATGGATTTTTTCCCGCTGTATATTTAATAGCAGCCACGATACTTGCGCCTCCCAATCCCAGAAATATAAGAATATACTTCAGTTCCATAAACTGCAAGGCAACGTAGATGAGCAAGCTGCCGACTATGGCAGCTGCCCCGATAGCAATGTATATGGCCTTTTTCATTTGTCCGGGGGTGATTGCTCCGCTTTGCACCGTCCGCTGAGGTCCTACGCGTTCGCCTGTTGTATCCGTGCCATGTTCGAAATCGCCCAGATCATTAGCCATATTGGACAATAGTTGGAGGATATTGGCAATCAAAATGGTTAGGATAAGTACGGGTGTGCTATATTTACCACTGCTATATGCTATGCCGCTTCCACAAAGGGCTGTAGCAGTCGCCAGAAATAAAGTGCGTGGGCGTAGAGCCGATATCCACGATTTTGCTGAAGCCATATATAATTTCGTTTTTCGGGATACAAAGATACATAAAAGAAGAAATCACAAGGTATTCTAAAAAACTCTTTTAACAGTGCTCCAATCCAATAATAAACGAATACCCCAATCCTGATATTTTGCTTTGCGGAAAGATGTAAAAACACCTATGTTCAATAGAGGGGTAATGTTCAGAGAGTATCCTGCTTCTGTATATAACTTCATATCAGGTGTATATAGATTCTTTAAATGCAGGGTTTCCGTAAACATTTTTCCCTGGAAATATGGTATGCGTTTAATCAATATATGATTACTATTGTAGTTCAACATACTGCTTATCCAATACTTGTTAGTTGAAGCTGAGTAATTGTCTAATAACATAAAAGAGCTAAACGGAGATTTCAGATTAATCATTACATTGGACGTATTGAAATGCTGATAATCGGCAAAATGAAGATTGTTTTTATTTCCTATATAAGTTCCACCACTTATCTGATAATTGAAACGATTAAATTCATTCAACGTAATATTCTGAGAAACCGCAAGTCCTATTTTCCGGTATCTGGAATTGTTGGTTTGCCACGAAGAAAATCCTTCGCTATACCTCAAATAGAAAGTAGGAGATGTAAGCTTTTCATATCGTTTAGCCCCGTCCCTCACAGAATAGTAAGCATAGGGAGTGTAGTTTATACCTACATAGTATGCGGTTTTGTCGAACCGGTCGTCAGGATATATGTTTGATGATATTTTGCCGCGTTTTCCCCATGTATAATCCGTATGATTGCTTAATCCCGATCGCCGGGCTATTTCAAACCCTGTTATCAGTTTTAATCCGTTGGAAATATCTATATTGTTGGTAATGGAAACAAAATCTTTCTGATAATAAAAATTATAGTTATTCCCTTTTATTAATGAATTTGTCGCGTTATTGAATCGAAGGATACCATTCGGATTAAAATCTTCACTAACCGAGCCCGTAGATATTTCTAGTTTGCCCAGCCGCATAGGTGCGTAACTTAGGTTGATGTCTCCGCCTCCGAGTAATCTTTTTCGGGATAAGGCGTAATATACGTATGGAGATACTTCCAACCTGTTGTGTTTATTCAGTTTGGTTTTTACCCTGAACTTCTGCCCCAGCCATAACCCGTCCACAAAATTGTATTCGGGAGCAGCACGGAACAGTCCGTCGTATTCTATAACTACTTTGCTGGAATCCCCGCCGATTTGCCCTCCGGTAAAGATATCACCAAAGGAAAACTTTGGATTATGATGCTCTTTCCTTACCGAATCGAGATGTTGCTGAACGGAATCTTTTTTCTCAAAACTGGATACTTCCCTTTTATCCAAAGGTATAATCCTGATGTTGGCCCAATAGATAGAATCTCTTTTGTTAGCAAGGCTGTCCGCTGTTTTTGTGTATAATGTGTCTCTTTTTATTTCAAAGTCTCTCTTCTTACCTTTTTCTTTCTTAGCTACCTCTTCCGCCGCCTCTTTATTCAATTCAATATCTCTATAAGTAAGAGACGCGTAATAATTCATGGTTATATGATTGCCAAGCATATTCAAATCTACTTCGGTAAGATATGTAATTGGAAGATACACTCCTGGGTTAACCTCCTGATACGTAATGTTGTAAAATTCCTTAACGCCAAAGGTGTTACTGTTTAGTTTCACAGAATGTATATGCCAGGTGTTATCGGCAATATAAATATAGCCTTCATAAAGCGCCGGATCTTTTAGCTTCGGTTCCACCTTTATTTTGTTTATTACCAGTCCGTCTTCTTCCGAAAAACCTTCATATCGAAACTTATAATATGAAAAAGCTTTAGGATTTAGTGGCGATATAAGAGAACCTGCTTTAGGATTGTACAGTGACGACCTTGTAATACCCATCGCGTCTTTTGAGTCTAAATTGTCAGGTATGCTACTCGAGAAAGCTTTGACTGTCTGTTTATATTTGTCAGGCGCCGTAAATTGTATTTCACTGAACGATTCTTGCACAAATACGCGGTTTTTTAATTCCGATAACTTTACGCCTTCTTCTTTTTTAGCCAATTTGTCTACAAGAGAAGCTATTTTAAGTAATTCCGCGTTTCCTTTTATATATACGTCTGCGGTATATGCTTTTGCCGATTTGGCATAAACAGGAGCTTTTTCTATCGCTTTTCTCATGATAGGGTAGGCCGGGTCCTCGCCTTTCGATACTGTAACCTCATTCAGCATAAAGGGGTTTTCTTCCAGAGTGACATCGACTGAGATTGTCCCTGTTGAGGAAATCTTGACTTTTCTTTCCTCTGTTTTAAATCCCAGGCATTTATATTCCACCGAGTAATTTCCGGGAGCGAGGGTTGTCTGGTAATACCCGTCTTCATTGCAAATCAATCCCTGTTTAATTTCTTTAATAAATACAGAACTGCCGTACAATGGGGTGGCTGTCTTGTCGACTATCCGGCCTTTAAAGTTTTGAGCCAAAAGTTGAGATGTAAAAAGTATACAAATGATGAAAGATAGAATGTATTTCATTCGCTAAATCTGTTAATTAACATAGTTTGCTGTCGGACACAAATATATTATATATTTTTTTTACGCTAAAATAGTTTTGCCTCCTGATCATTTTTTGTAACAAAAAAATGACATTCTTCTATATAAGTAGAAGGTATGAGATTATTTTATTATTTTTGCGCAGAATTTTTCTCAAATATTTTAAATATAGAAATGCTTACAGTAGAGAAGATTGGCGGAACATCCATGTCCCAGTTTAAAGATGTACTGGAAAATGTGATTGTCGGAAAAAGGAAACCCGAAGATATGTATAACCGTATTTTCGTCGTTTCGGCGTATAATAATGTGACTAACTGGCTTTTGGAACATAAAAAAACCGGAGAGCCGGGTGTCTACGTGCAATTTCTCGAAAATAGCGATTACAGTATAGGGTTAGATAGCTTATGCCAGCGCCTGCTGATGATCAATAAAGGATTTGAAGAAATAGGATTGGATCAGAAGGAAGCGGAAGAGTTTATAACGTTCCGTATCAAACAAGCCAAAACAATGCTTCATAGCTTGAGCAAGGTGATGGCGTCCGGTTATGTGAATGCCGAAGATATTTGCCTGGCAGCACGCGAAATACTAGCTTCGTTAGGAGAAGCCCACTCGGCGTGGAATACGGTCAATATATTGAATAATAACGGAGTATCGGCGCGGTTTATAGACCTCTGTGGATTTAACGACTCACTGCCGTTGACTATAGATGAACGCATACATAGGGCTTTCAAAGGAATCGACTTCAGCAAAGTTATGTGTGTGGTTACCGGTTATACCAAAGGTACAGAGGGTATTATGAGAGCTTTCGATCGGGGATATACCGAAGTCACATTTAGTAAAGTCGCGGTAGAAGTAAATGCAAAGGAGGCAATTATCCATAAAGAATATCATTTATCAAGTGCAGACCCTAACATTGTCGGAGTTGACAAGGTCGTTCCGGTAGGTCGCACTAACTATATAATAGCCGACCAGTTGGCAGATATAGGTATGGAGGCTATCCATCCTAAAGCATCTAAGCCTTTGGAATTGGCGAATATAGATATTCGCATAAAAAATACTTTCGAGCCGGAGCATCCGGGGACACTGATTACTCGGGAATATGTGTCAGAGATACCTAAGATAGAGATTGTTTCAGGGACAGACAAGGTTCTGGCTATTGAAATACACGATCCGATGATGGTCGGCGAGGTTGGTTTCGACTTAAGAATAATGCAGATATTTGCCAGATTCGGTGTTAGTTACATCCTTAAATCCACGAATGCCAACTCGATAACAATGGTTGTTTGGGATAACTATAAATCCCGCGAACTGATAACAGATCTGGAAAGTAGTTTCTATCAGGTCACTGTCGAACGGGTTGCTTTGGTGTGCGTTATGGGTACTAATATAGCATTGCCCGGTTTCTTGTATCGGGCATCGAAAGCTTTATTTGAAAGAGAAATAAACGTGGAGAGCTTCGCTCAATCCTTGCGTCAGGTTAATATGCAGTTTGTTATTAAAAGAGAATCGTACAAAGACGCGGTAATAGCTCTTAATGATGAGTTATGTATTGATAAATAGATTTAATAAGACTTTTTTATATTTTTTAATTGCATGGAATAATATTTAATCCTATTTTTGTTAGCTGAAATATAAGAAAGAGTTTGCTTTAATACCTTGTGGGACACTTGACTTGATAGAAAACCACATGTGTAATATAAAACCTTTGAATTTGTTTAATTATTCTCTATTAGAAATTGTTTTCGACGTTATATTTAGTTAAGAGCGTAGGTCTGAGTGCAATATTTGGGACAAGATACTTTGAAAGAAAAAACAGAATAGTATATTTGTACCCTTAAAGATTGTCACTAGGGCATTTTTTTGATTTGAACGGAGATAAATATAAATAAAATAAAAAAAATTGATTCACTAAACTTAAATTATTTATTATCATTATGGAAACTAAAAAACAACAACCAACCCAAAAACCAAGATCGAAAGGCGTTTCTGCTTTCCTAGTAGTTATTGGATGTCTGATTGTAGCACATCTTTTCTTCTACGTAGTTGCTGGAAGTCCAAGTAACTTTGATGAAAAAGGACATCCTATTAACGGAAACATATTAGGTACGTTATTTCAAGGTGGGTTTGTAATTCCTATCGTAATCACGCTGTTGCTTACAGTATTAGTTCTTTCTGTTGAAAGATTTTTTGCATTAAACAGAGCTAGCGGTAAAGGAAGCACTGCAAAATTTGTGATGAACGCAAAAGCTAAATTGGAAGCCGGAGATATCGCTGGTGCTTCTAAACTTTGCGACGAACAAAAAGGTTCAGTAGCTAATATCCTTAAAGCCGGTTTGATCAGATATGCAGATGTTGAAAAATTGACAGATGTTCATAATGATGAAAAAGCTGCAATGATCCAAAAGGAAATCGAGGAAGCTACTACTTTGGAACTTCCATACTTACAACAAAACCTGTCGGTTATCGCTACTATTTCTACACTAGGTACATTGATGGGACTATTCGGTACAGTACTTGGTATGATCAAATCATTTAGCGCTATGGGACAAGAGGGCGCTCCTGATGCGACACAGCTGGCCGTTGGTATCTCTGAAGCCCTGATGAATACAGCGATGGGTATCGGTACAGGTGCTTGTGCTATCATTTCTTATTCTTTTTTCTCTGGAAAAGTTGAAGATATTACTAATGCTGTTGACGAGGTAGGTTTTGCTATCGGCCAAACTTATACTACTCTACACGGTGGTTTATCTAAATAATCGATTTTTTTCAGAAAGATTTGTGGAATTTTTATGAAATTCTACTCTAATAAGTAAAAACAAGAAGATGGGAAAGACTAAAGTCAAGAAAAACAGTACATTCATCGACATGACGGCGATGAGTGACGTTACTGTACTCTTGCTCACATTCTTCATGCTAACAGCAACTTTCTTGCCGAAAGAACCAGTACAGGTGCAAACACCACAATCAGTATCCGAAACAAAGGTGCCTGACTACAATGTATTGAATATTTTGGTAGATCCGAGCGGTAAAGTGTTCCTGAACATTGAGCCTGCGGATAAAAGAAAACAAGACTTGCTGGAAGCCATGGGGAAAGATTTCGGCGTAACATTTACTCCAAAGCAAATACGATCTTTCATGGACCAAACTCATATTGGTGTTCCTATGAACCGGATGTCTGCATTTTTGGATTTATCGTTAAGCGAGCAAGATGCTGAAATAAAAAAATGGGGCGTGCCCATTGACAGCGTGAACGACCAATTTTCACGTTGGGTAAAACACGCGCGTGAAATAAGCGAGGATATGGGGATTGCCATTAAGGCTGACCAGACAACACAATTCCCTCTTGTAGATGTTGTGATGAAAAGACTGGTTACTATTAAAGAGAACAGATATAGTTTGGTAACATCTCTGAAGGCTATGCCGGATGTGTAATCATGATTTTAACCTATAATTAGAAAAAAAAATTATGGCAGAAGTACAACAATCGGGTGGCGAAGAGAAAAAAGGGAAACCCAAAAAACAGACTTTGAGGGTAGACTTTACACCAATGGTGGATATGAATATGTTATTGATCACATTCTTTATGTTCTGTACAACGTTGAGTAAACCGCAAATTATGGATATTGCGATGCCAACAGATCAGAAACTGACAGAAGAGGATCAAGTAAAGGTAAAAGAATCCAAAGCAGTTACTCTCATCTTAGGAGCAGATAATAAATTGTATTATTATACAGGAATGCCTAACTATGCAGATTACACTTCATTAAAGGAGACTGACTATTCTCCCGAAGGTATCCGCAAGATATTGTTAGAACGCAATGCTCCTATTGTGGCTAAGATGAAAGATCTGAGAAAAGAAAGAACCGATAAGAAAATATCGGAAGACGCTTTTAAAGAACAGTCGAAAGAGATTAAGGATGACAAAGATGGACAGGTGGTTGTTATAAAACCGACATCGGAAGCGACTTATAAAAATCTTGTAGACGCTTTGGACGAAATGGCAATATGTAGTATAGCAAAATATGCTATTGTGGACATGGCAGAAGGTGATCAGTTCTTACTTGAAAACCTGAAAACTAACGGGGCTTATGGGGCTAGCGCCGCACCACCAAAAAAGTAATCACATTCTAAAAAAGGACTAAAATTATGGGAAAAGACATTAAATTAAATTCCTCGGAATGGTGTGATGTGGTTTTTGAAGGTAAAAATAAGCAATATGGAGCCTACAAACTACGTCAGTCATCATCGAAAAGACATATTGTCGCGTTTTTAGTAATTCTTCTTTTTGCGGGATTCGTATCAGCCCTTCCGGGGTTGATAAGTGAGATCAAGAAATTGGCGCAAAACCAACAGGAGAACATCGATGAAACTTTTGAACTTTCAAATATTCCGGTTGAGGATATACCGGAAGAGAATAAGATTATGCAGGAGACTGCTCCTCCCCCTCCTCCATTGAAAACAACAGTTCAGTTCGTTCCTCCTACAATTGCTAAGGACGAAGATGTTTCAGATAAAGATGTGATGAAATCGCAGGATGAAATACAGGAATCAAAAATCCAAATTTCGGTAGCGTCTGTACAAGGAACTAGCGACAAAGGTGTTGATATTGCAGAATTGAGAGAGCATAAGGTAATTGTCGAAGAAAAGCAGGCTGAAGAGAAGCCGTTCGTTACAGTAGAGCAAATGCCGACTTTTCCGGGAGGAGAGGTTGAAATGCAGAAGTTCATCCGTGACAATCTGAGATATCCTATTGTTGCTCAGGAAGCTGGTATCCAAGGTCGTGTAACTCTTCGTTTCGTTGTATCTAAAACAGGAGCAATAGAAAATGTAACAGTTGTGCGTGGTATTGACCCATCATGTGACAAAGAAGCTGTCAGAGTGGTGCAGTCTATGCCAAAGTGGATTCCCGGGAAACAGAATGGTTTGAATGTACCTGTGTACTTTAACCTTCCAATTCAATTCCGTCTGCAAAACTAAGATGAATATTTTGTGAAATATTTGTTATAGAGATTACAAATAAGATTTAGAAAGAAGAGAAGCTGGAATGAAAGACATCTTCTCTTCTTTTTTCCAATTTTTAGATATATGAAAGAAGGAAATAAGCTGTCAGCAAAAGTCATTTACGGAATAGTTATGGTGCTTTTTTATGTGTGCATATCTATTTTAGTCGTATTCACATCCGTTTTTAAGGAGTTTATGCCTAATGATATTATTCGTGTGATAATAGGTGTATTGTTTTTTGCATATGGCTTGTTCAGAGCCTACCGGGTATGGAAAGGGGTCTGAATTATCAAGAATTATCTATAAAAAGTATGTTATGAGAAATCTAAGTCTTATTTTATGTGTGATATTTATTTTCTTTTCATCTTGTGGTAGAAAGAGAATAACACGGACTGATACTCTGACAAGCGGTGTAGCCACATTTGCTGTGGATGAGTGTTTTGCTCCGGTTATACAAGAACAAGTCGATGTCTTTGGGGCTTTGTATCCACAAGCGCTCATTGTTCCCCAGTATACAAGTGAAAACGAAGTATTTAATTTATTTATGAAGGATAGCCTGCGCCTTATAATTGCGGCTCGCGAACTTACACCAAACGAAGTACAAATAATAAAAGATAGAAAGCAGACCCTTCGTTCACAAAAATTGGCGATAGATGGTCTTGCTCTCATTGTAAATAAAAAAAATAACGATACTTTAATAACAGTATCTGATTTGAGAAAAATAATGACAGGAGAGATTCGTTCGTGGAAAGAACTGGATCCTAAATCACCTCTTGGCAATATTGCTGTGACATTTGATAGCCCAAATTCGAGTACAGTAAGGTTTGTTCGGGATTCAATATTGCATGCCGGACAGAAATTAGGTGATCATGTCAAAGCCAGAGCAGCGGATAGTATAAAAACAGCGAATTTGAAAGATCGGACTCCAAATCAACAAGTGATAGATTATGTCGCATCTAATCCTAATGCGTTAGGCATAATAGGAGTCAACTGGATAAGTAATCCATCCGATTCTACAAATTTGAGTTTTATCAATAATATAAATGTAATGTCGGTAAGTAGAGAAGAAGTGGCTACAGCCGCAAATAGTTTTAAGCCTTTCGCCGCTTATTTGGTACTAAAAAAATATCCTCTGACACGTGATATTTATATAATAATATCAGATGTGAGGGAAGGGTTGCCGGCAGGTTTTGTACGCTTCGCGGCTGGCGAAAAGGGGCAAAAAATTATACTTAAAGCCGGGCTTTATCCGGCTACAGTGCCAACAAGGTTGGTTAGGATCAATCAGACACTGGATTAAAAGAAATAAATATTAATTGTAAATAACTATAAGATGAAAATGAAGTATTTTTTAGGCTCGTTACTGGGCTTCATTATTAGCATTACAGCAATGGCTCAGAATAATCCCGGATATGATTATTTGAGTCTTGACGAAATTAAATTGGCGAAAGACTATTTTACAAAAAATCTGACAAAGTCTCCCGCTGAATATCATTTCTACTTGGGCGAAATAGCTTATAAAGGAGGAAATATGGCTGAAGCTAAATCTCAGTACGAAAAAGCTTCTTCGGCTAATGTGGAATCTCCATTTGGAGCTATCGGATTAGCAAAGCTAGAGCTAAAGTCGAATACAAAAGAAGCTACTAAAACACTTACAGATATTCAGAAAAAAAATAAGAAAGATATATCTATCGGTTTGGCTGTTGCTAAAGCATTCCTCGATAACGGAATGAAAGACGAAACAGTAAAGGCTATCCAGGAGCTTCGCAAGGCGGATAAGAAATCTCCTTATTCCTATATTCTTGAAGGTGATATGTTAGCTAAAGAAAATAAACCGGGAGAAGCTGCTGCTCAGTACGATCAGGCTATATATAACGATCCTAATAGCGTGTTGGCATACATGAAAGGTGCTAAAGTTTACGAGTTTATCAACCGTAAAACGGCTACGGAATTGTTGAGGAAAGCGATAGAAATCCGTCCTGATTATAAAATTGCATATAAAGATCTAGCTGATTTGAATTACAGAGAGGGAGTATATGCAGAAGCTATCCCTGCCTATAAGGAATTCTTTAGCGGAGGCGACTACACAGTAGATGATATTCGCCGTTATGCCGGCGCTCAATTCTTTACAGGAAACTATGAAGATGCGAAAAAGGTTATAGCAGAAGGAATGCAAAAAGAACCAAATGATTTTGTATTGAATCGTTTGTTAATGTATAGTTTGAATGACTCTAAAGAATACGAAAAAGGACTTGAAGTAGGTGATAAATTCTTTAGTCTACCTCTTAGACCAGGAATTGATACATCTAAATATATTGTACAAGACTATTTGATTTACGGTAATCTGAAAAGCGAAAACGGAGATAAAAAAGGTGCTGTGGAGCAATTCAAAAAGGCCATTGAACTAGATCCATCTAAAGTTGCTTTGCTTAAATCAATAGCATCTGCAAGTGCAAGTGAAAAAGATTTTGCAGGCGCAGCCGAATACTACAACCAATACCTTAACATGGCAGGTGTAACAGCCAATGCGGAAGATTATTTCCAGTTAGGTAGTTACTATACTTCAGCAGGTCAATCGTTGATGGGAAATGAAGATCCTGAAATAAAGGGAAAAGGCCTCGCATTGTTGAAAAAAGCAGATGAAGCATATGCGAAGGTTGCGGAACTTAAGCCGGATAGTTATTTGGGTAATTATATGAGAGCCCGTGTGAATTACCAGATGGATCCAACTTCAGAACAAGGATTAGCAAAACAGTTCTATGACAAGACAATAGAAACGCTCCTTGCTGACGCAGAACCTAATAAAAATGTTCTGATTGAAGCATATAGTTATTTAAGCTACTACTATTATTTGCAATTTGATAAACTTAAAAAAGCAGATGATAAGGCTAAAGTAAAAGAATATGCAGGAAAAGTTCTTGAACTCGACCCTGAAAACAGTAACGGTAAACAATTATTTGATTGGGCTAGCGCCAAGTAAAATAAGAAATAAAACAAAAATAAGCCTGTACTGAAAAGTGCAGGTTTATTTTTTTGTAAATATTATGATTCTGAGATACGGAAAAAATAGTATCTTTGCATCCAATTAAGTGGATAGATTTGTATCAATTGCAACCACATGAAAAAATGCTAAAACATTTTCTACTGCGCATACATCTCTTTCTGTTTTTATTAACAGTTAAATTAATTACACAATGAGTTATTTATTTACATCTGAATCGGTTTCGGAAGGACATCCCGATAAAGTTGCCGACCAGATATCAGATTCCTTACTAGATGAGTTCTTAGCCTATGACGCGGACTCTAAAGTAGCATGTGAAACATTGGTTACTACAGGTCAGGTTGTTTTGGCCGGAGAAGTAAAATCGAAAGCATATATAGATATTCCTGAAACAACACGCAGAGTGATTGAACGTATCGGCTATACAAAGAGTGAATACCAATTTGAAGCTCAATCGTGTGGCGTGTTATCAGCCATACATGAGCAATCGGATGATATAAACAGAGGTGTCGACGGAAAATCGGACCCTATGGATCAGGGAGCCGGAGATCAAGGCATGATGTTTGGTTATGCGACGGGCGAAACCGATAACTATATGCCATTGGCCTTAGACCTGTCTCACGCTTTGTTACTGGAACTTGCCGCAATACGTAAGAATGAACCGGCCTTGATGCCATATCTTCGCCCGGATGCGAAATCTCAGGTTACTATCGAGTACGACGACGATGGAACACCTTTACGTATAGACACTATTGTTATCTCTACCCAACATGATGATTTTGCAGATGACGATACCATGCAAAAAAAGATTAAGTATGATGTAATCAATATTCTTATTCCTCGTGTTAAGGAGAAATACAGTTTCAGAGAAGATATAGCTAAATTATTTACGGATAATATCACTTACCACGTTAACCCTACCGGACGTTTTGTTATAGGAGGCCCTCATGGTGATACAGGCCTTACCGGACGTAAGATTATTGTAGATACTTATGGTGGTAAGGGAGCGCACGGAGGTGGAGCGTTTTCAGGAAAAGACCCATCTAAGGTTGATCGTTCGGCGGCATACGCGGCTCGGCATATTGCTAAAAATCTGGTGGCGGCAGGAGTATCTTCTGAGGTATTGGTACAGGTTTCTTATGCTATAGGTGTCGCTAAACCAATGAATATCTACGTGAATACATACGGGAAAAGCAATGTCGCGCTGACAGATGGCCAAATAGCTAAAAAAGTAGAGGCTCTATTCGATATGCGTCCGAAGGCTATCGAGCAACGTTTAAAACTAAGGAATCCAATTTACGCAGAGACTGCGGCGTATGGACATATGGGACGTGCTCCGGAAGTAGTTGTAAAACAATTTAAATCTCGCTACAACCCCGAAGGTATAACAAGAGAGGTGGAATTGTTTACATGGGAAAAACTGGATTATGTAGATGTAATAAAGAAAGAATTTAATTTGTAATAATCATAGAAGGCATATGTTCACCTAAAGGGGAATGTATGCCTTTTGGTAATATATAATGAAAGACTCCATCTCGTATATAAATTCTATTGTTGTAGATAGCCTTGCAGCGCATGACTCTTTGCCTCAACAGAATTTTAGCCCTTTCGGAGGGGAGATGGCAAAAACTTTAACAGCTTATACTGAAAAAGGCAGCAGAACTGATGCCTCAAGACACTATGGAAGTAAGTTACCATTCAGTATGGAGAATACGGACGGTATCTTTGTCTTACTTCTGTTTTGTTTTTTATTCTTTGCCCATATATATAATGGCGGTGTTTCTTTTCTTAAAGAGAATCTTTCTCTCTTATTCCTGTCCGAAAGAGAAAAGAGGATACATAAACAAACGACAGTAAAAGAAATATTATATGGGTATTATCTTGTGCTTCAGGCTATAGTCTTGGCTGCTATCTGC
>BNXH01000034.1 GCA_025999435.1 Bacteroidia bacterium | reverse complement strand
CAGCCGCGCAATACCGGATTCCTGACTGCTGCCGGGAATGAAGGCGTACAGGATAAAAACAGCATTCGCGCCTGCGTCTATCAGACCGTCACGCTGACAAGCGGGCGGGAGGTGCAAATCAGGCTGTTAGAACCAATGCGGGCAGGAAATATCCTTATCCCTGCAAACAGCTTTATCACAGGCTCATGCAAAATTGCAGGTGAACGGCTCGATATAGCGATTAACTCCATACAGTACGCGGACAATATTATTCCGGTTGAAATATCGGTGTACGACACGGACGGTCAGCGGGGCATCTTTATTCCCAATTCGGACGAAGTAAAAGCGGTGAAAGAAGTTGCCTCTACGTTGGCATCATCAGCCGGGACAAGCATTATGATTTCGGACGATGCGGGTTCGCAGCTTGCCGCTGATATGGGAAAGGGGCTTATACAGGGAGCGAGCCAGTATGTAAGCAAGAAAATGAGCATAGTTAAGGTTACGCTCAAAGCGAATTACCGCCTGCTCCTGCTACCGAAAACGCAATAAATAATCGCAAAACACCACTAAAAAAAAATCTTTTTGTCAAACAATTTTAAATTAAAAAGCAATGAAACATCTTTTGATTCTGCTTGCCTTCGTGGTAAGCGCCTTTGCTGCCAACGCGCAGGAAAAAACTACCGACACGGTAGTCGTACAAACGATGCCCTCCACAGGGGATTATTATCAGGGCTATACGCGCCCGCTGACCTTCAACCGGATGATACCGCCGTATGCGCTGGAGGTAACGTTTAACAAAACGGTACACGTCATTTTCCCTTCGTCCATCCGCTATGTGGACTTGGGTTCCGCCGACCTCTTGGCCGCCAAAGCCGACGGTACGGAAAACGTGTTGCGGGTAAAAGCCGCCCTGCGCGACTTCTCACGGGAAAGCAACCTTGCCGTGATTACCGAAGATGGGGCGTATTATGCCTTCAATGTGAAGTATGCGGATGAACCTGTAAAGCTATCCGTCGAGATGACTGATTTTTTGCATAACGGCGAGGCGGTAAACCGCCCGAATAACGCCCTGCAAGTCTATATGCAGGAATTGGGGCAGGAATCGCCGCTGCTCGTGCGCCTGATTATGCAATCCATCTACAAAAACAACGATAGGGAAATAAAGCATATCGGCTGCAAGCGTTTCGGCATACAGCATACGCTAAAGGGGATTTATACCCATAACGGGCTGCTGTATTTCCACCTGCAACTGAAAAACTCGTCCAACGTACCGTTCAACGTCGATTTTATCACCTTCAAAATCGTGGATAAGCAGGTAGCCAAGCGCACCGCCATTCAGGAACAGGTGATGTGGCCGCTCCGCGCCTACAATAATTTGATGTTGATTGGAGGGCAGCGTACCGAGCGAATGGTCTTTGCCTTGCCGAAATTTACCATTCCCGACGATAAGATGCTGGTCGTGGAACTGAACGAACAGAACGGTGGGCGGCATCAGCGGTTTACGGTTGATAACGCCGATCTGGTACGCGCGAAAGTGATCAACGAACTTAAAGTGAAATAGCCATGAAACGTACAACAATTATTCTAACGTTGGTATTATGCTTCGCCCTTCCGGGCGGGGCATACGCGCAGCGTTGTTTACCCGGTATGCGGGGCATACAGGTAACGGGCGGAATGGTGGACGGTATTTATTCGTCTGCAACTCAAAATGAAACGGGCTATTACTTCGGAGCTTCGATGGCGACCTACGCCGGACATGGCAACAAATGGGTGTTCGGTGCGGAGTATCTTGGGAGGTACTATCCCTATAAGGACAGCCGCATCCCTGTGGCGCAATTCACGGGAGAGGGCGGGTATTTCCTTAATATCCTCGCTGACGGCTCCAAAACGTTTTTTCTGTCGCTGGGCGGTTCGGCTCTGGCGGGGTATGAAACATCGAACTGGGGCGAAAAGCTGCTGTTTGACGGCTCCACGCTCAGGGATAAGGACGCTTTTATCTATGGCGGGGCGATTACCCTCGAAATCGAAACTTACCTGACTGACCGGGTTGTATTGCTCCTGACAGGGCGCGAGCGGGTATTGTGGGGCAACTCTACGGGACATTTCCATACGCAGTTCGGCATCGGACTTAAATTCATCATCAATTAAAAAATAATCACAATGAGAAAGATAAAAAGTTTTTTCGGAATAACAGCGTGGCTGGCGGCTATGATGCTGCTGGCCTTAGCCTGTAGCGACGGTCTTGATATTCATACACGCTACTTGTTTGGTTTGGAAACTATGCCGGTTCCTAAAAAGATTGTGCAGGGCGAAACGGTGGAAATCCGCTGTAAATTAATCAGGGAAGGCGACTATAAGGAGGCGCGGTACTACATTCGTTTCTTTCAAACGGACGGAACGGGGGAATTGCGCATGGACGACGGCAGGATTTTAACGCCGAACGACCTGTTCCCACTGACAAACGATGTGTTCCGGCTTTACTACACTTCCCGATGCACCGACCAGCAAACGATAGACGTGTATATTGAGGACGACGCGGGGCAGGTTATTCAAAAGACCTTTTCGTTCCAGAATGAAGGGGTGGAGGAAGAATAGATAAGACAGAATGCGCAAGCGCCCGGAGCAATTCGGGTGCTTTTAATAACCGATAAGATACAGTTATGAAATACATCATATTGTTCTTCGCTGTTTTGCTGCACTTGTCCGTATATGGTCAGCCAAACCGAAAATCAGAAATAGAAAAATGTATGGGAAAGATTTATTCGCCAACAGAACTTCTGAAAATAGCGGATTCGCTGCCAATGTCCGTAAACGAACTACCCGGCTATCCGGTCATTTTTCCGGTCAAAGAACCGCATATTTCATCGGGGTTCGGAAAACGTAAACATCCGGTTTATAAAACGCAAAAATTCCATACGGGAATTGATTTTGCAGAAGTAAGGGGCGCTCCCGTGTATGCCACAGGCAGCGGGGTCGTCGTCCGCAAAGGCTACGATTCGGGATATGGGAATTTTATCGAAATTGAACACGCAGGCGGTTTTCGCTCGTTCTATGCGCATCTAAGCAAAACGCTGGTAAATGCGGGGGATTCGGTAAGGATGGGTAAACACATTGCCTGTGTGGGAAACAGCGGGCTAACGACAGGCTACCACCTGCACTATGAAATCAGGAAAGGCAACCGCTTCCTGAATCCGATTAATTGGTGCTATTGCCTGTTTGAAATAGTGAAAAACAAGTGATTCTTCTTTATTCTGTTTTGAAAATATGTATCTTTACAACGTTTTTAAATAAAAATCAGGTTCTTATGAATTATATAGAGCAAAACTTACAATCCGGAGAAGAAATAAAATATGTTGCAAAACTGCATTTCTTCCTGTTCGTGCAACCGGTTATATTGCTGCTTATCGGGGCTTTACTCGCATCAAGCCCTAAAGAAATATCAGCTATGACCCACTATGCGGGGCTATTGATCCTGTTTTTCGGGCTTGTATCGCTCGTACAGAGGCTACTCGTAAAAATAGGTTCGTCTTATGCCGTAACCAACAAGCGGGTGGTACTTAAAACTGGCATTATCAGCCGCCGTTCGGTAGATTTGATATTGGCAAAGTGTGAGGGCTTGCACATCCGGCAAAGCGTTTTAGGCAGGATATTCAACTTCGGCACAATTACGGTTACTACCGGAGGCATTACAAGTTCATACCCTTATATAGCCGACCCGCTTGCTTTCCGGCGGGAGGTTAATATCCAAATAGGATAACGCAGTTTTTTTATCGGCTTTTTGTTCCTTTTTCTCCCGCATCGTCCTGTGGCTCATGGAAAAAGGAACGGGCGGTTATTCACCGCCCGTGTTGGTTCTTTCCTGTTGTTGCTGCCGTCGCTTCGGATTCAAACACATACCAACTGTCACGGTATCCGTTGTCGCCCATCAGGTTGAACATGCCTGATAGTCCGTTGTTTCGGGCGTATCGTTTGGCAGCCAGTATGCTGCCAAACTCGCCCAATTTTCGGAATCCTACGAATAACCTGTACATAGCCTTTACTTTTGCGTTTTCATCCATTCGTCCCGACGGCTGCGGCAACGTTCTAAAGAGGTGTCAATGCACGAAAACAGTGCGTTATTCGTATGCCGGTAGTCATATTGGTAATACTCGCTATACGGACGGTGTACGGGATTGAATGTGGTATAATTCTCCTTGCCTTTTGCACAAACGGAACAGCCGTTTACGTTGATTGAATTGTTTGATTGCATGATATTTGATGTTTTAGATGATTGTTTCAATATTTTCTACGGGTGTATTCTTCATGAGCCACTCCCGTATATGCTCCATATTGTATTCGGAGGTAATAACGGCGCACTGTTCGCCGGTTTGAGTGAAACGGGATGATTCGTAAGTATCTATCCACTCTTTCAGATTGATGGTATGCCAATTTGAGTAGTCGCCCGTAAACATTTTATTTATTTCCCGAATACTCTGCGAAAATGTTACCTTGACAGTCAGGTATTTATCGTCTATGATTTCCAAATGATGGAGTGAGCCGAACTCATCATGCAGCCGGGCGTGCGCCCAATCGCATTCGTATAATTCATTTCCCCATTGGTGCGGTTCATCAAAGCGCACTTTGACCTCTGCGGAGTGTTGGGTTACGATTGTTTCCTCTATAACCCCAGTTACCATTAAGCCTGTAAAAATGCACTTGCAACGCTTTCCGATGATGTTCTCGTTTACTTCTGCTGTTTTCATATCTGTTTTTTATTGTGGGTGGATTGCTCCACCCTGATTATTAAATTATGCTGCCAATCTTTTTTCTATAAGCGGAATATTGCTCTCTACAAGTTGGATAATCCGACTGTGGTGTTCGGTATTCTTATTGCATATACCCCTGCTTTGAATAACCTTTAACTGGGAAAGCGATACCTCAATGGTTTCAATCCTTTTCCCGTCAATGCAAGCGGATAGGATAAGGCTATCGGTTTTTGAATGGTAACTGCCTGCGCAATGGTGCATTGCTTTACCCTCCAATACAATCTCGGCAACGCTTTCAAGTACCCGGATATTGATAAGTCCATCCGAAAACACAAGTCCGAAGAATTTTTCTTTGGCTTTTCGGTAGTCGGCTTCTTTCTCCAATTGCTTTTCGAGTTCCTGCCGTGCATCGGCTTTCGCTTTCTTCCTCATATAGCGGTCGTGTTCGGCGTTCAGATTGGTAGGGCAAACATATTTGGCATTGTGCAGGTCTTTCCCGAAAAAGCGCAAAAAATCTATATAATCGCACCAAAGGGCGGCATCTTTGATTTTGTAGCCATTTCGGATACAAATACGGATAGATTGCCAATAGTTGCCAATGTTCTTCCAACCTGTATCCATAATCCTTTTTAACAGTTGGGTTTGCCCTGCCTTTATCAGCGTTTCGGCTCTGCTGTCGGTCAGCAGGGTACGGAACAGGTCTAACGGCTTTTGCCCGTACAATGCCTTTTCATAGCCTGTCCTTTTGAGTTCGGGGATAAGTTTTTGACGGGGATAGACAACGCCCGTATAAACGCGGTTATATACGTCTATTTCCTGTCGCAATTCCAATGGGGTATGAAATATCCATGAATCGTAGTAGCATGTTCCCATTGTCTGCCTTAGCCTTGCGAACGTGGCGTGTTTCCCGTTGGGTGCAATCCACCGTTGCATGACTTCCGAATGGGTGTATTTGGTAGTTTCTCCCACTTTGGCAACACACTTTATCATAACCGTGCGTAAAACTTGGAATCCCTCACAGGCAGTTACGATGGTCATATAGTAACTTCCACTGAATACCCGCTTTTTAGTGATTTCTACTTTCAGTTTGGTTTTGCAGGAAGGGCAGTTGCACCCTAAAAGGGTATTTATCAATTCACACTCTCCCTGCCACGAATGACCGCATTTGGTACAGGTAATTACGCCTTTCCCTGTTCTGTGTCCAATATAGTCGATACCGTTGTTGTAACCCCACTTTATCTGTTCTTTCGTGAGTTTAGGCAGGGTTTTACTTGCTTCTAATACTTGCGCATGGAATTTATTCTTCGGTTTCATAGGTCGAAAAGATTTGGCATGTGATTGACTGCGGTTTCTTTGGTGGACTTCTTTACGGGTTGCCTCATCTTGGCGTATGCTTCATCCTGCGCTTTCTGGACGGCTTTCTGCCGTGCTTCCGCTTTTTCTTCTTCGGTCAGGACAACGGTATGGTTTACCACTACATTGCAATTCATCGGCTTGCCGACTTCGATATTGTCCTCGTCGTAATAATGATTATCGAAAGTTTCGATAAGCATTATTATCCCAAGTAGTTAAAAATCCCAAGTCAACAGACTGAGGTTTTTGCAGACAACTATAAATCAGTGCCTTAAAATCAGTTTTTGATAATTTACTTTCGATAAGTTTTGTAAACTTCGTCCATCTTCTAACTAAAAATAAAGAAAGATGGTAACAAAATTATTTTCAGATTTAGTTCATGAATGTATGGCAGTCATGAAAGATGTAGGATTTAGCGAAAAGACCATAGAGACATATCGGTCTATATGGGATGAAAAAGTTAAACCTTCCATGGAAACAAAGGGACAGGAATACTATTCCACCCAAGTCGGAGAGATATTTCTTTCCTCCCTTCCGACGGATGTGATGCAAACTTATAATCATTTGCGTAGGTGCATCACAATTCTTAATGCAGTTCTTGAGACTGGTAGTATTAAACGTTATGTACCTCAAAAGCAAAGTTTTGATATGAGCGGAGAAATTGGGAGTATCATGTTAGAGTTTTTGTCTTATAAACGTGAACATCGTGTTGCAGATAGAACTTTATATGTATATGAAAGAATGCTTGGTCGGTTTTTAACATTCCTGAGAATAAAAGGAATAGAAACTTTATCAGCTTTGACGGAGCAGCATCTTCTGGACTTTGTAGCATCAGCACAAATAAACAAATCACAGCGTATTTTCGTACTCAGAGGGTTGTGCTATTATTTAGTTGAACGTAAGTTGGTTCCTCAATATTTTGGTACACTAATCAAGGGATTTAGATTTCCCCAAAAAGAGAAACTCCCTTCGGTTTATACAGAAGAAGAGATTGGTCTTATTGGCAATGCCATAAACAAAAATGAGTTTGGAGGCAAACGACTGTATGCAGTGTTTATGCTGGCATCCAGACTGGCATTGCGCACATCGGATATCATTAATCTAAAGTTTGAAAACATTGATTGGGATAAGAATTGCATTACGCTTACCCAGCAAAAAACCGAACGTAAAATAGAACTACCACTTACAGCAGAAGTTGGCAATGCTATTGTAGACTATCTTAAAAATGAAAGAGAGGTTGGGAGAAGTAACTTTATATTCATCACTCTCAAGCCACCATTTGAGCCAGTTTCCAGAGATACCATTTATGTAGGTATCCAAACTGCTATATATAAATCGAAGATACATGTAGGGAAACGTCATCACGGAATACATTCCATGCGGCATTCCCTGGCATCAAAGCTGCTGAAAGATGAACAATCATTGCCTGTGATATCCAGTATATTAGGACATGCTTCGTCTCAATCAACGATGAACTATCTTCGGGTTGATCTTGAAGGCATGAAAAAATGTCTGCTGGAAGTACCTCAGGTTCCGGACTCATTCTACACACAGAAAGGAGGGATTTTCTATGAGTAACCGATGTTATCATGAGCCAAAGCTTGTCAGTGCTTTGGCGCCACTGATGTATGACTATATTAGAATGCTTCAGATCAAAAATATACACCCTTGTCATTTTGTTACTATTTTTAAAGAGATTGACAACATGTATGAAGTTAAGAAATTTAGGTTTCCAATGATGACCAGAGAAGTTTTCCTTTGTTGGAAAGAGGAATTTGCTAATGGAAACCAACGCACAGCTTATGAGAAGGTAATGCACTTCCGTCAGTTCTGTCAATATATGTGTCATATGGGGTTTGATTCTTTCATTCCTCCGGCTCCCAAACGTCCAAAGACGAGCTACATTCCCCATGTGTATTCTTCTGAGGAAGTCGCCATGATCTTCAAGACGATAGATTCTACAGTCTTGATGGTTCGCCACATGACTACGTGCCTCATCTGTATCCCTGCGATACTGCGTTTCCTGTATTATTGTGGCGCCCGTGTTGGAGAAACTATAGAGATAAAAAATGAAGATGTAAATATAGAAAAAGGATTTGTCTTACTGAAAAAGACAAAGAATCGTCAACATCGACTAATCCCTCTGAATGAGAACATGAAGTTTGTGCTGCTTACCTACATAGGATACCGTAATAGAATGCCAATAAAAGGCATTAATGATCCATCCGCCCCTTTGTTTGTCAATCATCTTGGAAAGATGATGTCGACAGGTGCCGTTTATCTGCATTTCCGTAGAATCCTTGAAAAATGTGGCATAAACCATAGAGGCAAAGGACAAGGACCACGAGTGCATGATCTAAGGCACACTTTTGCTGTCCACTCTTTGTGTCAAATGGTAAAATCGGGACTGGACATTTATACGGCATGGCCTATCCTGTCTGTACTCCTCGGACATCACGATATTTATGCGACAGAACATTACGTTCGTCTCACATTGGAGATTTACCCTGACCTGATCGAAGAGGTGGGTAAAAATATTGGCGACATATTCCCTGACATCACTAATAAAACAAATCCATCATGAATGAAATTACAGATCTGGCAAAATATTTAAATCGTTTCTTTGTAGAGTACCTCCCTCTCGAAAGAGGTGTTAGTAAACATACGATTCGAAGCTATAGTGACACATTTACCATGTGGTATGAGTTTTTTCTCAGCCAAAAGAAAATCCCGGCCCACAAGGTTATGCTGAAAGATATTACACGACAAAATGTCGTGGTATTCTTAAATTGGCTTGAGACAGAACGAAACAGCTCTCCTACAACACGGAACTCTCGTCTGGCCTCTTTACGCGCCTTCTGTTATTTTATGCAGTATCAGGATGTTAAGAATATCAACAAATGGCAAGAGGTTCTGACCATCAAAGCCAAGAAAACAGAACAAGCTGTCGTTTCCTTTTTGACTCAAGAAGGCATGTCAACTTTGTTGGCACAAATACCGACGGATACGATACAGGGGCGACGCCATCTTGCTATTCTGGCATTTTTGTATGATACAGGGGCACGTGCTCAAGAGTTAATCTCCTTCACTCCACAAAACATAAACTTCAGTAAGCCTATGCATGTAATATTGTACGGGAAGGGTAAAAAGAAACGCATTGTCCCGATACATGAAAAATTATGTGTTATTCTTCGTGCAT
Organism: Bacteroidia bacterium; assembly: GCA_025999435.1. Taxonomy (GTDB): domain Bacteria; phylum Bacteroidota; class Bacteroidia; order Bacteroidales; family Dysgonomonadaceae; genus Dysgonomonas. Next base: position 9,017 of record BNXH01000034.1, on the reverse strand, counting down.
ATATGAAGGATAAAGGGATTGATGAGAACATGGTTGGTAAAGATCCCTTCTTCACTAATACTTGCGGTAAAACATTGACAACAGCCGGATTAACACATATCATAAATATGTATGCATCACTGGTACGAACTCAATATCCGGGGCTACTTCCTGGAAAAATATCACCACATACGTTCCGCCATTCGAAAGCTACCCATCTTCTACAAGCTGGTCTCAACATTATTTATGTGCGTGATATCTTAGGACATAACTCTGTAAGGTATACTGAAATCTATGCCCGGGTAGACTCAAAGCAAAAACGTGAAGCTCTCGACAATGCCTATGTGGATCTTATTCCACGTCCTTCTCATGATGGAGTCTGGGAGAAAGATAAAGAACTTCTGAATTGGCTAAAGAGTTTAGGACGATAAATATTATCCAAAGTCGTTCAACAAAGTAACCATTGTAATTTACTGACTATCAATAATACGAGTAGGGCGACTTTGGATTTTTAACTACTTGGGATAATAATGTACTGCCATGCCGAAAATTTCATCATCCTCGAATCCGTTGCAACCGCTTTTCTGTACTGTGTTCAGAATACAGGTTATACAATCGTCCAAATTTTTTCTGGGCAGGGAATACCGGAAAGAAAACAGTACGTCTTCTTCCGCCCGTTGGTCTAAATACGCCTTGATTGTCTTTTTGAAATTATCTGTTGCGTTCATATCTTTTGGGTACTGTGGGGGCAGGATATTCCCACCCCCGGTTAATACTATTTTTCCGTTTCGCCTGCCTGTTTCATATCGATAAAATACTGCAAGCCGTTGTCGGGGTCGGTGATGTAATATCCCGAACCGTCTATGAGCATTTCAGAAGTGGCGTTGTCGCCAAACTCAAAGACGGATTTTGTCTTTTCCCATTTGCCTGCCTTTTCGCCTTTTACAAATTCCCTTTTGTAGCATTGGAAGACGGTTGCCGTAATGTGGTTTTTCAGGTTTTCAATGAAGTTGAGCAATTCGTCCAATCCGGCAGGTTCACGGGTCGGGTTGATTACCTTTTGACACACAACCTTTTCATTGATTGCTTCGCCCTTAAAAATCCGCACCCGGAACAAGCCGTTACCGTACTCGAAAAAGACAGCGTGGCATCCTTTGGCTTCCAATTCCACCAAAGCCGTAAAAATCTGAATGATTTTCGTTTTCATATTTCTGCCTGTTTTAAATGATTAAAAGAATGATTATTACTACTAAAAGCGTGATTATCACCGCAATAATAAGAAGCGATAGAAGGCAGGAAAGAAGCCCTTTGAGGAACTTGAACCCGATGTAAAGCCCTGCTATCACCACCACGAAAGCCCAGCCCCACAGTGCGATTCCTGCGGCTATAAAGGCTATTTTCAAAACCCAACCTATGCTAATTGGAAGGTAGGAGGTTCGATGTTTCATATTTTTTTCTGCCCGTATCATAATTTCTGACCTTTTTTTTAACGCTATGCCGTATCGGAGCCGGTGAGGAGTATTCGAGTTTCAGGGGCTTAAAAAGGGTAGTGTTCAGCCGACGCAAGGTTTTGGCGAATAAATACGCTCGCCCGGATAGATAAAAGAAGGGAAAGAGGAAGATTTTTCGACAAACCCGCAGGCTCGACCTTGCGGCGGCGTGAAGAACACGGAAATACCTTTGCGCCTGAAATCGAATACTCATTAGGCTTCGATGGCATTGAAGCTAAACGGGGAAGAAATTATAGAAAGATACGGGCAGAAAAAAACGAAAAATAAACTCCACGTTTGTAGAAATAGTGGCGTTTAATCGTTAATTTTGGCTCCGTTAATTAAGGATATATTTTATGGAACGATTTTATCCCCTATTTGATTTTTCAACCCAACTGTTATGTGAACTGTTTGCAGACGCTTGTAAGGTGGGCAAGCTCCTTGTAGAATACGATAAGCCGGGCGAGGATGGAAGTTATGAGATTCCAAATTTCCCAATGGATGAGATATTTTGCAACATAAGTTCCGGTTGCCATACCAATTATTTCGTCTATATGAAAAACCATGAAGATTGGCCGGACGGGATAAGAATTGGGATGCCCCTGCTTGAACCAATGCATACGACCGCATATGTGGATATGGATATTTCCTATTTAGACTGGTTTGTGGAAAAATATAAATTGATACCGCAGCCCGATAATGAAATAAGTGCGGCAGAAAGTTTGATTATGGATTTTGAGTTCAAACTGCTTCAAGAACCTTCTTCTTTAAATTAGCATACCAGCCTCTTTTCGGAGGCTTTTTGGCTCCTTCCTGTGACACTCGCTGCCTGATGCTTCCACAGTTTATTTACTTGACAGCAAGCTGAAATAATCGGTTTATCTTTGCTCCCCCGTGAAATAAACCGATAAAAAATGAACAATGGAAATAGTAATGGTAGAAGCCCGCACATACGAGGCGATGATGTCCCGCTTCGAGGCATTTGCCCGAAAGGTGGAAGTCCTGTGCGAACGGCATCAGGATAAAGCGTTGAAGCAATGGCTGGACAACCAGGATGTGTGTATCATCCTGAACATAAGTCCGCGCACATTGCAGACTTACCGCGATAACGGAACCCTGCCTTATTCGCAGGTGAACCACAAAATGTATTACAGACCCGAAGACGTGCAGGCGGCGCTCCGGTTAATCGAAGAAAAGCGCCCGAAACTCGGACGAAAGGAGGCGCCTTATGGAAGATAACCTGATAACAAGGGACAATGAACGCCTGAAATCGTTTTTCAAAGCGCTTGACCGGATGCTGGCAGGATTGGAAAAAATGGCCGGAAGCTACCGCCCGCCGTTGGACGGCGAACGCTTCCTGACCGACAAGGAAGTTACCCGGCAGTTGAAAGTCAGCCGCCGCACGTTGCAGGAGTGGCGGTATAGCGGACGGATACCCTATCTCCAAATAGGCAACAAGATACTTTTCCGCGAGAGCGACATTCAGGCAATGCTCGACAGGAATCTGCATAAGGCGTTTAAGTAAGCGATTCTCCATTAAATAAAACAGCCGTAAGGTTTCCTTTGAGGGATATTCTTACGGCTGCTTTTTTAATTGTACAAAGCCCTGTTTGATAATTGCATGATGAGTTTTGCCGGTAACGGGTTGGCCGTTATTCTTCGGATTACCCGCTCCCTGAACAGTTCTGCTTCCGGTGAATGAACCCTGAAAGCAAGGGCGGTTATCATATCCAACCCATAAACAGCGGGTATTACGCTATTTCCCGTTACGGTCGCCGGACAGGAAATATCCGTCCGGATTACTCCTGATTTCAGGATCGCTTTTACATGGTCGTTAATTGTCCTGACATAAACACCGAACAAGGCGGCAATTTCAAATGATGTCATCATCACTTCACCGGATTGCGGTACGGATATGATTCCGTTTTCTATGGTTATTATTTGGCTGTCGCCGATTTTCAATTCCCTTTTCATTGTTTTACTTTTTTATATTTATATTGCTATTGATTGACTGTTCGTATTCCTGCGTATCAGCAGTTTATCCATATCTGCGGATATTTTTGTGTCTGTTATCCGGGCGTAACCCTGTGTGGTGGAAATGTTCGCATGCCCCATCATTTTGGCAATGCTCTCTATCGAAACACCCGCCGAAATCAACAGGGTTCCGAACGAGTGCCTGCTTTGATGATACGAAAGATTCTCTTTCAATTTCATAGTAATACCGATTTGATTTATATCGTACCAAATCATATCCCGGACAGGCAGCGGAAATACAGGCTTGCTGCCGTCGATAGTGTTATAGAGTGAAAGTATCTGCCCTGCTATCGGGTGCAGGGGAATGAATGCTTCCACGTTTGTCTTTACCCGTTGCTTGCGGATATAGAGCCTGCCCTCCGCCGTTTTTCCAATATGGTGCGGGTAAAGGCGGTGCATGTCCACGTAAGCCAGACCGGTCAGCGATGAAAAGATGAAAGCCCTGCGAACCAGTTCCATCCGTGGTTCAGGCATTGGAGTTTCCATTATCCGCTTTAAATCGTTTTTGCTTATGTAGCGGTGCCTGGCCGGTTCTTTCTTCTCGTATCTTACGTCTTCAAGCGGATTGCTTCTCAATACCTCTTGATCAATGGCAATGTAGATAAGGCGGTTGAGCCAGGTGATGCACTTGTTGATATACCCCGGTTTCCGCTCATGTACTGTTTTCATATAGGTTTTGAACGATTCGCCGAACTCTCCGGTAATATCCGTAAAAGAAATATCCTCCATTCCTCTTGAACGAAGGAACTCCTGCAAGTTCAGTTGTGAGAGTTTGGACTGCCGGTAGGTAGTGGTCGAGTTTATCTCTGTTGAGCGAATCCGCAGGCGTTCTATCTCCACTTCGCCCGCTTTGAGCAGACAAGTCGGAATGGAATTTACCCCGGCAACCGTATTTTTGAGTAGCTCGCTGCTGACTACTCCCTGTTCTTTCAGGATATGCTCATAGGTCTGTTCCAAACGTCGGCGGAAAGCAGTAAGCTGATTGTTATCCCTTTCGGACTTGATGATGCCTTTTTGGGCATTCCAGGCATCGGGCCGGCAATAGATACCTGTTGCGAGCGTGGAACTTTTGCCGTCGATGCTGATCCGGCACATGACGGCTGTCGTGCCATCGGTCTTTACTTTACTCCGGTTAATGTAGAATAATAATTTGAATGTACTTCGCATTGCTGTATAATGTTTAATTGTTAATTGTTTAAAGAACTAATTTCAAATCTTGAGTGGCCTCGATGAACCTGTCCATATCATCGAAAAGTTTCTTCGGAGTTACACGGGCATAGATTTGAGTGGTTCTAATGTCAGTATGACCTAATTAAGTATTTTAACCACAATCAATACAACTAATTGTATTCCAGTGATTATTGCATCGATTTACAAAATCTTTCCAAGTTGTAAAAAGCAGGAAAAAGCGGTTTTTAGCGAAACTTCCGTTACCAATTCGTTACCCGTTTCAGGGCATGAAAAGTAACGCTGGATGCAGAAAAACGATTGGCGAAAAAAGGGACTGAAGCAAAGCTGCCAATATTGGTGCAATCAAATTTCTTCGCTGAGTTTACAGCCTTGTGCCGCCCGATTTTTCATAATATTCTTTAGCTCATTGATTTGTAACTTAAATACAAAAAAATGAACGTATGAAAAAAGAACTAAAAATTCTATTCTACCTGAAGAAAAATCAGAGCAAGGCAAATGGCCTTTGTCCTGTAATGGGACGTATCCGGATCGGCAAGTCCGTAGCCCAATTCAGCCTGAAAGCAGATGCCGATACCGGCCTGTGGGATATCAAAGCAGGGCGGATGACAGGAAAATCAAATGCCGCATTGGAAGTTAACCTCGAAATTAACAGGATTAATCTCTTGCTCCATGCCCGTTACAAAGAACTGAAAGAAGTACAGCCGGAGGTTTGCGCGGCAGATGTAAAGAATGCGATGCAAGGTATAGCATCCACACGAGATACAGTCCTTGTACATTTTCAAAAGATGGTTAAGGACGCATCACTTCGATTAGGGATCGACTTAAAAGAATCCTCCCTCGCCGATTACAAGTATTCTTACCAGTGGCTAAAAACCTTTCTTCGTAAAAACCTGAACTTGTCGGATATTCCTTTTAAAGCATTGACTTATTCCTTCATTGAAGAATACTATCATTTTCTGCGTGTTGATAAAAAATTCAAAATAAGCACCACTGTGGGTTATGTTGTTTTCTTCCGCAAAGTAGTCCGGAATGCCGTTAACCAGGGGATTCTCTTTCGGGACCCTTTCGATGGGTTTGTTCCCGAAGAACGTATAAGGGAACACAAAACGCTGACAAGGAAAGAACTTGACAAGATAATGACTTTTGAGATTGATCCGGGTCTTAAACGCAGCATCAGTCGGGATATATTCATTTTCGCCTGCTTTACCGGCATGGCATATGTTGATATAAAGTACCTGACCTATGATAAAATTACGGAAGAAGAAGACGGCAATAAATGGATCATAGCCAAACGGATCAAATCGGGTATCAAATATCATGTCCGGCTGATGGATATCCCGCTTGCCATTATTGAAAAATACAGGGGAACTTCACCCGATGGGAAAGTATTTCCGGTTCCCCAAATGAAAACGGTACATCGCAGCCTGAATTATATCGCCACACACAGCAATATGAACAAGATGATTGGCTTCCACATGGGCCGACATACCTTTGCCAGCCTGATTACGCTCTCGGAAGGCGTTCCCATTGAGACTGTGAGCCTTATGCTCGGGCACCGCCATATTAAAACCACGCAGGGGTATGCCGAGTTATCACTCGACAAAATAGCAAAAGACGCAAAACAATTATCCAAACGTCTTTCCGGGCAATTCAAACTTGTAGACTATTATACAACCTAAAAACCCTATAATTATGAAAAGAAGTACATTTAAGATATTGTTTTATATCAATCGTAATAAACAAAAGAGAAACGGTCAATGTCCTATTCTGGGGCGGATTACCATTGACGGGGCAAATACCCAGTTCAGCATCAAAGAAGATACGTTGCCTGAGTTATGGTCTGTGGAGAAAGGATGTTCCATCGGTAAAAGCAAGGACTGCAAGGAACTTAACCTGAAACTTGAAAAATACAGGCAGGACTTAAAATACCACTACAATAAACAGGTTGAAGACAATGCCTACGTCACTGCCGAAAGCCTGAAGAATGCCCTGTTGGGGATCGGCGCTCACGAAGTGATGCTGCTCAAAGAATTTGAAGCCCATAACAAAGAGTTCTTTCAGAGTATAGGTATCACAAAAGTCAAAAGTACCTGGAAGAGTTATAACACGGCATATAATACACTCCGCGATTTTATCCGTTATAAATACGATATGGATGATATTGCATTCAACGAGCTGAACTACACCTTTATTGAGGAGTTCGACTTTTATATGAGGGTAACTTTGGGCTATAAGGCCAATACCCGGCACACGCGTATACGGATGCTAAAATATATCGTAATGCGTGCTATAAAAAAGGAAGTGATACGCAATAATCCATTCGCCGGCTATCATGTAAAATCATCAGAGGGAGAGCGCAGGTGGTTATCCAAAGAAGAACTGGATCTGATTATGCAGACCCCGATAAGGCGTATTGCTGTCAATTATGTCCGTAACCTGTTTGTGTTCGCGGCTTTTACAGGTTTGGCATTTATCGACTTACAAACACTAAAATGGAGTGAGATCTTTACCGGTAAAAGAGGTATGCGGTGGATACGCAAGAAACGCTCCAAAACAGGGACGGAGTGTATTATACCTTTGTTGGATATTCCCCTTCAAATTATCAAATACTATAAGGGTTCGGGGAAAGACGGCAGGGTCTTCGATATCGGTTCCTACTCACTGGTACTTCTCTATATGCAGGAACTAAGGGAATTGTTGAATATGAAGGCGCTGTGCTTCCACCAAGGCCGCCACACCTATGCCACGACCGTTTGCCTGTCCAACGGTGTGCCGATTGAAACGCTCTGCACGATGATGGGGCACCGAAATATTGCCACAACGCAAATATACTCCAAGATAACCAAAAACAAAGTAGACGAAGATATGCAGGTGCTGGAAAAAACAATAGATAAAAAATACAGTCTGCCCAAACAAATGCAGAATATTCCATATTCGGATAATAACAATCAAATGCAAGCAAAATGAAAACAACAAATAAGGGAAAATTAGCTTTAGCAATAGATGAAAATGGTAATCGGCAAGTGATATTTGAGCCTGTTAACGGTACGGTATGGCTTCACAAATCTGAATTGCCATCTCTTTTCGGAGTAACAATACAAGTTATTCATGCCAGCCTTGACGCAATGATCAAATCACGTATCGTAGATGTGGAAAGGACTTGTAAATACGACCTGGCTATCAGTGGCAACCGCATCCGCTATGATGTCCGGGAGATGAATCTGGAAGCGATTATCGCGATGGCTTTCCGTATTGATTCGCGTCCTGCGAAGGCTCTCCGGGAATGGTTTACCAGGCGATGCCTGCATCCGGGCATCAGCATCTCCCTGCCGGATATAGAACAACAGGCAGGACTGAATTAAGCCAGAAGCAAGAATCCCTGAATGTGTCATTTCTCATTCGGGGATTCTTTTTTTACTGGTTATTGTGTGTAGCCTACCGCTTTCGTTTCCACGCATCGTAATAGTTTTTTTCCAACAGGTTGTGGATATCGGACATCTTGTATAATATCTTACCCTCTAATTTATAGAAAGCGATCAGATGCTTATCCCGGTAGTCCTGTAAGGTGCGGGGACTTACCTGCAATAACTTACAGACATCCCTGTTATCCAATAAGGAACCATCCGTTAAAGCTGGTTTATCGGCATTTACCTGCCCGTCAATAACTTGCTGTATCTTATCAATAGTGTAAAACAGTTCCAGTATTTCGGAAGACCTGCCGTCTAAAATATCATGTACATCCATAATTGCTACTCTTTTTGGTTATTTATTACTCGTTCCTGTTTTTCTCAATAAATTCTTCCACATCCTTTATCTTATAATAGCATTTATGCCCTACCTGGGAATAAGGGATAAGCCCCTTGTCCCGGTAGTTCTGTAGCGTGCGGAGTGATATCCCCAGTAAGCGGCAGACATCGCGGTTGCTGTACCATTCCTCATCTACTGGCTTGGGTTGCAGTTTCTGGGTTTTCACCAATAATTCTTTCAGGCATTGCCTGATCCGGTCATATACCCTGCCTTCAATCATTTTTATTTCCATAGATAGTCTTTTTATTTAGTTTATAATTCATTTGGTTCATTCAGCTTTTCCGGTTCTTCATATACGGATTTGTAGGCATATCCTTCTAAATAGATGAGGCCGTTCTCAAACATAAAGGCTTCCAGCTTATCCGCGTATATCTCACCTATCCCGTATATCTTCAGCAGGGATTTGCGGTTGCCTACACGAAGCATCAGATGCAATAGATCCTTTACATTATTGCACCCCATTTTCTTTTGAAGGATGCGGCGGCAGGGTTTGGGAAGTCCGGTGGTATATATGGG
>BNXH01000033.1 GCA_025999435.1 Bacteroidia bacterium | reverse complement strand
TTACTACTTACTACTTACTACTTACTACTTACTACTTACTACTTACTACTTACTACTTACTACTTACTACTTACTACTTACTACTTACTACTTACTACTTACTACTTACTACTTACTACTTACTACTATTCTGTATAGCTACTTCCATATCAGCTCTGGACTTGCTTTTAGTTACCAGATATACCCCTCCTAATATAAAGATAGCGGCAATTAGTTTCTCTATTGTGAATTTATCCATTCCCATATAAATGGCGACAGCCGAAGCTATCAACGGTTGCATATTATTGTACATTGATATGGTAGTCGGTCTGATTCTTCTTTGGGCAAACGGGATTAATAAATAGGCTATAAATGTGGCCCCAATCAAGGTAAATGATATAAGTAAAAACGGTGTTATGTCTGTCTGCCGGAATAGAGGGGCATTGAATACTTCTCCATAGCTGAAAGGTAATGCTGCCATGCATGCAAATAAAAACATCCATTTCATCATGGTTACAGATGAATATTTCTCAGACAACGGACGTGTAATGACCAGATAAAACGCGTAAAAGAACTGCGCTCCTGCAATAGCCATATTACCGAGCATGCTTGTTCCTTGTTCAATATCTCCATGATGACTCGAGTAAACCAAAAATATAGCTCCCGCAGCCCCGACAAATACCCCGCCGGCTTTCATCCACGTAATAGGCTCTTTGAGTACGATGGCAGCTATAATCATGGCAAATAGCGGACTGCTGGTTGTTATGATAGAGGCATCAACCGGTGATGTCAGGCCTAGTCCATAGGCAAACAATCCCTGATTGAACATCATACCGCATAATCCTCCGGCCAGTAGCATCAGCAGGTCTTTCTTTTCTACCTTTTCTTTTGGTAAAAACAGTGAAACGAACCAAAAGGCCAATGCCCCAAACGACATGCGTAAGGCTGTCATAGCGACGGGCGTAAGAAGCCCTTCTGCAAACAAGTATTTATTGATGGGTATATTCAATCCGAAAATCAATATAACGACTACCATTATAAGATTCCCTTGTTGTTTCTTTCCCATTATTTTTTACTGATTTGGTTTATTTGTTTGTTTTGAAGTTTCGAGAAGAAAACGAGCATACATATAGCTCCTGTCATAGCGCAGAACATATCCGACTGGGTATCCCACTCGTAACCTTGCATACCTAAAAAATCTTCAGCTCCGTCTCCCGAAAGAACAGCCACCCACCATTCTATGAATTCGTAAAAGGTGCTGATTGCCATACATATGCAAATAACAAAGAATGGAATCCAGCCCTTTTTCCTGACTACATCGAGGCGGATAATCAATTCGCGGGCAATCATGGCAGGAACAAAACCCTGTGCAAAATGTCCTACTTTGTCATAGTTATTTCTGCTTTGATCGAAAATTTCTCTTATCCAGTCGAATAAGGGTACCCGGGCATAAGAATAGTGAGCTCCAACGAAAAGAATTATGAGATGGAGCAGTATAAAGAAGTAGGTCATGTCCGTAAACTTAAATCGTTTGAAAGTAAGTGCCAGTATAGCTACTCCTACAATGCACATTCCTGCTTCCATAAACCAAAGCCCGGTTTCATAAGCTCCTATTCCCGACCATATGGCAACAGCAAAAAATATAGTAAGGAAAAACCAATATTTTTTCTCCATACTATTTGTATGTGTTGTAGGATACAACTTCTTCTATAGATTTTCGTTTCTTTTCGCGTAAAGGCTGAGCCGGATATCCGATAATTATATCCAGCACTACCCGCCTGTTGTCTGGTATATTTAAAAGCTTTTTCATTTTCGACTCGGCAAACCATCCGAGCATACAACTGCCCAGTCCTTCGGCTTTGGCTGCCAGGCAAATATGTGTAGCAGCAATGCCAATATCGAGGAATGCAAAGTGTTTATCTTTAACTATTCCGCCTATACCCGAACTGATGTTAACTTTTTCTTCTACGACAATGATGTGTACGGGAGCTTGTTTAGTAAAGTGGTTCATTCCCAATAAGCGGGCAGATGCCGCATCGGCTACCTTATTTTTCAATTCGGGTTCGTCTACCACGATAAAGTGCCAAGGTTGTGCATTACATGCAGACGGAGCCAGGCGTGCAGCCTCCAGTATACGCGCTATAATCTCGCGGTCTACACCACGGCTGGTATCATATGCACGGGTACTTTGCCGTCTTTTTACTAATTCGTAAAAATCTTTTTCCATAAAATCAAAGCTGAGTGATGCGGCTAATATATTTGCCAATAATATCAAACTCAATATTTATTACACTTCCTACTTTTATCTGATGGAAATTTGTATGCTCGTATGTGTATGGGATAATAGCTACTTCGAATGTATTGTTTGTAGGAACAACTACGGTAAGGCTGACACCATTCACTGTCACCGAACCTTTATCTACGGTCAGGTATCCTTTTTTCGCCATTTCGCGGTCAAACTCGTACTCAAACTTAAAATACCAGCTGCCGTCAGCTTCACGTATCTCCACACATTTGGCTGTTTGGTCTACATGGCCTTGTACAATGTGTCCGTCGAGACGTCCGTTCATCAACATACTGCGTTCGAGATTCACTTTGTCGCCTACTTGTAGCAATCCGAGGTTGGAGCGTTCGAGAGTCTCTTTTATTGCTGTTACTGTGTATTTGTCATCGTCAATGTTTACAACGGTCAAACAAACCCCGTTGTGTGCTACACTTTGGTCTATTTTCAATTCGTGAGTGAATGAACATTTCATTGTCAGATGCAGATTTTCTGCTTCTTTACGCAACGAAACTACTGTTGCTGCTTCTTCAACTATACCTGAAAACATAATTATTTTTGTTTTTATATTATAGGTACAAAGTTACGCATTAATTTTATCCTTTTAAGTAACTGTTAGGAAATATCAATTAAATTCTATTAATGAAAATTCTAATCATAGCTAATTGAGTTATAGCTTGACTGGTGTCGGTTAATTTCTCATAATCCCTGGAATTTCTTCTGGAATATGATATCCAAGCCAGCGTTCTTTCAACGATCCATCTTTTAGGTAGAACCTTAAATTTATTTTGCTCATCTCTTTTTATAATTTGCAAACTCCAAGAAAATTGTTGTTTCACCCAATCGATTATTGGTTGTCCGCTATAGCCACCATCTGCTATAATAACTTTAATACTTCCCCATAACTTATCTTAGCCAACTTCCTGTTTGCAAGTGTGTGCCGTTTTTACAGATTGGCTATCAATAATACCAACACTTGGATCTATTTTTTTTATGTAACTTCCGCTCTCTACTATTCAATGCGTCCAATACCTCTTCAAAGACTCCGCTGTTTTTCCACTTCTTAAAATAATAGTAAACTGCTAGGGTATAAAGAATAAAAGGCGCAAAATTTTTCGCACACAAAACGGTCTTAAATCGTTTATTCATAAGGGTTTTAGTGGTGTTTGCGCACATTTCTGTTTAAAAATGAATTGTACATTTTATGTGGATTGCATGGTGACTGCAATATGAAAAGGGGTGCTATTATGCACCTTTTTTGTAGACCACCCTACAAATATAGCCGAAAACGGCTGAAACTACGCTAAAATAGGCATTTAATTACTATTTAAACCGGATGTAAAAGTCATTTAAAGTGCATTCAATGGCTTCTGCTTCATAGCCAATTTATGTCTAAAATAGCCTGAAAAAGTATCAAAAAACAGCACAGACGGACACACTGGTGGACAACAGGTGGACAAAAAGCGAGATAAAAACACATATAGATTAAACCAATAATGACTATAAATGCAGTCAAAAGCCAATGTTTTACTTTGAGTTTTAACCTATAATCTAACATATACACCTAAATTATATTTGCACATATAGCTGTTATTTAGGCGATTATGTATAAATAAACAAAAGAACTATATTAAAAATGTATGTGTGCGTTCGTTTTAGTTGTTTTGGTTCACATCCCATCGGTGAATGGCTAAAGAATTTGTTTCAGGTACATATTTGTATGTGACCGATCCCATTATTTCCTTTTCCACTCCAAAATCATTTTTAGCATTACACTTAAATGGAACATACATCCAACCTGAATCAGCTTCAACCACATTAGGTGCATTATTATATATCGTTGGTGACCAAATAAATGAAACCGTTTTTGGATTGCGTAATTCTTTTTTTATGGCTTCACGCACAGCATGTTCGGCTTCTGTTGCATTAACAAATGATTTGCTTTCAATGGCTTTTATAAGAAAGTCACTCCTTTCTTACATAGGTTATGGAAGACCACTGTTGTGAAAAATCTATATTAGTTGATTCAACAGGAGATTTCACCCACGAAACCAATTTAACGGCTATATAAATAGCAAATATCACAACAATGACACCAACAGCAATGCTGCATCCTTTAGGTAATTTTTTCTTTTCCATATAATTGAATTGTATTAATATCTGCGTACCAGTCCAATCACTAATGCTATATTATAGACTTCTGTTTTGTGTATTCTGAAATCTTTGAATAATTCTGAATTTTCGGATTTACACAATATATATTCACCATCATCATAAATACGTTTTACAACAATACCCTGTATTGTATCTAATACATGGCAACACCCCCACTGAATGAATGTTGTGTTCTTAACGTATAAACATGCCAGTTCATCACCTGAATGATATTCAGGAAACATGCTGTCACCACGTGCAAATATGGTGAAATCATACCGTGCAAATGCTTTTATAACTGGCAATTGTTCACAATCATCAATAGTAATGCCATCAGCAGCAGTGAGTGATCCTGCTGCTGCATCCATTGGAATGCGTGGGCGTGTTTCTTCTTTATATTCTTTTTTTTCTATTTCTAAAGGCAATATATGTGCATTATCTTCTGATTTTAGCATTTCACTATCATCATAGAAAAACCAATCAAGGTTCAAATCATGATAATTATCAATGACTATTTTCAATTTATCTACTCCCAAACTACTCCCTTTATCCAAAAAGCCAACTGAAAAGCCTGTTTTTGTATAAAATTGATTCTTACTAATTCCTTTATATTCAAGATACTTAATAAGTTTTTCTTTATCTGTCATGATTTTTATCTTGATTTATTTGTTTTTCATTGATAATTATCAATATCTTTGTTGCAAAGATTAAAGCAAAGATAGAATATAAACCAAATAGTTTTAAACATGGAAACAAAAACTTTCACAAGTGAAGAAATTAAAGATTTAAAAATTGATGCTATTGCACGGAAATATAAGTGTTCGAACACCTATGTGCGTGAAGTAATGAAAGGTGATAAGGAGCGAAATACCGAATTGTCGCAAAAAATCATGAAAGATGCAATTGACATGTATGATATTCTACAACGTGAAACACTTATTGAAGCATGACAACAACACAATTGAAGTTTGGTGATGTGTACAAATACACTGACCAAAACAAGACAGTAACAGCAATTTATTGGGGCATGACTGATGACAACTACATGTTCATTCCGTGTCATCCGGTGAAAAAACATTTCAATGAAAGATAAGCAACAGGGTGTGAAATAGACTGGTTGTCTTAGGGGTTGATCTCCCTATTGGGGTTTCTCGCAAAGAAATTAACTGATGCAGGTTCGAATCCTGACACATCCACAAAAAGCAAAAATGAAGTTATGAAAAAAAAAGTCCATATGAATATCACAATAACGTTTTAGGCGTTCAGGGGCGTTTTTTATTCGCTGGTGATAAAAGATATGAAGCACATGAAGATAGTTTGTGCTTCATATCTTATAGTGGATTTGTAAAACGGATTGATCGTGGACAGATCACACGTATTCGATTACAAGCACCAGGAACACCAATGCTGGTTTCTTTTGATTCATTGCCATTGAAATGGCAGGAAGCAATTGTTGCCATTTGGGGTGAAGCTCCAAAAGTGACCATTCAAAAAACAATAGAACGTTTTTTTGAACGTGATATGGCTGCATTTGACTTTTATACTCGTTTCAAATTTGATGATCAAACCAGTTTGGAGCGTGCAAAAATTGATGAATACACAATCAATGCTTCTGTTTTAAATGCTATTGAAAAAACATATAAAGATCGTTATAAAATGCGCAAAGAATTGCGTGGAAAGGTCAATGATATATGGCAAACATTAGCAGATGACAGCAACTGGTTCAGAGAACAAACCGGACACACTTTGCCGGAAAATGAACGCAGGTTGCGTGAAAAATACAACGACTATAAGAAAAACGGATATAAGTGCCTTATTCACAAAGGATATAGAAAAACCAATGCGCTGAAAGTGGATGACAGGCACATTGAATTGCTGAATTATATGTTTGCCGGAATAGATCACAAACCGACTTATGCAGAAGTTGCACAGACTTATGATGGTTTTGTTTCCGGTTATGTTGAAGTGATCAATGAAGAAACTGGTGAAATATATGATCCAAAGGAGTTCAGCAGATTGAGTGTTGCAACTGTTTGGAATCATCTATCAAAATGGGAAAATAAGATTGGAACATTCCTGGCACGTAGTGGTGACAGACAGAAATACATGGCTTTGTTCAAACCTTATCACCGACTATTGCAACCAAAATTTGCCAGTTCAATTATTTCTATTGATGACAGACAGCCAGTATTTGAATATCTGCCTGGAACACGTATGTGGTTCTATAATGGCATTGATTTGGGATCAGAAGCATTCACATGCTGGGTTTGGGGCAAAGACAAAGCAGGTATCATCACAGAGTTTTACAGACAGATGGTGCGCAATTATGCACAATGGAATTTGCCGTTGCCAGCAGAACTGGAAGGTGAATTGAACCTAAATGCCAGTTTCAAAGATACATTCTTGAAAGAAGGCAACATGTTCCAATATGTGCGTATAGAAGCAAACAACGCACGTGGAAAGCGTATTGAGCAATATTACAGACCTTTGAGATACCAATATGAAAAGAAGCGTGAAGGCTGGTTGGCACGTCCGTTTGCCATAAGTGAAGCGAACCAGGCACGCACCGACAAAAAAACACTAATTCCCTATGATGAAATAGTACAGGGATGTTTGCACGACATTCAGACCTGGAACAATACAGAACACAGTAAAATCAAAGGCATGAGCCGTTGGGATGTGTTCCTGGCAATGCAAAATCCAAATTTAAGACCTATCAACTATCATGGCATCCTTCCATATTTAGGAATGAAGGAATCATCATCAGTGAATGCCGGAATAATGAATTTCAGACGTTCAAAATTCCTTTTGGGATTGGATGGTGTGATCTGCACAGGTGACAAGCTGATCAATATGATGATGCAGGTTGAAGGACGTGATGTGGACATTTATTGGCTGGATGACAATTTTGGTGAAGTGCTGAAAGCACACATCTACATTGGTGATCAGTTCATCTGTGAAGCGATTGAACAACCAGGCTACAACCGTGCAAGGATTGAGCAAACCAAAGAAGATATGATCAACCGTGAATTGATGTCGAAATACACAAATACAATTGACAGTTTTGGACGTAGGCAAAAGAGCGGATTGGAAAAGATCACAATGATTGACAACCGACCTGTGACCATTAACAACAACTTTCAGATTCCAGGATTGAACAACTATGTGCCATCAACAGAACCTGCCAAAGTGCTGGCAAATGTGGATGGTGATGAACCAATGATGGTCAACACCGAACAACTGACTGGTGGTGAAAAATCATTCAATAAATCATTAATAACTAACTGGTAAATAATAAAATAACAAAAATATAAGATTATGGAAATTACAAACCTATTCAAAGATGCAGTTGTGAAGGAATTATTGGCACAACGTGACAATTTTGGTGGATCAGATGCACAGTTTGCACGGTCAATGGACATCAACCCTTCTGTTTTCAGCAGATTGCAAAAAGGTGAACGTGAAAAACTATTGTCAAACAGTGATTGGTTGCGTTTAGGACGTGAATTGCGTGTGTCGTTGAGTGATCGCAAATGGAATCCAGTTGAAACAGATGTTTTCATGCAGATACGTGAAGAGGTGTTGTTCTGCAAACAGCATTCAAAAAGCAGAATATTTGTGGACAATTGTGGTATTGGCAAAACATTCACATTGAAATACTTATCAAAGACAGTGAAAAACTGCTTTTATGTGGATTGCACCCAATGCAAAACTAAAAATGAACTGATCAAAGCGTTGGCACGTGCTGTTGGTGTGGAACTGAAAGGAAAGATTTATGAGATCAAAGAAAACACCAAATATTATTTGTCATTGCTGGATGAACCAGTGGTGGAACTGGATGAAGCTGGTGCATTGGAAAAGGATGCACTTGGATTGGTTCAGGAATATTGGAATGCAACAGAAGGTTTTTGTGGATGGTACATGGTAGGTGCTAATGCTTTGCGCAATAAGATTGCCAAAGGTGTGAGCAAAGACAAAGATTATTTTGCTGAACTGTTTTCACGCTTTTCTGAAAATCTCAGTTCCATTGTTCCAACTGAAAAACATGAAAAATATTCCTTCTATGAAAAATTGATTCGTGATGTGCTTTCTGCAAACATCACCGACAAAAGCCAACTGAACACACTGGTGAAGAAATCATTGGTTGACATCAATGGTTCGATTTCAGGACTTAGACGTGCAGAATCCTTATTGATATTACATAACGCATAAAACATTGAATTATGGCATGGTACGCAGTTGATTTGGATGGTTCTGAATGCAGGTATGAATATAAACCTATCAGGACAACAGATATATGGTTGCTTGATGATGTTGGCAATATCGATGCTTTGCCAGCAGGAACAATCAAGAAATTGACCGGGAAAAATTTGACATGGGATGATGAACCAATTGAAGTGATTTGATATATGGCACGCAGTAAAACAACTAAAAATGTATTTGACAAACGGAAAGGAAAGCCAGTTGAATTGCTGCCTTCTGCATTGAAAGATGCCATTGGCAATGCTACAATCAAAGGTTGTTGGATTGTGTATGGTGCAGAAAAGAATGGCAAATCATGGTTCACTTTGAAAATGGTGAAAGAACTGGCACGTTTTGAACGTGTCCACTACATATCAGCAGAGGAAGGATTGGAAGATAGTTTCCAGGCTGCAATGAAGCGTGCAGGCATCACCACTGCTGATGATATACTATGGGATGAATATTTACCCATGTTCAGTGATGATCCAAATGTGGATGACAAAGATGATCCGGAATGTATTGTTGGAAAATTCAGCAAGCAACGCAGTGCAAACATTATAGTGATCGACAATCTGACAATGTATGCAGACGAAATGAAGCCATCAGAGATCAAAAAAAGGTTGACAAAGGCATTGCCTAACAAACTGATCATTTTTGTGGCACACGAAGAAAGAAAAGAACCAGCACCTGCATTGGCAAAGCACGCAAAGAAGATGGCACACACGATTTTCCACATAGTTGGATTGAAGGCAATTGTGACATCACGTTTTGGCGGTGGTGGTGAACTGGTGATTGATGAAGAAAAATGTGAAATATATCATGGTGGATAATTATGGGATTAGTGGTTTTGTCATTATTTGATGGAATGAGTTGTGGACAGATAGCATTGAAAAAACTTGGAATGAAGGTTGAAAAATATTTTGCATCCGAGATTGATAAATATGCCATAATGCAAACACAATTGAATTTTCCTAAAACAATTCAACTTGGTAATGTTGAATGCTGGCAGACATGGGATATTGATTGGAAATCTATTGATCTGATCATTGCAGGCAGTCCATATCAGGGATTCAGTTATGCTGGGAAACAATTGGCATTCAATGATCCACGCAGTGTTTTATTCTTCACTTTTATTGATATACTCAACTATATCAGACAATTCAATCCTAATGTCAGGTTCTTACTTGAAAATGTGGATATGAAAAAAGCACACTTAAAAGTGATAAGTGATTATTGTGGTGTTTATCCTGTCAATATAAATTCAAATTTAGTTAGCGCACAGAATAGAAACAGATGGTATTGGACAGATATAAAAACCAAAAAGGTCGGTTTATTCAATGAAATACATTCCGATATTCCACAACCTGTTGATAAATGTATTGTATTGAAGGATATTTTGGAAACTGATGTTCCTGAAAAATATTACATCAAAAATCCAAAGTTCGATTTTGAAGGAATGAACATCAATGAGAAATGTAAAACATTACGCACTGGTGGTCGTGCATCACAGTCTGAAAAACACAATTATGACATTATAAAATTAGACATCAAAGGGAAAAAGAAAAAATGTCAATCAAAAGCTTCATGCTTTACTGCTGGTGCGCATTCAGCAGGCAATCATTCTGATATGGATTTAATATTACAGATTGGACGTGGATTCAACAAAGGTGGATTCCATGAAAAAAAAATCACCATCGATGACTGCAAACAGTTGGGAGCAAAACAACCTGATAGTAACTAAAAATAATTTCAAATTAAGAAGATTAACACCAACAGAGTGTTCACGGCTTCAAACTATTCCTGAATGGTATAAATGGGAATGTTCCGATACACAGCAATATAGAATGCTTGGAAATGGATGGACTGTTGATGTTATCTGTCACATAATAAAACATTTAGAAGATGAAAAAAGATACAATAAAACAGCATAATCCACATGCCTGGTTTTTTGCTTATGTGAACAACCTGGAAGGCTACAACAAAGAATTTGCAAAGGTGATCAGATCAGGCATCATCCTGGAATATACAGATGGACTGACAGACAGCCTGTCTGACTTATACAAAAGTCATCCTGCAAAATATATACAAATGAAACGTGCATTGGTGGCTGAATCATTCAATGATTTAGATGCTTCACGCAAACGGTTGATTGCCGTTCTGTTTTCCTTCTTATCATGGAAAGGCACAAAGCCATCCATGAAGTATGTGAAAGCGATTGCAGCCAACGCAGCACAGGTGGATCACTTCAATAATATTCCATTAAAGAAACTGAAATCTTTATACCGGATTTTCGGTGAAAAGAAAAACAAAGAAGCAAATGAATGGGTGAATCAGGTATTATCAAATATAACATTAGATGAAGAAACAATTGACAATCAGAGAGGTGGAACAACAGATTGATCAGTGTGAAAGGTTGCTTTCAGTTCCACAAAGCATGGCAACCTGGTCAAAGATTGTAAATATTTACAATGCACTGAAAATCAAATATTGTCAGATGAAAGGTGAAAGCCCAATTGTGACATACGGACAGACAGATCATATCATTTAAGGTCACAGACCTTTTTATGTAGCGTTTAAAATCAATTTCAATACTAATTAAATACAGTTTAAATCATGGCAAAGAAAAGAGTGACAGTAAAAACAGGTATCACAGAAAGTGAATTTCAGGAAGCGTTGGCGGTTTACGCATCATCTGATGCAGGCATCTGCAAAATCAATGCAGACCTGGATGTGAAGATCACAGACCTAAGAAAGAAAGTTGAAGATCAGTTGACTGATCTGACTGGCAAACGTGATGAAGCATTGGAAACCATCAAAAACTATTCTGTTGAAAACAAAGACCAGTTATTCAGCAAAAAGAAAAGCATGGAAACATCACATGGAACAATTGGTTTCCGTACTGGAACACCAAAACTGGATAAACTGAAAGGTTTTACATGGAATGCGGTGACAAATATGTTGAAGGAATTTTTGCCAGCGTATGTGCGCACCGTTGATGAACCAGCCAAAGACAAATTGTTGGCAGATCGTGACAAAGAAGATGTTGCAACCCTTTTCACTAAAGTTGGTGTGTGCGTGAAGCAGGATGAAACATTTTTCATTGAGTTGAAAAAAGAAAGTGTTGAAGTATAACCCTATAAAATTGAAGATTATGCACAATTGGTTTGAAGTAAAAGCCACGTATGAAAAGACGTTGGAAAATGGAATGCAAAAGAAAGTGACTGAATCCTATTTGTTGGATGCACTTTCATTCACAGAAGCAGAAGCACGTGCAATTGAAGAATTGAAACCATATATCAGTGGTAAATTTACAATTGCAGCAGTTGGAAGAAAGAAAATATCTGAATTGTTTTTCAATGACAATGGTGATCGTTTCTTCATGGCAAAGGTTGCTTTCACCACACTGGATGAAAAATCAGGATCAGAAAAGATCACAAAGGTTCAGATGTTGGCACAGGCTGGTGATATTGATGAAGCACTGGCAGTGGTTAGAAAAGGAATGGAAGGCACAATGGCTGACTGGTATTTCATATCTGTTTCAGAAACAGCAATCATGGATGTGTTCCCATATTCAGCAGAAGAAAGTGACAACGATGGACAGACAGCAAGCAATTAACATCCTGAACAACCCAAAATCAACAAAGGCAGCGTTAAAACATGCGCTGTCCTTTGCTTTGGGTGTGGAATATGAACCGGACACAAAAGAAAAGCAGCAAACGGTATTCAATCGTTGTCAGCAGATATTTTGTGACTACTATACTAAGGAAACTGGATTTACTTATGTATTCAAAGGCAAAGAAGGAAGGGCATTGAAAGAACTGATTGATAAATTATCACACATGATCAGTTTTCCGACTGATGACAATGTGGTGGATTCATTCACAGCATTGATCCAAAATTTGCCGGACTGGTACAAACAAAATCAATTCAGCCTACCTGTGATCAATAACAAGTTAAACGAAATTATTGCAAGTATCAACAAAAATGGAAAAGGAAAACAGCAATCAGGGGTTAGCCAAAGTTATAAAGATCGAATCCGTAACGGTTTATGATCCTGAAAAACTGAACCGGAAACTGGTGACAGTGAAAACAGTGAATGATGCGTTGAAGATAGCACATGACTATCCATCCAAATTTCCATCACTGGCAAAGATACGGACACACTATGGATCAGAAGCAACAGAACGAATCATCAAACTATATCTGATTGAATTGACTGAACTGGTGAACCTGAAACGTCCGTTGACTGAAAAACAGATTGACACCATTGCAATGGAAGTTGTTGCCAAACATTTTGCCATGACTATTGCAGATGTTCATGTGATCTTCAAAAAAGCCATCAATGGTGAATTTGGTGATTTTTATGAATCCTTAGACGTTCCAAAGGTGATGAAGTGGTTTGACTGGAAAATCCAGCGCGCGTTGCCCCCTCGTGCCAGTCTAAATTGACCCCATGTACCAAAATATGTTTGACCCTTTTCGCCAAAATAAAAATGTCCCCTGTCGGAATATAAACCAACAGGGGATTTTTATGTAATTTAGATTTACCCTCCTGGTCGATGGGTTAAAACTAAAATTACTATGACAACAAAATTAGCAAACATTCTTCATTGCTATGCAATGGGGATGGGTATAAAAGGTGTCAGCGCAACCTTTGAGTTATCCCGTAACACAGTGCGCAAGTATGTGCGTTTGTTTCAAGAGAGTGGTATACCAATGGAGCAGCTTCAGTCCATGTCGGCGAAGCGCCTTGAGCAGATGTTTGGAAGCAGCGGTGAGAGGGAACGTACCCCTTCAGTGCGTCAGTTGGAACTGGAGGCGCTCTTACCTGAGTATGCCGCAAGACTTACACGCAAAGGAGTGACAGTAAAATCTTTGTATGAAGAGTACCGGCGAGAGCATCCGGGTGGATTCCGTCATGCAAGTTTCGGCGCGTACATACAACGTTATCGGCTTGTATCACGTCCGGTGGGTCACGTTGAGCATTACGCCGCAGACCAGCTGTATATTGATTTTGCGGGCGACCGTCTAGAGGTTGTTGATGAGCAAACAGGCGAAGTCAGATCCGTTGAAGTTTTTGTAGCCATCCTTCCTTGTAGCCACTATACCTACTGTGAGGCAGTCTGGTCGCAGAAGAAAGAAGACCTTATAAAAGCATGTGAGAATGCACTACACTTCTATGAGGGTGTGCCCTTTGCAATCGTCCCTGACAATTTGAAGTCGGCGGTAACTCGGAGCAATCGCAATGAGCCGGTTATTAACGAAGACTTTGCCGCTTTTGCCGAGCATTATGGTTGTAGTGTATATCCGGCACGTGTCAGGCACCCAAAAGACAAAGCCCTTGTAGAGAACGCTGTAAAACTGATGTACAAGTCTGTTTATACCGATCTCGAAGGTCTGATGTTCCATGATTTGGAATCACTCAATGCCTGCATTATCCAATCTCTAAGTCGTTTCAACGAGAGAAAACTTACTGGACGCAATCAGTCTCGCAGGCAGTTGTTTGAAGAGGTAGAAAAAGACTATCTACGAACTTTACCCTCTGTGCGGTATCAGATGAAGGAACGCAAATCTGTGACCGTGATGCGTAATAGCTATGTAACTCTCAAGAAGCATCATTACAGCGTGCCAAAGGAATATGTAGGCAAGCGTGTCGATATTGTTTACGATGCTGATACTCTCGATATCTTCTATGGCCTGCGGCTGGTAACAACCCACCAGCGTGATGACACTCCCTATGGCTACACTCGGAAGGAGGCACACAATCTTCCCGGTAGGCATGGTAGCTACGAAAAGGATCTGGACGAGGTTTTTGAACGAGCTACTCAGATAGATAATATCGTCTTGCTTTATCTCAAGGATGTAGCATCGCAGAAGAAATATATGCCTCAGGCCTTCCGCTCATGCAGAGGTATCCTAGCCTTGGAAAAGACCTTCGGACAGGACAGGCTTGTGGCGGCATGCGCCTGTGCTTCATTGATGCGCGTTTACGGATATCAAGATGTTATCGGTATCCTGAACCGAGGCGATGATGCAGACTTTCTGCCACAGGCTGATCAGGACTCGGACACCAACTTATCACTTCCGCACCACAAGAACATCCGTGGACGTGAATACTTCTCAAAATCAACAACAAAAACTAACAACAACAATGGAAACAAATAATAAAACCGCACCCGTTACTCAGGAGAAAGACCAAAATATCATTTCTCTGGATCTGATGAACCGTATGAAGCTGCATGGTATGGCTGCCGCCTTTAAGGAAAGCCTGCAGTCCACCGTTGCCGAGTCTATGACTGCTGACGGCTTCCTCTCATTACTATTGGCTCGTGAATGGGACTATCGTTCGGATACCTCCATACAACGCCTGATTCGAGGGGCCGGCTTTCGATACAAGGCTTATCTTGAGAATATAGACTATACCATCAATCGAAGTCTCGACCGCAACCATATAGAACGGCTCTCGTCGCTTGACTTTATCCGTCAAGGAAAGAATCTGTTCATTACCGGTTCATCCGGAACCGGCAAAAGTTATATTGCAACAGCCATTGGGTATCAGGCGTGTAAGAACGGAATACGAACTAACTATGCCAATGCATCCAAACTTATGGGAGCGCTAAAAGTTGCAAAGACAAAGGGGATCTTCGAGGCCGAACTCAAGAAAATAGAACGATGTCAGTTACTTATACTTGATGATCTCTTTCTTGTTCCTCTTGACGCTAAAGAACGTTCAATATTGCTTGACATCATCGAAGATCGTCATGAGCGCAAATCTATCATTGTGACCTCACAATTACCGGTTGCCAACTGGTATGATGCAATAGGAGAACCAACAGTCGCTGATGCCATTCTTGACCGCATCGTCCACTCGGCGCATCAGATAGAACTTACCGGTGAGAGTGTGAGAAAAATGAAGGTAGACAAAAACAAGTAAATCTAAAATAAAAATGACCCCGTCGACCAGAATAATTTAGGGGTAATCATAAAGTTTTTTCAGGGGTCAACTTCGACTTGGCGCACGGGGTCAACGCGCGCTGGATTTTCCAATGATAAAGTGTATTAAATAAGCGACGTTATGTAGTCTTATTTTTTATGACGTGCATTTGGTTTGGGTGCATGGATTGTGTTCCTGTATTGTGTCGTCTGTGAAGACCACACAATACGTTTTTTATATAGCGGCATTATTTCATCCCTCAGTTGCTTGCGCAGACGTCCCGTCTGTATGTTGCGTAGCAAAGAAGACACGGACTGGAAGTCCGCGCCAGCAGGTGTTGTTGTTTCCAACTCTCCCTAAAACAAAAACAGCCGTATAACTTATTGTTATACAGCTGCTAATTTAGAGATTTCTGTTGTCTCACAAGGATAACTTAATATGAAATCTTATGTTATCTTATTATTTTGATATAATATATAATATTTTAATTATCAATTATATATAAATTAATATGTTATATTGTGCGATATTCAATATTACATAATATAACATTAATTCCGTACTATTTTCCGTACTTATATTGTGTTTGTCCTATATATTTCTTATTTTTGAAACATGGGAAAATATGACGCAAGATTTCAACTGAAAACACCTAAGTCTAAGGAAAAATCTGTTATCAGATTAAGGATGGCTTTTGACTATGTAGATTTTACATGGGAATTAAATGACAGTCTCAATCGAAAGCTAAAAATATATCCAAGTTTATGGGATTCAAAAAAACAATACCCAATACCTAAAAACAAGATACCCTCAAAACATCAATCAGAAACATACAATTTGCAGCTTATTGGGGAGAGGATAGATAAAGTGAAGGTAGTAGTTAATCGGATAATAAACGAAGCTGCATTAAATGAAATAAAGATTACCAATGATTATCTAAAACAGGAGTTGCTGATTAAATTGGATTTGGCTAAAAAAGCAAAACAAATAACAGTATGCGACTTTTGTTATCAGGTTGTTGATGATATGGAAAAGGGCATTCTCTTAATTGAGAAAACGAATAAACGATATGAAGCCGATACTATAAAGCAGTATAAAGTGTTAGCGACACTTTTTGAAGCCAAATATCCCAATCTGTCATTTAATGAAATAGATAAGACATGGTATGATGGTTATAAACTATTCTTGCTTGACAAGCAAGAATTTAATTACAGGAACAGAGACGGAGAAGATAAAGTCTATTCCAAAAAGCCACTGAGGAATGGAGCTATTGGCAACTATATAAAGAATTTAAAAGCTGTAATGAGAATTGCATATAATAGAGGTTTAAGCAGCAATATGGATTACAAAGCTGATTGGTTTAGTAAACCACCTGCGACCCCAAGTGGCAAAACTGAAATATTCCTGAGTGAACATGAAATAAGAAAGGTTTATGAATATACTCCAAATGAAGATATAAAAGACAAACATGAGAAATTGATTAGTAAAAAGACCTTGGAGAAAGCAAAAGATTTATTTTTGTTAGGTTGTTATACAGGGTTACGGGTGTCTGACTATAATAACAGATTAAACAAAACCAATTTCATGGTTAGCGAAAAAGGAACACCTATCTTAGTAAAGCCGACTCAAAAAACGGGTGAAAAAGTATATATTCCTATTTATTGGAAAGAATTAATACAGATAGCCGAAAAATACAATTATGAATTTCCTAAAATGTCCGACCAAAAAATAAATGATTATATAAAACTTGTTTGCGGACAGATAGACGGATTTGATAGTATTATTGAATATTATGATACTGTCGGCGGTATTAAAGAATTTTGTAGCAATCAGAAATGGGAATTGATAACAACTCATACAGGAAGGCGTAGTGCATCGACAAATTTAGCAGTTAGAGGTCTGTCAGAAGCCGAAATCGCTAAATTTACAGGACACAAGAGTAATTCGATGGTAGCACGCTACAATAAAACATCGAATATGCAAACAGCCGATATGCTGATGGAGAAGTTAGAAAAAAACAAATAGAAATAGAATAACTGCTTAACATATGAATTTAGAAACAGAATTATACAAAGTGGAATTTTCAAATTCTAATGACAAAATTGGCTACGAAGAACATTCTTACAATGGCTTTTATGGAGCGCAAGATGATGAGACCTACTATAACCATCTTGATAAATTGTATATTGATTATTTTAACAACGTCAGAGCTAATATAGAAAGCCTTCTAATCAATAACAGGGCTGATTTGCTGAGATATTTGCAAGATAAAATTGCCTTATTTGATAGTATTAAAGCTAATTTCAAAGAGAAAAGCTATATGGATTGGGATAGCTATATATACAGCAGTGAGAAGTATTATAGTGATGCTATCAAAACAAATATCGGAGCAAAGAATGAGTATAATACCGCCAAATTCTTCAAAAGAATGTCTGATACACAATTGTTATTCATCGAAAAGTGTATTACTGAACTAAACCAAATCTATAATATATACGACCCCAATTCAGAGTCACAAAAAATCACACAGGGACAAATCGAAAAAGACACATGGGATAATACATTATCTGAATATGGCGATATTGTTAATACATTCGATTTAGCTAAAATCTTTGATAAAGATGAGACAACGATAAGACGTTGGGCAAGAGAAGGAGTATTAACCCCAATTGATAAGAAGAAACGACCTATGCAGTTTAAAAAGGATGATATAAAAAGGTATTATTTAAAGATAAAGTCATAGTAATTATAAGCCTTGATGTATTATGATGTTACAAATAAACTGTCTTTATCTTTATCGAAAAATACATGATATTTTCGTGAGTAATTATTTGTAAATCAATATATCAGCATTCATTTTTTTTGAGCTATTTTAGTGAAACATATAAAGTACTGAATCAATTTATAACAATATTTGAATAGTCTAATATTGGAAAATCCAGTGAGCGTTGCCCCCTCGTGCCAAATCTAAATTGACCCCTGAAAAAACTTTATGATTACCCCTAAATTATCCTGGTCGACGGGGTCATTTCTATTTTAGTTTATTTGTTTTTACCT
>BNXH01000032.1 GCA_025999435.1 Bacteroidia bacterium | reverse complement strand
GTTATGCACTGTATTTAACTGCCCATAACCAGGCAATATGAATAATACAGATACAATAAGGGATACAACGAATGTCCTCATAGTATGGATTTATTAATTGAATGAATTATGTTAGTTTGTCAGGAATTATATTAGTTTAATAAAGAGTGCCCGGATATTTTGCTTTCCATTAGAGATAAATTTAAGCGATAATCTTTAAAAAAGACACATAAGGTTAAAATACGGATCAAAGGAATGTATTCTACATGAATATAACAATAGGAAATATCGGGCATATAGATTTTTTTCAAAACCGAATTATTTAAACATCTGACAGTAAATAGTATATGTTTAAATAAAGGTTTTGTGATATAGATTTTTCTTCAATTATAGGACGCCTGCCGTATCCGGAAAAACGCCCTTTAAATATTTTTCATGGATATAAAACTTGTTTTTTACATTCAGGGTAAGCCTTTTTTAGAATTGTTTTTCTTCTTTGCATTTTTAAAATATTGTAAAAAGAAAAGCTACCGCGAATATTCTTACAATGCCCCAAATGATCCAGCAAAACAATTAAAAGCAACAGACTAATCTAAATTCAGGCCGCGATTGGATATTGATATGATGATTTCCAGTATTAAATTGAGAAAGAAAAGAATGAAGAAAAATAAGAATACGATTTGAATAATAAGCCTTTAGAATAACTAGTCGTCCCTTAAAAAGCCCACAAATCGACAATAAAAGGTAATTTAAGTCGGGATAAAGAGCAAGAAATCACTCTAAAAAACAGGTCAAAAGATGATTTCCATTTGTTGATCATCCTTTTGAAGTTATAGGCGGCAGCTGCAAGCATGAAATTGATGCTGTCGCCTGTTATTCCCTTGTAAAAATTACCTCCCAGCCTGTGGTCTGATTTCACATGTCCGATGGTTGGCTCTACGGATGCCCTGCGCCGGAAGTGTTTTCCTGACTTCGTCACAGGGACACCCAATTCCAAAATTGGTCATCAAAGAGCCGTTCGATCGATTTGTGCTTGTTGGTAATAAGCATCGTTCTTGAGATTGTCCTACTATTATTGGGTAAGTTTATTTTGATAGTTGTTATTGTTTGATTGCGATAGGCTTTCTCTAGCCGTTTGATTCCCTTCTGGCGGTTGTAATCATCTTTTTTAGCCCTTCATGATGAATAACCGACTATCAAACGACAACCCGGGTATTTTTGTAGTTCATAAAACTGTTCATCTCCTTTTTCTAACGATAATACCCATGACTTAATTTTATCCGTTTCATTCTTAATCCTTGCTCCGATAATATACTTGTACCCTCCAGATTCTAAAAGTTCTATGTTTTTACTGTTCATCAATCCCGAATCTGCTACAATTACAAAATCCTCTAAGTGAAAACGGCTGACAAAATCTTCTACTATCGGTATCATGGTACGAGCTTCATACCGGGAACCGTTAAACAGCGAGTAAGATAAAGGATAACCTCCTACACTCACCAATAGTCCCAAAACAACTTGCGGAAGGCTGTGTTTACCATCTTTTGAAAAACCTTGTGTCCTAAGTTCATCTTGGAAGTCACTCTCAAAATAGAGAGTAGTAACATCATAGAATACAAGTCCAATCCTTCCTCCCGGTATCTTACGAGTGTGTTTCACGCTGATTTGTTGGATTGCATCTTGTTGTGTGTTATACAAGGTATCTAAATAACGATATATTTTTGACAGGTTGAGATCTTCATCAAAATAAGATTTTAAGTAATCAACTGTTCCCGATTTACTGGAGGGTTGGCACAGGCGGGTTATGACAAGTTGTTTGAGTATATTATCGTTGATTTTATCAAAGCCTACACCCTTAAAAACATAATCAAGTATCTATTCTGTCCCGTTAATAAGGATATTATCCATGTTGCCCAATACTCGCTCTGTTTCTTCCAGTTCTCGGTTGGCGGACTGTTCTTTTTCAAGCAAAGAAAATAAATCGGTTTGCCCCCCATAATGCTGAATCCATTGATGACCTTCTTCGACTAATTTTAGAATCTGATTAGAATCTGAGCTACTACCAATGGTCTTTACCATCGTGTATCGGCCACTGCTCTTATCTATGATTTGAACACTGACCATGCCGCTGGGGTTCTTTTTTTCCTGACAAACATGGTACAAAAATAAAAAACATACCCGGGACACCCAAATCTGTACTCGAAAATTTATAATTATATGATAATTAAAGAGTTAAAAATAAAACTGAAAATGTTATCTAAAAAGTGACGAAGTCAGGAAAGAGGGTGTGTCAAAAGTAAAATTAAGTCTCTGAGAATTGAATATTTGAAATCGGTCTCAGATACAGACTCGAAGAAAAAGCACTAAAAAAGGGTGTGTTCAGACTTTTGACACACCCTCCTTTTTACTATACTGTCAGTATTACTCAGCCAGTAATATTTCTAATATCTGTACAGCGGCCTTAGTAACCGAAGTTCCCGGACCAAAAATAGCCGCAACACCCGACTGGTACAAGAAGTCATAATCTTGCGCAGGTATTACCCCTCCGGCAATCACGATGATATCTTCACGTCCAAGTTTCTTCAACTCTGCTATTACCTGAGGAACAAGAGTCTTGTGTCCTGCGGCAAGAGATGATACACCCAGCACATTCACATCGTTTTCTACAGCCTGACGGGCAGCTTCTTCCGGAGTCTGGAACAAAGGTCCCATATCCACGTCGAATCCACAGTCAGCATAACCTGTTGCTACAACCTTAGCTCCACGGTCATGTCCGTCCTGTCCCATTTTAGCGATCATAATACGAGGCTGACGGCCTTCTTTCTTCGCAAATTCTGCTACAAGCTCCTGAGCTTTCAAGAATGTAGGGTCTTTCTTTGTTTCTGATGAATACACGCCTGATATAGTTCTGATTATTGCTTTATAACGGCCAACTACTACCTCACATGCATCAGAGATTTCTCCCAGTGTGGCACGTAAACGTGCAGCTTCCACAGCAAGTTCCAGTAAGTTGCCTTTCTTTGTTTTAACACATTCAGTGATAGCTTCCAGAGCTTTTTTCACCGCTTCGTTGTCACGTTTAGACTTCAGGTCATTCAGACGTTCGATCTGTTGACGACGAACTTCGGTGTTATCCACATCCAAAATATCGATCGGATCTTCTTTTTCAAGGCGGTATTTATTGATACCTACAATAGTTTGAGAGCCGGAGTCTATTCTAGCTTGAGTACGGGCAGCAGCTTCTTCGATACGCATCTTAGGAAGACCAGTTTCGATAGCTTTTGCCATACCGCCAAGCTTTTGTACTTCTTGAATAAGATCCCATGCTTTGTGAACAAGCTCGTTAGTAAGTGTTTCCACATAGTAAGAACCAGCCCATGGGTCGATCTCTTTACAAATTTGAGTTTCCTCCTGGATATATATCTGAGTATTACGTGCAATACGTGCAGAGAAATCGGTAGGCAATGCGATAGCCTCATCCAATGCATTGGTATGAAGAGACTGTGTATGTCCAAGAGCTGAAGCCATAGCTTCGATACATGTACGTCCTACATTGTTGAACGGATCTTGCTCTGTCAGTGACCAACCTGATGTCTGTGAGTGAGTACGGAGTGCAAGAGACTTAGGATTCTTCGCCCCAAAGCTCTTAACTATCTTAGCCCACAACAAACGTCCGGCACGCATTTTGGCAATCTCCATAAAGTGGTTCATACCGATAGCCCAGAAGAATGATAAGCGAGGTGCAAATGCATCTACGTCGATACCGGCATCGATACCCGCTTTCAGATATTCCATACCGTCAGCAAGTGTATAAGCCAACTCGATGTCGGCAGTAGCACCGGCTTCCTGCATATGATAACCTGAAATAGAGATAGAGTTGAATTTAGGCATCTTCTGAGATGTAAACTCAAAGATGTCCGCTATTATTTTCATAGAAAATTCAGGTGGATAGATATAAGTATTACGCACCATAAATTCTTTCAAAATGTCATTCTGAATTGTTCCGGCCATTTCTTCCAGCTTGGCACCTTGTTCCAATCCTGCATTGATATAGAATGCAAGTACAGGAAGCACAGCACCATTCATTGTCATCGACACAGACATCTGATTCAATGGAATACCTTCGAACAAAACTTTCATATCTTCTACCGAGCAGATAGAAACCCCTGCTTTACCAACGTCACCTACGACACGAGGATGGTCGGCGTCGTATCCACGGTGTGTGGCAAGGTCGAACGCTACAGAAAGACCTTTCTGTCCCGACGCAAGGTTACGACGATAGAAAGCATTGGATTCGGCAGCAGTAGAGAATCCTGCATACTGACGGATTGTCCAGGGGCGCATAGCGTACATACCGGAATATGGTCCACGCAAGAACGGAGGAATACCCGAAGCATAATTCAAATGCTCCATTCCTTCCAGATCTTCTTTTGTATAAACAGGCTTAACCTGAATCAACTCAGGTGTTGTCCAGTTAGCTTCGATACCATTATCAGCAGCCCATTTTGCTGCATCTGAAGCGGCAAAACCAGAACTGTTAATGTCGATGTTTTTGAAATTTGGTTTCATATTTTTGTTGTTTGATTATTTACGAAATAGGAAATAAAATGAAAACGGCTACATCCCATATAGCATGGGAAATGAGCACTGTAAGTAAATTTCTGTTTTTCATATAAATGAATCCCCAGAATATGCCACAAATTAGAGCGGCCATAAATAGCATAAAATTGAAAGCCCAAATATGCACCAGAGCATAGATAAGCGTTGTAATAATAAATGCTTTCATACCTCCGAGTTTACTCTCAGCCAGTGTCCTCTGAACATAGCCTCGCCAAAAGATTTCTTCGGCAGGACCAATCCAGAATAGTAAAGCCAATGCAAGAAAAAGTTGGTTTTGCCCGTCTTTCATGGCATAAACGTCACCCACTTGCGGATGAGCAAAATCGAAAAGCAATCCGGATATTTCATTTCCCAGATAAAACACTCCCCATAATACAATAGCAGAACCAATGCCTAACGCAATATCTTTTACATTGAAAGAGAACTGCGATTTCCAATCCTTTCCAAAAGTCAAAGACAAAATGGTTAATGTTCCTGTAGCAAGAATCATGGCATACCAGAAACTAATATGCCCACTTGTCCACGGTGAGAACATCACAAACCAAAATATTGCTGCGTATAAAACAAGTTCTACAAGTTTCTTCATATTATAATAGCGATTATCAGTCCCAACGACAATGATGCACTAAACATCAATTGCAACTGAGCGGTATTCTTATCCAAATCATTAATAGGAGTCACATCATCTTCGGTAATCTGCGACATCGCTTTACAATTTTTGATAGCTATCGGAATAGTTATCAAAGTTATAAGCGCAGTTACAGGCAGAATATTCAATATAACCATCACCACAATAGAAACATATGATAAAATAGTCAATATGTAGTAATGAATAACCGAAGCCTTTACACCGATAACCATTGCATATGTCTTGATCTCAGCATAACGGTCGCTTCTTATATCACGTGTATTGTTCGAATGCAATACATTAACCGTGATGAAGGCCATAGGAAGAGAAACGAACAACAATGTCCAATCGATGTAACCAAGCATAACGTAACCTGTACCAAGCATGATAGTAGGTCCGTAAACCAAAAATATCAGCAAGTCTCCTAATGCTCTGAATTTAAATATATAATAAAAAACAGCACCTATAGCACCCAACAAACCAATCCACAAAAGACCAATTCCCGATTGTGATATTAGGAATAAACCTAAACAAGTACCGATGATTATAAATATCCATCCATAAACTAATACTTGTTTTGGAGTGAATAATTTACTGGTCAGTATATCTGTTCCTACCTTACCTTCACGGTCTACACCATATTTATAATCGTTATAGTCGCTGATAAGATTTCCTCCTGCATGAAAAATAACTGCTCCGATTATAGCCATCACACCCAATATCCAATTAGCTGAGCTTCCGGGATGAGTATGCATGGTATATATCATAGCAATAAAAGCAGGAAGGGAAGATACAGGAAACGACCATGGCCGTACAGCAATTATCCAGTCTTTCAAAGTTGGTTTTGTTTCCACTTTATTAATTCGATTTAAATTGTTATTCTATTCCCAGTTTAGCATTAAATGTTCTCAATGTGTCAAGCACATTGCTTCTTACATTGATAAAATGCTCAATACCTTGCGCCTTAAGATCATCCATACATGCGGGAGCGCCGGCTACAACAAAATGTTCTTGTCCTGCAATCAATTTATGAGCTTCCGGAGCATATGTAGCATATTCGTCATCACTCGAACAAAGTACGATGATGTCAGCTTTCTTTTCACGAGCTGCCTTCACACCTGCTTCAACTGTTTCGAACCCTAAATTATCTATAATCTTATAACCTGCACAAGCAAAGAAGTTACTAGAGAACTGAGCACGGGCCAAACGCATACCGAGATTACCAATTGTAAGCATAAATACCGTTGGTGCACCATGCTTTTCCGTTGCAAGGCGAAGCGCTTCAAATGCCATACCTAAGCGATCTGCCGGTAGGGCCAAATAAGGAGCGTCTTTACCACAACCGCATCCACATGCTTCTTTTTCAACAATTTTACTTGAAGCTTGCTCAGTAAAGTTAGGAAATTGGTTCGTGCCTAACAATACTTCGCGACGAGTAGCAAGTCCTTTAAACCGGTTATCAGCAGAAGTTTTAACCGCTGTTTGAACAGTACCGGCTTTAAGAGCTTCGTAAAATCCTTTTTCGTCAACTTCAAGGAATAATTTCCAAGCTTGCTCCGCAATAGATTTTGTCAGATTTTCAATATAGTATGAACCTGAAGAAGGATCTGTTATTTTATCAAAATGACATTCTTCCTTCAACAATAGTTGTTGATTACGTGCAATACGTTCCGAAAATTCATCCGACGTTTTATATGTTTCATCGAATGGACGCACTGTAAGAGAATTAACTCCTGCAATAGTTGCAGACATAGCTTCCGTTTGAGTGCGAAGCAAGTTTACATGCGCATCATAAACTGTCTTGTTGAAAGTTGAAGTCTGAGCATGTGCATATATTTTAGCAGCACAACGACAGATACCCTCAGGTGATTTATTAGGACAGTCATTAGGACAAATCGGATTGTAAGCTTCAACTATTTCAGCCCATAACCAACGTGCAGCACGAAATTTTGCTATCTCCATGAAA
Organism: Bacteroidia bacterium; assembly: GCA_025999435.1. Lineage (GTDB taxonomy): Bacteria > Bacteroidota > Bacteroidia > Bacteroidales > Dysgonomonadaceae > Dysgonomonas. Next base: position 11,562 of record BNXH01000032.1, on the reverse strand, counting down.
TAATTACCGCCAATGCCAAAGTTGAATTTAATCTTCTTTGCTACCAATGTCGGATCTAATCCTGCCTCAACTAAGGCGCTCAACAATTGATTACCATTAGCCAGAGCATAGCCTAATTCCTGATAAATAAATGCTCCGCCATCACTCAATGCATGAGCGTTTACTGCAAGTACGCGGAAACGGGGAAGAGGTGTAGCAGCCTTAACAATCTCAGCAGCTTTTTCAACCCAACCTTCCGCATCACGTCCTTTTTTCAAAAGAGGTTTAAACGCGTCGTAATTGACAGAACCAAAACATTTCATTACATCTGCACCTAACTCTTTGAAGTAACCAACTAAGATTTTAGTCAACTCCAATGCTTTACGATGACACGTACTGAAGTTTAATTCTACAGCTTCAGGATGAATATCCTTCAGCAAAGTTTTTACGTTCTCTACGTTTACGTCGTCTCCATCAATATGAAAACTTATTGACGTAATACCTTTGTTCAGAACATCAAGTGCTTTTGCATTCGCAGCCTTGAAATCCTCCACATTGATATCCTGACGAGTGTACCAGTCATTGTCTTTCTTGGTACCACGAACGTAAGGAAATTCGCCAGGAAGAGAATCTACAGTCTTAAGACCTCCCAGATCCTCGCTTCTGTAAAATGGGTTGACATTGAACCCTTCGTTTGTTTTCCAAACAAGTTTTTTCTCAAAATCGGCGCCTTTAAGGTCAGCCACAATCTTAGCCATCCACTCTTCGGTTGAGATTCGCGGAAAGTCAGAGAAAAGCTTTTCTTTTTGATTAGCCATGATTAAATTTATTGTTTAATGTATATAGGTTTATTGTATTGATTTTTAGTCGATTGTACGGCGGTCAAGTCTTTTAACTGTAACATTATTTATAAGTGCTTAAACTCAAATAGTTATACTTCTTAAAATGCACCACAAAAGTAAGTCATTTTGTTTGCTTACTAAAGTTTTATAGACTAAAATTTCTTATTTAACAAGGTATTATTCACACTTTATCGAAGGCTATGTGTTAAAATGTAAAATACACATATCAATTAAGCATAATTTAATCATTTTTTATATATTTGTGTCATATTACAATTTATGACTTCTAAAGTTAAGAATATATTGGTGGGGTAAATAATCTGTAAAGGCTTACAGATTATCCTTTCGTTTTTCTCGAATAATCTTTCGGGAGTTTTATCGTATTATTAAAAAAATCATATTTGGTGAAGGGTATCATTATATCCTTTAATTAACGTAATTAATATAAAAATGATAATAGAAACCAATCGTTTAAAAATAGTTCCCTTAACAAAAGAGCAATTTCAATTGCTATTACTTGGAACAGATAAGATGGAGCAGGCTTTAGGCCTGGCTCCTTCTTATGAAAGTATGGATGAAGATACCCAGATGGCTATGGAGTACAATTATAAAGAAGCTCTAAAGTATCCGGATAGTTACTTGTGGTACACAAATTGGCAGATTATTCTCAAATCAGAAAATAAGGCAATAGGCAGCGCTTGTTTCAAATACAAACCAAACGAATATGGTCAAGTTGAAATAGGCTACGGTACAAATTCAGATTACCGCAATCAAGGATACATGACCGAAACTGTTAAGGCATTATCAGAATGGGCTTTGCGGCAATCTGGGGTGAACAGCGTAATTGCCGAGACATACAAAGACAATCCGGCTTCTATGCGAGTTTTAGAAAAATGCAGGATGGTCAAATATAAAGTTACTGATACCAGTCTATGGTGGAAATTAAATAACATTCCGAATTACAAAATCAGGCAGGAAAAAGAAACAGATTATCCTGAAATATACAGTCTTATAAAAACTGCCTTTGAAACTGCAAAAGTAAAAGACGGAGACGAACAAGATTTTGCCAACGGATTGCGAAATAGTGAAAATTATATACCGGAACTAGCGTTAGTAGCGGAGACAAAAGATATGCTCATCGGGCATATTATGTTTACTAAAACATATGTACTACAACCGGACAATAGCAAATTCGAAGGATTGTTGATAGCTCCACTATCAATTTTATTTGAATATCGCAATATGGGAATTGGTTCCGCCTTGATACATGAAGGATTCAGACTTGCCGGAAAACTTGGTTATAAAGCCGTATTTCTTTGTGGCGATCCGGCATATTACAATAGGTTTGGTTTCCGGTCGACAGCTTCATTCGGAATAAAGTATGCACATGATGTGCCTGAAAAATACATCATGGCTTATGAACTGGTAAAAGGAGCCTTAGACAGGGTAATAGGAACTATTGATTGTCAATAAAAAAATGGCCGGATTCGATCCGGCTATTTTTTATATCCCTTAAGGCTTATTTATAACTTCCTTTTCTTATATTTTCAGGGGTTGCTTTATTTGCTTTCAATAGCTTCAATCCTTCTAAAATAGTCTTATCGTCGCGTTGAAACAACGGATAGAAACCATCGTCTCCAAAGAAATTTTTAACTATCAATGCTTCTATCTGGTTCTGCATTAACTTTCTAGCTTCCTCTATCAAATATGGTTGGCGACGGATACCTTTAGAATAGACATATTCTACAAAATTATCAACAAGGGGTTGATTCGCAAGAAATTTTGCCATTTCCTGCCATGTTTTGATGCTACTTAATCTAGCTCTGTTATTCTCCGTAAACACATAAGCATACTCCCTCAATAGTCCTTTATTAGCAACCCTTATATAATAAGAATTTACTCCGGCAGTATCACGTGGCACAAAAATATCAGACAAAATTCCATCATTACCATACACAGGGCGTCCTCCCAGTGTGTGAAACAATGGCAGATTATCGAACTTTATACTGTCTTTATTATCAAACTCGCCCCGATTATAACGATTATACAAATCCAAATTATAGTCATCACGATTTCCTCTTTCATAAGCTTTCTGTATATTTCTTCCCGAAGCAGTATAATATCTCGCTATCGTAAGACGTAACTCCGAGCCATCTTTAAATCTGTAGGGCGCTTGCACCAAACCTTTTCCGAAAGAACGACGCCCGACAATCAGCCCTCTGTCATTATCTTGAATGGCTCCTGCAAATATCTCGCTGGAAGAGGCGCTACCTTCATCTACCAAAACTACCAGTTGATTGGTTTTACATGTTCCGGTATTATCAGCAAAAAAATTCTCCCGTGGAGATGTCCGCCCTTCGGTATATACTATAAGGTCTCCATTCGACAAAAATTCATTCGTCATCCTCAAGGCTGCTTCCAGATATCCTCCACTATTCTGCTGAAGGTCTACAATAAAAGAGGTACAACCCTGGCTCTTTAGTTTAGCTATAGCTGCAATGAACTCATTGAATGTATTTCCTCCAAATTTGCTTATTTTTATATATCCATTCTTATCATCCAGCATATATGCTACATCCACGCTTTTTACAGGTACATCAGCTCTTGTAACAACGAAAGGAATCAGTCCTTTCTGTCCTTTTCTTCTTACATCCAATTTGATTTTAGTACCCTTCGGTCCCTTCAGCGTACTGAGAATCTTATTTTCATTCAATTGCTTTCCTGAGAACAATGTATCATTTACAGATACGATTCTATCGCCAGCCTGAATACCAACAGCTTCGGAAGGTCCTCCCGGCACGGCATTTACGACAGTTAATGTATCGTTCAATATAAGAAATTCGACACCGATCCCGCTAAAGTGGCCATCAAGCTCACCTCCGCGTTGTTCCATTACTTTCGCCGGTATATAATCGGAATGGGGATCAAGCCCCATCAATACTGAAGGAATGGCCTCTTCTACCATATCATCTATATTCACCGTATCCACATACGCCTTGCTGACATAATCGAATATCAGATCCAGTTTATTCTTCCCTCCGAACCAACCATGCGTATTGTTAAATATAGAAAACGCATTTCCTATAAAAATACCCACAGCAATACTTACCGCTATGCATAACGGCAACCATATGTATATTTTTTTATTCCCAGATGGTTTGTTTTCCTTGTGCGCTTCTCTGATTGTGTCTTGCGCTTTTTGAATCTCCTTCTCGTCTTCCATCTATTGCTCCGATTCTTCTGTGTTTGTAATTATATCTATATATACAACTTCTACTCCTGCTCTTTCCAGCAATGAAGCTCCGTCTGTACGTCTATATTTTTGAGTATAAACAACTCTTTTTATTCCGGCCTGGATAATAAGCTTAGCACATTCTATGCACGGAGATGTTGTTACATACATTGTAGCTCCCATACTACTGTTGTGAGAACAAGCAACTTTTGTTATAGCATTAGCTTCGGCATGCAGAACATATGGTTTTGTCTCATTATTTTCATCTTCACAGACATTTTCAAATCCTGACGGAGTTCCGTTATAGCCATCCGATATGATCATCTTATCTTTTACAATAAGAGCTCCGACCTTTCTGCGTTTACAGTACGAATTCTCCGCCCAAATGGTCGCCATACGCATATAACGCTCGTCCAACAACCTTTGTTTTTCGACCTCCATTTTTTCCCTTTATTTTTCGTCCACAAAGATAATGAAAAGTTCACGAATCAAACTATTTACTTCATTTTTATATACTCCTATTGGGATAAAGAAATATTGGTGTAAATTTGCAGTCAATATACGATAATAGGATTTATAAAAATATGGAAAACTATAAATTTAAAGCACACCCTTGGCATGGTATAAAAGCCGGAGACAAAGCTCCTGAGTTAGTAAACTGTTTCATCGAAATTGTACCGACAGATACAGTAAAATACGAAGTGGATAAGGAAACCGGCTATCTGAGCATAGACAGGCCTCAAAAATACTCTAATATAATTCCCGCCCTTTATGGATTTATACCACAAACATATAGTGGCGACAGGGTGGCTGAACTCACAAATCTTGAGTTGGGCAGAACAGACATAGAAGGGGACAATGACCCTGTGGATATCTGTGTTCTTACCGAAAAGGATATTACCCACGGAGATATAATTGTAAAAGCCCGCCCTATCGGAGGATTCCGCCTCCTCGATCACAACAAGGCTGATGACAAACTTATCGCAGTACTGGAAAACGATGCTATATACAGTACTTTCAATAGTATTAACGATGTTCCGGCTACCGTAATTGACAGGCTGAAACATTACTTCACTACATATAAGGATATACCGGGAGATAAATTTCCACGTTGTATACTTACCGAGATATACGATGTAGCTACTGCTCACGAAATCATACGCAGGTCTATTGAAGACTATCAGATATATATGGATGATAAATAAAAAGAGGCTCCATGCGATGTTATTTCTCTCATTTGTATTGATACTGGTAATAAGCTCAGGTTTTCTATATGCATATATAGAGGCCCGAAATATCAAGTTAAAAGAAATGACTTTTTCGAGCAATAATATACCGGATGCTTTCAATGGTAAAAAGATCGTCTTTATTTCAGATATACATGCAGGAAAATATTTTGCAGGAGAGGATGTGGCCGAACTCGTAAGAAGAATAAACGAAAGAAATCCGGATATTATTCTGCTTGGGGGAGACAATACTGTTAAAGACACAGCTTATTCTGCCCCCTTTTTTAAAGAAATAACCAAGCTAAAAAGTAAGTATGGAGTATTTTCTGTATTAGGGAATCACGACTATTGGGAAGATCCGCAACTTATACAAGAAGGATTGATTAATTGTGGGTTCAATATTTGCGACAACCAATCATATTGGATAAAAGAAGGGAATGATAGTATAAAAATAGGTGGTGTAGGAGAATTCTGGGAAGATATTCAAATCATCGAAAATACTACGAAGGATGTGAAACAAAATGATTTTTGCATCCTTCTATCGCACAATCCTGATTATATGGAAATACTCGATACCAACAAGATAGACCTTATGCTATCGGGGCATACGCATGGTGGGCAGGTAACTCTCTTCGGATTTTATGCACCTGTCATGCCAAGTACATGGCATCCGGAATATTTGCAAACCGGACAAAAATACCGCTACGGATGGAAAGAAAAAAATGGCACAAAACTTTATGTAACGACAGGGATCGGTATGGGTAAGTTTCCGTTTCGTTTTTTTGCCCAACCTGAGATAGTCGAAATTACATTGAAAAAAGAATAATACGAATCAGTAGTAAGTAGTAAGTAGTAAGTAGTAAGTAGTAAGTAGTGTACTGGAAATAATTGAATTTTTAAATTTTTAAATTTTGAAATCTTGAATTATCTTTCTCGACAAGTTTCAATCACATTTATCAATCGATTCAACGACTCCATCTCGTAACGGACATTATTCCGCATATTATTAATATCCAATTTATTAACCACCCTTTGCGTCTGTCCGTAACGCTTCGTATACGATTTTCCGACAAGCCTGTAAATACTGTCCAAATCCTTTGCCGGATGCACTCTCTCCTCAGCATTAATAGTATACGGGTCGAATCCAAGTCGTTCCCTGATAAAACGGCCTGTCAGACGTTTATCTATTTTTACGTAATGATTTGTTTCTCCGAGAAACCAAGCTTCTATTTCATGAACTGCTATAATAATATCAAAATACTGCGATTCGCTTTTTAGCTTGTGAGGCATAAAGCGTAGACCTCTTTCTAATTTTTTCAGTTCTTCAATAGGTATAGGATATAAATCGCGAAGGCCTATAATCATCTCATATCCCCTGCTACGCAGATTCACAATATTTTCTATTATCTCAGATTTAACCCTGTTATCTGCTCCACAATCGAAGATCAATATTTCATACTTCGGATTGCGGGAGAATGAAGAGTTTCGTACAATCTCCTGTTTAGGGATATTTACCCCCCCACGAAACTGTTTCTGTATAATATTTATTTGCTGTGTTCCGAGGATCTCCTTTATCAAGCGATTCACAAAGATCTGCTCAGTCTGTCCTTCAACAAAGAAAGCAATTCGTCGTCTCATCAATTATTCTCATCATTAATGATCCCAAAACCCTCTTTATAAAAATCGGTAGCGAGAAAATCGAAGTTATTTAATCCGGTATATTCAAAATCGTCAAATATCTCTTTCGAATTTTGATAGTCATAAAATATAGATCTACTACGATCGCGGCTTATTACCGACCAATATTTTAACGATATCTGATTCATTACATGTCTATCATTAGAGGTCATAAAGAATTGCATATTTGAATTATTTATTTTCTTTATAACCATATCTATTATCATCTGGGATCTATCAAAATCAAGCCCTTCGCCCATATCATCGATAAGCATACATAGCGATAAGTTGCTCATACGGGCGTAACAAAGCATAATAAATAAGGATAAAGCACGAAACATCCCTTGCGACATATCGCGTTGAGATACAGCATATTCTCCATTCTCTTCTATAAAAAGACTATAACCTTCGGCTGTCTCCCGAATATCAATATCTGAAATAGAGTATCCAAGCTCGTTCATACCTGCTTTTATTTCCGAAGTAAAACCTTCTCCAAATAGTTTTCTGCCTTTAAAGAAAGTATGCACAGGCTCTATATCCTGAGGATCTTCTGTGGCCTGAATATAGTCTTTAACCGGTTGGTTTTTCTCCACCTGGCTTGCAAACATATGATTTCTGAGAGATCGCCCCCACAAAACAAGATCCGGATAGTAAACGTTACCTTCAGTGTCGGACAAGGCTATTGCCAGCTCATTATCTCCAACTTCAGATAAGACTTTTTGTTTCTCCGCATCTATAAAAATCTTCTTATTCCTGTCCAGTATAACCTTATCATTATATGACAAAATCTCTTCTGTTACTATCTTATCCTTAAATGCGAATATATATTTATAGGAATAATTCTCATTTTTAAATATGAGTTCGTAGTACCCCGAGGGGCTGATTGCCTGCTTAAGATTAATTCTGCCGGCAAGAAGGTTGGCTATCTCCCGGATAACGTTCAAGGTGCGGCTTTTGCCCGAAGCATTTTTTCCTACCAGAAGATTCATGTTTCCAAAATAGGCATAATCATCATCTCGCCCGATAATACTCCATTCTCTAGGTTCGCCGGTATACCGCGTATATTTCAATGCACTTAATATCATATCTGCTTTAGAAAAGATAATTTACACCAAATATACAGCTTTTATAATTAATAAATACTTTTTTGGAGTGTTTTTCCGAGTACAAAAACGAGAAAGGACGAATCTTCATCCCTTCTCGTTTTTATTCTACGTCGAGTATCATTTGATATCTTTATTCATTAAGATGTTGTCTTTACTGACAAACTCAACAAAATCTTCCGCAGAAGGATGTCCGGTAAACGGAGCATAAAAATGGTCCGGCATATTTCTTTCCCAGGCATTGCGCCAGAATAGTACCCATGCTATTTTATGCTGACTGATCAAAGGATATACTACTTGTGTAAAATAGGTAGAATCAGGTATCGATTCCATTCCTGTTTCCCCGATAGTCGGTATTTTATCCGATTTTAAGGCATATCCTGTCACTATTTTCAAATTACGTTCCATGGCCTCTTTATATTTCAGGATAGCCACAGAGTCTTTTCCGGGTACGTAGCTATCATAACCTACAATATCTACATATTCATCACCCGGATAGCGTTCTAAGAAATGAGCCTCATCTTTTATTTCTGACGGAGAGTAAGCATATAGTAAATTATGCACATTCTTTTTATCCCGGAGGTACTCAACCGTCATTATCCACAGTTGCTTATATTCATCGGGTGTACATTGCTCATTGCCCCACCAGAACCAATTACCGGTATGTTCGTGATACATACGGAAAACGACCGGAATATATTTACCATCCTTATCTTTCAGGTCAAGGAAAAAACCGGCTACCCGGTCCAGCCATGTCAAATATTTTGCATGATTAGAACCTTTCGGCAGAATAGTACGTACAACAGAATCCTGTTTACAATCCCAAGCTGTGTTCCCTGTCACAATGTTATCACCGTGCCAACTGGCTGTAGTAATACCACCCCGTGCGTATGTATCCCTGATATACTGCTTCATATCACTGAAATAGATAGAATCGAGATTAAATTCCGCGCCAATCTCTACATGACCTAACTCCCACCCTATTACAGCAGGATAGTCACCTGTCACATCTTTAACATCGGAGCGTCCGGCCTCTTTATACCATGCATGACCATAGGCTAATGCATCTTGATGACCAAGCATTATACCTCGATCCAAAGACTTAAACAATTTATTGTATAGGTCAACCGTTTCTTTAGTTGCATTCTTGTCAATAGGTTGTTTCATTTCTGCCAAAGTTTCTTTTTGCTTACAAGCTGCAAAGCCCGCGATTAACATTAATATAAATAAGCCTTTTTTCATATCTGTTTATTTTACTGTAAATGCTATCTTATTTGCGGCATCATCTGATGAAGAGCCTACCTGAAACACGAAATCACCGGGTTCTACAACACGTTTGTTATCCAGATTGATGAAAGATAGATCATTTACATTCAGTTTAAATGCAACAGTCTTTGTTTCCCCGGCTTTCAATGTTATCTTTTCAAACCGGCGAAGTCTTTTCACATCAGGAACCAGCGAAGCATATAAATCACTTGAATACAACTGAACAACTTCTTTCCCTTCTCTATTTCCTGTATTTGTTACATCAATAGAAATCAAAATATCTTCGTTCGAACCAAGAGGCAATTCCGCTTTGTTTATTCTCAGATTAGAGTATGCAAATGTTGTATAGCTAAGACCATAGCCAAAAGGATACTCAAAATTATAGTCACCTTCATAGTTGTAAGCGGCATCTGTATTTACTTGTTCCTCTGCGTATTTATGATAATACGGAACCAATGAATTCGGGAATGCCGGATAGGTATACGGTAATTTTCCGGATGGATTTACATCTCCCGCTAAAATGTCAGCTAGTGCATCTGCACCATAAACTCCCGGTAAATAAGTTTGTACAATAGCATCTAATTTTGAAGAAAACTTGGAAATAAGGCGCGGACGTCCTTCGCTTAAAACAAGGATAACTTTTTTATTGAGCTTAAGCATTTCCTGAGCCAATTCTGTTTGCAGTTCGTTCAGATACAGATCGTTCAAGTCGCCCGGTTTCTCACAATATGAGTTTTCACCCAGACAAAGCACAATATAATCCACATTTTTAGCCGCCGCGATAGCCTCATCAAACTTATCTTTATGCTCGGTATCCCACTTTGTTTCGTTTGTATAACTTACACCCGGAACATAAGAAACATTTTCCTTACCAAACTTAAGTTGTATCGCATCTAATAAATTATGATATTGGCTCGCAAATTCATCTATCTTCTCGCCTTGCCAGGAGAAAGTCCATCCCCCATTCAAAGAACGTTTACTTACTGCATTAGGTCCTGTAATAAGAATTTTCGTACCCTTTTTCAACGGTAAAACATTTCCTGCATTCTTTAATAGAGTAATACCATCTGCCGCGGCATCGTATGATGCTTGTTGATACGCTTTTGAATTAAATTCCGGGTAATCTTTTCGGTATGTATTCGGTACATCAAATAAGTTCAGTTTTAGCTTTAAAGCTACTACTCTCGTCGCCGCATCATCAAGACGGAACATCGGCACTTGTCCTTCATTTACAAGTTCTGTCAAGAGCCGGCAATATTCTTCGTAAGCAATTGGAATCATTGACATGTCAATTCCCGCATTGATTCCCACTTTGATAGCTTCTTTTATCGAAGTAACCATTTTGTCGCGACTATATAATTTGTTAATGTCTTCCCAATCGGTTACAATCATTCCCTGAAAACCCATCTCTTTGCGAAGTAATGTTGTCAACAGTTCGTAACTGGCATGTACAGGTACATTGTTTATAATACCCGAGTTTATCATCACTGTATGTACGCCGGCATCAACAGCTGCCTGAAATGCAGGAACATGATATTCGCGCAATACATTATCAGGGATATAGGACGGAGTACGGTCTTTCCCGCTGATAGGCGCCGAATAACCGAGGAAGTGCTTCATACATGCCGCTACTTTGTGTGGATCACCTATATTATTATCATCACCTTCATATCCTTTAATTAATTCACGGCCAAAAACAGATCCGACATAAGGGTCTTCCCCAAATCCTTCGTACTGACGGGGAAAACGAGGATCAAGGCCTAAATCGAGTACCGGAGAAAAAGTCCAGGGCACATTACTGGCACGGGTTTCATATGCTGTTATTTCTCCCATTTTGCGGGCATGTGCAGGATTCCATGAAGCTGCCACAGTTATTTCCTGAGGAAACATCGTGGATCCGGCTGTATAAGTAGCACCATGAATCTGATCCAATCCATAAATAATAGGTACTCTAACACGGGTCTCATTCATTGCCACGCTTTGCATCTGTTCCACAGCCTTGGTCCACCATTCCGGCGTACGGGCACGAGTATTCGGAGAATTCAATATAGAACCTACGTGATATTTTACGATAGCTTCGCGAAGCTTATCCATGTCTACTTCCAGTGTACTGGCCGGAGGTGTATCCTTCCCTTTAGTAACCAGATCAATACTTATTTGAGCTGTTTGCCCAACTTTTTCAGCGAGTGTCATTTTCGACACTATTTCTGCTGCTTTTTTATTTATTTCATCATTTT
>BNXH01000031.1:17500-19094 GCA_025999435.1 Bacteroidia bacterium | reverse complement strand
GCTAACCGCTGAAACACAAGAGAAACCAGGAAGCTGCCAGTCAGTTTCAGGAAGAAACAAGAAGCCAGTCCTATAGCTCAGTTGGTTAGAGCGCTACACTGATAATGTAGAGGTCGGCAGTTCAACTCTGCCTGGGACTACCACGACGCGAGAGCGTAGTAATTAAGAATTAAGAATTAACAATAAAGAATCAGGATTGCTATCCATTCATAATTATTAATTCATCATTCTTAATTAAAAAACGGGGGATTAGCTCAGCTGGCTAGAGCACCTGCCTTGCACGCAGGGGGTCAACGGTTCGAATCCGTTATTCTCCACAAGGTTAATGAAAAATTAAGAATTAAGAATTAAGAATTAATTCATCATTATTAAATTTACATTAACGAAAAGATCTTTGACATGATGTATAAAAAAGAGCAAGAAAAGTTAGGTTAGCAATAATCTATCAAACCCGGGATTAGTTTTTAAGTTTAGGAGTATACTAGTTTACTAGTCATACCTAAACCAAAAACCGATCGAGTTTGGAGTAAAAAAAGTAACTAGTACACTAGTAAACTAAATTACTTTCAAACGAATAGGAAAAAAGAAAGTAAATAAGGGCACATGGGGGATGCCTAGGCTCTCAGAGGCGAAGAAGGACGTGATAAGCTGCGAAAAGCTACGGGGAGGTGCAAATAACCCTTGATCCGTGGATGTCCGAATGGGGCAACCCAACAGAGGAAGACTCTGTTACACTATTAAATAGTGAGCAAACGCGGGGAACTGAAACATCTAAGTACCCGCAGGAAAAGAAAACAAAAGTGATTCCCAAAGTAGTGGCGAGCGAACTGGGATTAGCCCAAACCAACGTTGTTTAGGCAAAGTTGGGGTTGTAGGACTGCGTTGTGGCAAGAAAGATTTGAAGTAGAACGTTTTGGAAAAAGCGATCATAGAGGGTGAAAATCCCGTATACGAATCAGATCCGAAGCCTAGCAGTATCCTGAGTAGCGCGGGACACGAGAAATCCTGTGTGAATCTGCCGGGACCATCCGGTAAGGCTAAATACTCCTGAGAGACCGATAGTGAACCAGTACCGTGAGGGAAAGGTGAAAAGCACCTCGAACAGAGGAGTGAAAAAGACCCTGAAACCATGTGCCTACAAGCGGTCGGAGCGCGAAAGTGTGACGGCGTGCCTTTTGCATAATGAACCTACGAGTTACTCTCACTGGCAAGGTTAACGGCAATTATGCCGGCAGCCGAAGCGAAAGCAAGTCTTAACAGGGCGATTGAGTCAGTGGGAGTAGACGCGAAACCAAGTGATCTACCCTTGAGCAGGTTGAAGTTTGGGTAACACCAAATGGAGGACCGAACCGGTAAACGTTGAAAAGTTTTCGGATGACTTGAGGGTAGGGGTGAAAGGCTAATCAAACTTGGAGATAGCTCGTACTCCCCGAAATGCATTTAGGTGCAGCCTCGGGTAAAGTATTATGTCAGGTAGAGCGACTGATTGGATGCGAGGGCTTCGCCGCCTATCAAGTCCAGATAAACTCCGAATGGGCATAATATATAACCGGGAGTGAGGGCATGGGTGCTAAGGTCCATGTCCGAGAGGGAA
>BNXH01000031.1:0-15000 GCA_025999435.1 Bacteroidia bacterium | reverse complement strand
GCTTCCTCACTTATGATATTTGGCGGATAAATAAGAAAGACCGCTCTTCCCGGAAGATTGGTTTTTATAATATTGTAAAGGCTTTTATCCTTGCTATACGAAGTATTGATGGGGGGCAGCTTTTTACACGTGCTTCAGCTCTTACATATAGTACCTTATTGTCTATTGTCCCTGGGTTAGCCGTATTGTTCGCTATTGCCAGAGGCTTCGGGTTTCAGAATATTGTGAAGAGTCAGTTGTTCAGCTATTTTGCCGGACAGGAAGAAATATTGAATAAGGCAACGGCTTTTATCGATAAATCTATTGAATATGCGCAGGGTGGAATTTTTCTGGGTATAGGTATTATCTTGTTACTTTATACTGTTATTAATCTATTATCGAATATTGAAGATAATTTCAATAAAATATGGCAGATAAAAGCCGGACGAACATATTTTCGCATGTTTACCGATTATCTGGCTTTGATAATTATCGCACCTGTATTCCTGATATGTAACGCAGGGGTGAATCTTTTACTGAGTACAACCGCCGAACAACAATATTTGCTGGGATTGGTCTTAGGCCCTTTCATGGAAGTTGTGCCTTTCCTGATAACAATTCTTTTATTTACTATCCTCTATGTATACATCCCGAATACAAAAGTACGATTTAGCAGTGCCCTGTTAGGCGGCATTTTTACGGGTGTCTGTTTTCAGGTATTTCAGATGCTATATATTGGTGGACAGATATGGATTTCGAAATATAATGCTATTTACGGTAGCTTCGCCGCCCTCCCGTTATTGCTCTTATGGTTACAGCTGACATGGTTTTTCGTTCTTTTCGGAGTGCAATTGTCGTTTGCCTTCCAGAATGTGAATAAATTTAGCTTCGAACAAGAAACTTCGAATATAAGCCGTCGTTACAAAGATTTTGTAACACTGATGATAATGACACTTATCGTGAAACGGTTCGAAAAAGGATATATTCCTTATACTGCCGACGAATTGTCGGAGCATTATAAGATACCTACCAAGCTGACAAGTGATACCCTCTTTTTTTTAGAAGAGGTTGGTTTATTGGTCGAAACCCCTTCCGAAAATACATTGGTACCTGCATACATACCCTCTCTCGATATTGGTCATATAACAGTAGCCTACATGTTTGAGAAAATAGACCGGCATGGCTCGGAAGATTTTATGATCGATACTGATATTGAATTTAACAGTGAGTGGGATACAATTCTGAAAATCAAAAATTTCAGCGAGCTGGAAAGCGGGAGAAAATTATTAAAAGATTTATAACCCGATGTATCTTAGCCTTCAACAAAAATAATGAAACAAGGTATACATAATCTTACGGAAGGGAATATATTCTCAACCCTTATAAAACTTGCGCTTCCTCTGATGGGAACCAGCTTCCTGCAAATGGCATATACACTGATGGCTATGTCGTGGGTGGGTAGGCTGGGCACAGCATCTCATCCCGAAATAGCAACCAAATCGGAAGCTGCCATCGGAGCTATCGGTATGCTTTTATGGCTGACTTCTTCGGTGGCATATCTGGCCATGATAGGCGCGGAAGTTGCCGTAGGGCAGTCGATCGGTGCAAAGAAGATGAAACGCGCGGCGATCTATGCCTCACATTCCACTACAATATCAATGATCCTGGCTGTGGCGTGGGTCTCCATATTATTTATTTTTGCCAATCAGATACTTTCATTTTTTAAACTTGAAGCCGGTATAACTGCCGATGCTGTTTTATATCTGCGGATACTTACTATCAGCCTGCCTTTTCAGTTCCTGTCTTATAACTTTACCGGAATATATAATGGGGGAGGACGTAGTATGGTTCCTTTCAAAAACAATGCTGCCGGATTGGTGTTGAACATGATTCTCGATCCGATATTGATGTTTACTATGGGATTAGGATTGCATGGAGCGGCGATAGGAACCGTCGTAGCGCAGTTATTTGTATTCCTGCTGTTCTTCTATCAGATCAAATATGGAAGTCGCATATTGGGTAATTTCTCGTTTTTTATAAAGCCAAAGGCTATATATCTCAAACGCATTTTCTTCTTGGGCGCTCCCGTTTCGCTGATGAATTCCTTATATGCCGTCATCAATATGAATCTGGCTCGTGTAGCGTCAATTCATGGCGGGCATCTGGGGCTTATGTCTCAGACTACAGGGGGACAGATAGAGGCTGTTACGTGGAATACTTCGCAAGGATTTTCTACAGCTCTCAGTGCATTTGTAGCGCAGAATTATGCTGCTAATAAGCTGGAAAGAGGGAAGAAGGCATATTTCTATACTATCAGGGTGATGCTTACTTTGGGCGTAATTGTCAGTATCAGTTTTATCCTGTTTGGCGCGCAGATATTCGGTATTATTGTTCCCGAAGAAAACGCGATGAAGGCAGGAGCCCAATATCTTTTTGTGATGGGGCTTGTACAAATATTTATGATGTTCGAGCTGACGACACAGGGTATGTTCAATGGTATAGGGCGAACGATAGAACCGGCTATCATCAGTATTACATTTAATGCCTTGCGTATCCCGTTGGCATACTTCCTTGCTTCACACATGGGCATAGTAGGTGTATGGTGGGCTATCGCTATTTCTACGGTGTGTAAAGGAATTATTCTGCCTCTGTGGTTCTCAGTAGTATATCGACGGGTAAAAAAGCAAAGGCCGAAAATAGGGTAGGTTAATAAACAGTTAGCAGTAAACAGTTAGCAGGCTATTAGTTTGCCCCCATCGATATATTCGCATATCTTATAAAGTTTGTTTTTCAAGTAATGATATATAGTCTCAGATATGACATTTGCCATATCTGAAACTATATAATTCCTATTTTTTGCCGCCCATTACGCCTTGTATATCTTCCATCGTGAACGTCCCTACAATACGGATTATAGTACATTCGTTAGGATCGTTTATAACCATTATGAGATCCTTAAAACTGTCTCCTTTGTTTCTTTTGGCATAGAAAGTGATATGATCGTCTTTATCCTTTACGGTCATCAGCTCCTCGAACGACTTATCTGCTGAAATCTTCCCTGCTTCGGCTTTCATTAGCGCCGTTGCATTTTTGTTTTCACTGGAGTATATTTCCATTCTTTCCAGCTTGTTAGATAAGCTTTTGATATTGGCTCCGCCCATATTCATATTCCCGGCCATAGAAAGGAGTGCCTTAGAAATAAAGACCGTAGAGATATCATTGTTCTTCGAAAACTTATCGAACATCTGATCTTGTGCCTGAACGGTGATTGCACCGATCATAATGGCCATCGCTATTAGTAATGCTTTTATTTTCATGATTCTTTATCTTTTTTCCGATTGAAAGCTTTATTTAGTATTTCATTAGTTTTTTCGATATTGGATGAAACAACAGCCAGTTGATTCACTCCCTTGTTAAATTTACTGGACAGCAGGATAAGAGCTTCCTCTGCTTCCTTTACCGCCTGCTTGTCTGCTTCCGACATTTCTGCCTCGTCCGGTTGTTGCCGTGCCGCCACAGGCTCATCGGGAATTACTGTTGCCGGTCTATTGAAAAATATTCCCGCCGATATTAATATGGCCACACCCGCTACAGCACTGGCGACCCATGTCCACATTATCCTGCGATTATCCTGAGGTTTCAGTTTTACTTTCGATGCCTCTTTACTCTCTTCTCCGGCTAGCTCATCTACCAAGTTGTTCAGCTCCGATTCCAAAGATAAAGGCACATCCACCGGCTCTGCCTCATACATGGCCAGAAATATTGTTTGTTCATCCTTCAGCTCTTCTGCTACGTCTTCTCCTTTGAAGTAATCCGTCAAAATACGGTCTTCACCGGCACTGGTCTCCCCGTTGTAGAAGGCTTCGAGTAATATTTTTATATCATTTGTTTTCATCGCTGTCCGATTTTAATATATTGTTCCCGAATAGTTTTCCGGGCTCTTGATAATATAACCCTTATGTTTCCCGCGCTCAGGCCTGTTGCCTGTTCGATTTCCTCGTCCGAATAATCGTCCCAATGTTTCATCATCATCACCTGCCGTTGCTGATCCGGTAATTTGTTTATCAGATACTTTATTTTTTCGGCTTCGTCCTGCAGTTCTATTTGTTTCGACAAGGAAACCGTTTCGGGCATATCCGTGTCATAGTCCGTATAACGATCGTTCTTTGTTTTCCGCAAATGGTCGAGGCTCGTGTTTCGCAAGATGATAATAGCGAAAGCTTCGGTATTATCTACGTTTTCCATCTCGTCACGCTTGTTCCAAAGTTTAATAAATGTATCTTGCACTATGTCTTCGGCATTGGCGGCATCCTGCACTATCCGGTAAGCAATTCTGTATAATTTCTGATGATATGGGATGAATACTTTTTTAAAAGTTTCCGCATCCATCAGTTATCATTATCTTTTTGCTGCTCCTTAACGATATTTGCTAAATCATCTATCGTAAATTTGCCGCTCAACTTCACAAAAACCACAGCATTGCCGCCGGCTACGCAGATGTAAACATCTTTATTCTCATCTTCGCCCTTACCCGACAAGATGGAAACCCTGTTGTTTTCCTTTTTCACTGTTACCAACGGTTCGTAAATACCGCTCGTTTCAGCTCCGGTTATCCCTTCCTGTATTTTGTCATTTACATCTTGAGGGCAATTTTGTACGATAACGGCTACCACAGAGTCTGCTTTGCTCATAAAGTCAGGCATCTTATCCTTTTGCGATTCAGGTATCGATTGACTCAACATAGCCTTATCCATCACTTGCCTTTGTGCACCTTCTACTTTGGCCAGGTTGTCCATCAACTTGTTCAGATCCTGAGCATAAATAACTTGTCCGACGAAAAGTAATACTAAACTGAAGAATATCTTTTTCATGATTTTTTCCTTTTTATTTGTTTTTATTCTTTTCCTGTTCGTTAAGTATATCTGTCAGGTCTGACTGATCGAATTTCCCAACCATCTTTACGATTGCCGCATCTTCTTCATCTATTGCAAATATGATTACCGCTGTAACCACCCCGTTTTCGCGTTGAGCCAGAATACGCACGTTATCTTCTCCGTCCTTTACAGTCAGTAAAGTTTCGTATCCGCTTCCGTCTTCAAATTTGTTCAGTTCTTCCAGAAATCTGTTTTTAAGTTCCGGCTGCACGTTTTCTGCTGCCACCACTTCTATCAGTTCGAGTTTTTTCATAAACCCGGGTATTTTAGAAGAGGCTGCTCCTGTCGAATCCGCCTGCATTCCGGCTCCCACTGCAGCATCAAGCGTAGAACGGTCTACTATCTGGTGCGTTACTCCTTCTACCTTAGCCAATTCGGCTATTAATTTATCCAGATCCTGAGCCATAGCCACTTGCCCAAAGGCTAATACTAGTACTAGAGAGAGAATAATTCTTTTCATAATGTCTGATTGTGATTGTGTTTACTTATAATATTTTAATTAATTGTATTTGTCTACCAGCCCGGAGACATCTTTCTCTTTTATTTTCCCCGAAAGCTTTACGATTGTAGGCTCTTTATCATCCATACATAATATCACCAAATCGCTGATTACATCTTTCTTCTTTTTCATCATGATACGCACATTGTCTCCTTTATCTTTAACCATGATCAATGTTTCGTATCCGTCGCCATCTTTCAGGCTGTTTATTTGATTTAAAAAATCCTGTTTTACTCTCGCGTCGCAGCCCGAAAGATCATAAACCTCCAATGAATGAATACCTCGTGCAACCGGTGTATTACCCACGCCTCCAAACATTTTACCCAGACTCATCATAAAGCGGCCGATTTTCACCTTATCGATATTTTCTGTATTCGAAACATTTTTCAAAAACCTTTCCACACTTTGGGCATAACTCATTTGCCCGATGGCTAATGCTAAAATTAAGCAAAGTAAATATTTTTTCATAGCTGTATTTTTTGTCTTAATTAATAATTTAAAATCGTCCGATGTGCGCTATCATCTTGCGTTCAATTATTAAGACGGAACAGCCTGAATGTTTGTTACAACTTTCTTATATAAATTATGTGAATCAGTTGTTGAATTAATAATCACAGGAACGAAGTGTATGTAATTAATAGTTCGATTATTTTCTTCTGCGCGCAATCACAGATTGCTTATATTCTCAACATATGATCATTACTGCCGCGCCCTGCCGGGCTTGTCCTTACTTTTGGCATTGCCCAAAAGTAAGCAAAAAGCTAGCGCTCCGTCCCTCGACGACCCACAACCGGTTTGCCGTCTGAAAGGGACGAACGGGCTATCGCCCCGTCCCTTTCTACGCCGCCTGCACCGTGTGGGTTCCCCGCCTGCGGAACTAATGCGCGGGAGGCTGACGCACGACAAGCGGTTGCCTTGTCGTGCGTCAGCTGCGCCGTTAGCTTCAAGTACGGGGTACCCATAGGACGAAAAAGGCGTTAAAAACAAAAACGTGTCTGAGCTTATCAAATGATTCGTATTAAACAAAACCCGGAGCGAGTTTTTTTGTTTAGCCTTTAAGTCCGTTATGGGTCGGACGTTGAAGCGGGGGCGCAAAAGCCTTTTTGGTTCCTTTTGCGGCTTTGGGCAAAAGGGACGCTAGCAATCTTTGATTGCGCGCAGAAGAAAATAACCGAACGTTTTCATCCAACAGGAATAGCATTAACTACTGATTGGCATAAATTATATTTCAAGATCGAATAAGGGGGGAGTTCTTCTTTTTGTGCCTCCGGACGAGGTGTTCTCCGGCGGCCTTCTGCCAAAACCGGATCTTTCGACTGCTTCTTCTCCTGCGTTGGAGGCTCGTATATGTATACGTGCCCGCTTTTATAGGATTTTATATAATCACCGGTATATGTTTTCTTATACGAGATATTCGAATAGTTTTGCCCCATAGCTTTAGTTTTAATATGCTAAAGATATGGAAATTTTGAAGAAATAAGGTAGAGAATAAGAATGTCTTTACAGCAGACTGAAAGTATAACCCTGTCCCAAAAGCCAATCGATACTACGGGGTAAAGCTTCTTTCATATTTGTTTCGGCCTTCAACGAGTCGTGAAAGACTATAACCGAGCCATCTCGTGCATATTTATTCACGTTGTTGAATACTTCATCCGGATTCATCAACTTACTATAGTCACGGGTCACGACATCCCACATAACTATTTTATAATAACGGCTCAGCACCCAAAACTGAGAAACGCGCATATGTCCGTGAGGCGGACGAAACAGGTCTGAATCGATATATTCCGAAGCAAGTTTGGTGTTTGCCAAATATCTTTTCGAAAAAGTTCGTATTCCTTGTATATGGTTGAAAGTATGATTACCTACACGATGCCCTCTGTCGAGTAGCATTTGGTATATATCGGGATGCTTGCGTACATTATCGCCTACGCAAAAGAAAGTAGCCTTAATGTCATATTTATCCAATAAATCTAACACCCAAGGGGTTATCTCGGGGATAGGGCCATCATCAAATGTCAGATAGATTGTTTTCTTGCCTTTAACAGGTTTCCGCCAAAGGGCTCCGGGAAAGAGCCAGCGGTATAGTTTAGGGGGTCGTTCTATTAGCATAACAACATGAGAAGCAGGCGAATAATAGAGAAATCCGCCTGCCCGTATGTTTTAATTTGGTTGTGAATATCTTCTTAAAAGTTCAGGTGCATATTTTTGCATCAATTCGCCTATACGTTCAGCATTTGCATGCTCTTCTTTTTCAATAACAGAATCTTCTCCGGCCAGATAAAATCCTCTCATCGAAATACGCATCAGGTAATCGAGAGGATGATTTCTAGGATTGAAGCTAACACCGTTACGTAAGAATGTCTCGGCACGCAATGTCAACGTATTAAGAAGTTCTTTATATTTAGCTCTATCGTAGCGCTGATAGGTATCCAATACTTGCACTTCCGTATCGAAGTAGCCCCTGATATCTGCACTCGAATTTACCATATCATTCTGTTTCATACTCAAGTACCAATTCAGGGCACCTTCTGTACGGTACATAATTTCATCTATTATCTTCTGTGCTTTCTCAGGGTGTCCCAGCTGATAATATGCATCCGCATATCCAACCGACTCGCCACTACGCGGAATCGTATTTCCGGGAAGCACTTCTATACATCTGTCGAGAGCAATCAATGCCTTATCATTCTTGCCTTCGCGTAAAAGAGCTGTGATAAGATCACCGAATATCACGCGGAAAGTGCGGCACATTCTCAGGTTGTTTTCATCCAGATATACTTTTGGCTTCTCTATTCCACCCCACTTGTATTTGTTGACCAGATTATCGAACATAACGTCAGTGTTTACACCTGTACTGTCTATTTTACCCGGAGTAATGCGATATATAATACCTTCCTGAGTAGAATGATTATCCAGTTTCAACGGTGGTTCGCCAATGGTCAGAGCGTAATAGATAGGACGTTTCCAGTCATCCTTATTGATATTATTCAACATTTCCAGAATCATAATCTCCTGTCGGTATATACCGCCCGATTTGTTAGCGCTCAGGTCGAACAATAGTTCAGAAGCCGGACTTGTACCCAATGCTTTCCAATCTACTTTCGATTGATCGATAGGCATTTTCAATACATTTCCCGGAAGAATAACACCTTTCTCTATTCCGAACGGATTGTGAGGTGCGTAATTATCTTTTGTTTTCAGTATTTCCAATGCATCGTCCAACATCAATGTATCTTTATACACAGCCGTGTCGTAAAAATCCGAGAAGTTGATCCGATTGAGGAAAGAAGCTCCATCTTTAGAGTTTTGATACTCTCTTTTTACAGCATTTTCTATATCGCTCTTCGACAATACGTATGCCGATTGACCTTTTGATCCCTGATAACGGTCTTCTGTCCACGAAATAGGCAGAGGCGATGAGTCATATGCCTGACGGCGCATTTGGTCTACATACCAGTCTGTTTGCAGGTAGCTTAGGTTGCTCACGCGCACATCTGTACGGAAACCCTCTACTTCCTGGGAATACCACAACGGGAATGTATCGTTGTCGCCCATTGTAAACAGAATACTGTTAGGCTCGCAACCACGCAGGTAATTTTCACCAAAGTCGCGCATAGTATATCTGTCCGAGCGATCGTGATCGTCCCAGTTCTGGCTTGCCATTTGCACAGGAATTATCAAAGCCAGTCCTGTAGCAAGAGCCGCAGATACAGTGCTTGGCAATTTCTTGCTGAACAGGTTCCATAGGAATGCCACACCGAAGCCTATCCATATACAGAACGCGTAGAACGATCCTGCATAGGCGTAGTCACGCTCGCGCGGCTCGAACGGTTGCTGATTCAGATATATAATAATGGCAAGACCTGTCATAAAGAATAGCATGAAGGTAACAAGGAACTGCTGTTCACCTTTTTTCCCTCTTGTCAACTGGTACACAATGCCGAGAATACCAAGTATCAGCGGCAACATATAATACACATTGTGCCCTTTATTTTCGAGAATATCAGGAGGAAGATTATTCTGAGGACCACGTCCGAGCAATTCGTCTACAAATCCGATTCCGGTAATCCAGTTGCCGTTGCTAAGGCCTCCGTTCGCCGGTACATCGTTTTGGCGACCCGAAAAGTTCCACATAAAGTAGCGGAAGTACATAAAGTCCAGCTGATAGCTAAAGAAGAATTTCAGGTTCTCAAACATTGTAGGAGGCACTGATGTATCTTTAATATCCGCCCATATCTGATAGCCCAGCAGATGTCTTTGTTCGGTAGAATACATACGGGGAAGCAACATGGTGTTGTTCACTCCGTATGTAGGGATAGTGCTAACCACTACATATTTGTCTTTTTCGTCCGGCGATTTTTTTACCACCTTGTCGTAGCTTAGCTTTTCGCTTTCAGGAGGGGCTAAACGTCCTGTCGAAGGGTCTCTCTTCTCCGTTGAAGCGTATGTCCTGCCATAGAATAATGGTCTGTCGCCATACTGTTCACGGTTGAGGTAACTGCCCAGCGTAAATACATTTTCAGGCGAATTCTGATCCATCGGCGTATTGGCTATGGAACGGATAGGAATAAGAGCAAAAGATGAGTACCCTATCAAAATAACCATCAGACACAAAACGATTGTATTCAACAGTCTCGGCGTAATACCTTTATATTTGAATAAAAATACGAAGAGACCTGCAATAAGCAACACCCACAAGAAGGCATTCGAACCAATAATAGCAGCTCCACTTAAAACAAGAGATACAGCAGTCGCTATTTTGGCACGGGTCATATTTCCTTTTTTCGACAAGGTTTCATATAATGCCCATACGATAGATATAACCATTATTAATATATAGGTCAATGCTCCCGAATTGTAAGAGAAGCCTAAGCTATTCACAAAGAACATTTCGAACCAGCCTCCCACTTGTGTAAAGCCCGGAATGATACCGTACATCAATACCACGATCAGGAAAACAGATCCGGCTAAAGCAAGCAATAAGCCTTTCCATGTTACGTCTTTTGCTTTTTTGAAGTAATAGACCAAGACAATTGCCGGTATACAAAGCAAGTTAAGCAAATGGACACCGATAGACAAGCCCATGGCATAAGCTATCAGCACCAACCATTTGTCAGAACCCGGCTGACCGGCGCGGTTTTCCCATTTCAGTATCAACCAGAATACTAAGGCCGTAAACATAGAAGAGTAGGCGTAAACCTCACCTTCGACAGCCGAAAACCAGAACGTATCGGTAAATGTATATGTAAGGGCTCCTACCAAACCGCTACCCATGATAGCGATAAGTTGTCCCATTGTCATTTCTTTAGAAGAATCGGTATATATCAGCTTCTTTGCCAGATGGGTTATTGTCCAGAAGAGGAATAAGATAGTCAGGGCGCTGAGCAAAGCCGACATACTGTTGACCATCGATGCAACTTGCGTAGGATCGGAGGCAAACAGCGTGAAAAACTTTCCTGTAATCATAAAAAACGGAGCGCCGGGCGGATGTCCAACCTCCAATTTATATGCTGACGAAATGAACTCTCCACAATCCCAGAAACTGGCTGTCGGTTCAATTGTCATAAGGTAAACAACCGCGGCTACTGCAAAACTAAACCAGCCTAGAGTATTGTTTATCAGGTTGTATTTTTTCATAATGAAACAGGTAATTGAATTAATTCTGTTTGAATGACAAGTTATCTCTTTGAAATATTTGGGTGCAAAGATAGTTAAAACACTGAGATATTTGTTTCACGATGCTTTGTTTTTGCCTGTCAAATTCAAAAACTTCTTAAAATTCAAGGAAGTACCTTCCATTTCTTGATTGAGGTGATGCAAGATACCTCCTGCGTCAGGGTGACAAACAACACTTGATAAAGCTTGCAACAATGATAAATTCCATAACAGAAACCGCCAAACTTTTCGTATTTTTGTATAAAATTACTTACAATGATTATTTTTAATACTACCTTTCATGTAGAAGATGATGTGCTCAACGATTACATCAATTTCATGAAAGAAACATACATCATAAGAGCTGCAAGCAGCGGCTTCCTCCACGAACCCCGTTTTGCCCGCATACATGCGCGGCATGAAGAAAGCGGCAGCAGTTACTCACTTCAGTTCAGCGTAAAAAATGTGGAAACACTCAACCATTGGTTTTCCTCCGAAGGAGAAATTTTGCAAGGAGAGCTGGCTTCACGATTCGGCGACAAGGCTCTTGGTTTTGTAACCCTGCTCGAAGAAATAGAATTATAGAATGCTGGAAAAAGAAAGGATCATACTTGGCATAGACCCTGGTACACAGGTGATGGGGTACGGCGTATTGCGAGTAGTCAACAATAAACCCGAATTGCTGGCAATGGGTATATTGCAACTAAGCAAATATGACGATCACTATTTGAAACTTCGCCGGATTTTTGAACGTATCATCAGCCTGATCGATGAATATCTTCCCGACGAATTGGCTATCGAAGCGCCCTTTTTCGGAAAGAATGTGCAAAGTATGCTCAAGTTGGGACGTGCGCAAGGGGTAGCTATGGCGGCTGCTTTGTCGCGCGATATTCCCATTTTTGAATACGCTCCGCTGAAAATAAAGATGTCGATTACCGGAAACGGACGCGCGGCTAAAGAGCAGGTCGCCTATATGTTGCAACATTTCCTGAAGATACCGGACGAGAATATGCTTCCCCAGATGGATGCAACCGATGGACTGGCAGCTGCGGTTTGCCATTACTTTCAAACGAACAACCCGTCCGCCGGCAAAAAGTTTACCGGTTGGAAAGATTATATCAATAAAAATCCGGGAAAAGTCAAATGAAAATTCGGAAATTCGGAAATTTGAAAATTTGAAAATAAAAAATGCCAGTAAACCGGTAAGTTCTCATACTGCCAACTACTAACTACTAAAATTATGATATACGAAGATCTGAAAAACATAGAATACGGGCATGCCTGGGAATATCAGCAAAAGCTATTCACCGAAGCTCTGGATATGAAAGATAAAGGGCCGTATGCAAAAAACACGCTATTATTCTGCGAACATCCTCATGTTATCACCATCGGAAAACATGGTAAAGAGGAGAACCTTCTTTTTCAGGAAGCCCTGCTTAAAGAAAAGGGCGTTTCACTTTTCCAGATCGATCGTGGAGGCGATGTCACCTATCACGGTCCCGGGCAACTGGTGGGCTATCCGATCTTCGACCTCGAAACGTTCGGTATCGGGCTCAGGCAGTACATCTATAATTTAGAGGATATTATTATCCGTTTTTTAAAAGGATATACTATTCACGCCGAAAGGCTGGAGGGTGCAGCCGGTGTGTGGCTGGATACAGCCGTACCTTCGCGTACCCGGAAAATTGCGGCAATCGGCGTCCGCAGCAGCCGGTTTGTAACTATGCACGGCTTTGCGCTGAACCTGAATACTGATCTTTCTTATTTTTCCCTCATCAATCCTTGCGGTTTCATCGATAAAGGCGTAACTTCACTGCAACAAGAGTTAGGGCATCCCGTAGATATGGACGAAGCCAAACTGAAAATGAGAGAATTATTTGAAGAAGTTTTTATAGAGAATAAATAAGAAATTATGCAAACAGACATACAAGACAGAATCGTTTTTGTTACAGGTGGAGCCAACGGTATTGGCAGGTCCATTGTAACTACTTTTTGCCAACACGGGGCAGATGTCGTATTTTGCGATACAGACGAAGACGCAGGAGAACAGCTATGCAAAGAGCTACAAGATTACCGGTGTACATTCTATCGTATCGATGTCGCCGACAAAGCAGCTTTGGAAAAAGTTGTCACGGACATTTTCGTTAAGAAAGGAAATATCGATATTATTATAAACAATGTCGGTATCAGCCGGTTTGGAGATATTCTCGACATCTCGGTCGAAGATTTCGAAAATGTATTGGATATAAATCTGCGGTCGGTTTTCATCACCTCCAAGTTGCTGGCAAAGTTCCGTTCCGAAAACGAAGACCTGAACAAATACGGACGCATTATCAATATGGCATCGACCCGTCACCAGATGAGCGAGCCCGACTCGGAAGCCTATGCAGCGTCTAAGGGTGGGATTGTTTCGCTGACACACGCTCTGGCTATCTCGCTAAGCAAATATAATATTACGGTAAATTGTATCAGTCCGGGCTGGATAGATACCGGGCACTACGAAATACGAGAGGAAGATCACAAGCAGCACCCTTCGAACAGGGTTGGTGTGCCAAAAGATATTACACGTGCCTGCTTCTTCCTTTGCGATCCTGAAAACAATTTCATCAACGGACAAAACATCGTAATAGACGGTGGTATGACAAAGAAAATGATTTACGAAGAATAAATTCAGTTTGTATGGAACTAGTTACAGTTAAAACATCGCAAGATTACAATCATCTGGCTATCGCAATGACGTATTTAGAAGCCAATGGTATTTCATGTACCCTCATGAATATACAAGCCAGGTCTATTCATATACTTATGCTGTAGGAGGCATCAAACTGCAAGTACAGGAAGAGGATGCCCAACGAGCCATAGAGCTCCTAATAGAAGGAGGCTTTGCCACAAAAGAAGATTACGAAATATCCGAGTCTACCAAGCAGGTAGTCAGGGTTGTAGAGAAAATACAGTCATTCTTTGGAAAGAAAAAGTAACAAACCTCTACAGTCAACAGTCAACAGTAAGTTCGCGCCAACCATCGGTAACAGGAGCGCAGCGTATGTAATTGGCACATTTTCAAATTGGCACATTTTCAAATTTTCAAATTCGTATACGCATAATCGCATGATAGATCAGATAACCATAGATAAAATAATGGATGCCGCACAAATAGTGGATGTGGTATCCCAATATGTCACCCTCAAGCGGCGAGGAATAAACTATGTGGGATTGTGCCCTTTTCATAGCGACAAAACACCATCGTTTTACGTCTCTCCCGCCAAAAACATTTGCAAGTGCTTTGCCTGTGGCGAAGGAGGTACGGCTGTACACTTCATTATGAAGCACGAACAGTTGACATACTACGACGCACTAAAATTCCTTGCGAAAAAATACGGCATCGAAGTGCAGGAGCGCGAACTGACAGACGAACAAAAGAAAGCTCATAACGAACGCGAGAGCCTTTTTATTCTCAATGACTATGCCCGCGATTATTTTGTAAATACATTGCATGAACATATCGAAGGGAAATCGGTCGGTTTAAGTTACTTCAGGGAAAGGGGATTCAGGGAAGATATTATAAAGAAATTCCAACTCGGTTATAGTCTCGAACAATGGGATGCTTTTTCACAAAACGCATTAAAGGCAGGTTACAAGGAAGAATTTCTGACAAAAACCGGACTGTCTATCAAAAACGAGCACAACAACCAGCTGATCGACCGCTTTCGGGGACGCATCATGTTTCCGGTACATACCCTGTCGGGAAAAGTCATCGCTTTCGGCGGCCGCGTATTGAAGAAAGTAGAAAATACGGGTAAGTATGTAAATTCGCCGGAAAGCGAAATCTATCATAAAGGAAACGAACTATACGGCATATATTTCGCTAAGCAAGCCATAACCAAAGCTGATTGTTGTTATCTGGTAGAAGGTTATACCGATGTTATTTCG
>BNXH01000030.1 GCA_025999435.1 Bacteroidia bacterium | reverse complement strand
ATGCTATATTATCTATTTCCTGTCCCCCAGGCACTGATTTTGAAAAAACGTCAATTCAGAATTTAATTCTGAAGCAGATAGAAAAAGCCTTACGATACGAGGCTAACCGTTTATTGCCGGCAAAGGTGAAACTCTTTGCGCAAAAATGCGGCTTTACCGTTTCAGATATAAAAATAAATAAAAGCCGTACCCGGTGGGGTAGTTGTTCGTCTAAAAAGAGCATCAACCTTTCATACTATTGCATGCTCTTACCGGAGCACCTCATAGATCATGTTATCTTACATGAGCTTTGCCATACTGTGGAAATGAATCATGGCGATCGTTTCTGGCAATTACTGGATAAAGTCACAGACGGTAAAAGCAAAAAGCAGACAAAAGAATTGAAAGCTTTTAAAACTCCTATATAGATCAATCAAATAAAGAATCTGCGCCAAAACCTACCGGTAACAAAGCTTTAGCGGACTCCAATTCATAAATTTTACTTTCTCCGTATAAAATTATTTTTATTGGACGGTTATACCTGTTTTCAACTTCCAGTAAAACTTGCCTGCATCCGCCACAAGGGCTGCACGGATTAGTTGTGAACTCACCTTTGCTACTGCATGCCGCAACGGCTATGGCTTCTACTGCCACATTGGGATATTGGGCATTAGCATGAAAAACGGTCACTCTTTCAGCACACAATCCTGAGGGGTAAGCTGCATTTTCTTGGTTGTTGCCGGTTATTATTTCCCCATTGGCGAGAAGAATAGCTGCTCCTACATGAAAGTTAGAATAGGGGGCATATGCTCTTTTTGTAGCGGATTTGGCTTCATTTACAAGTTTTTTTATAGTTTCAGGGCTTTCTTCGTAGTTGTAAACGAGTATCTTTGTTGTTAAATTTAAACTTTCCATATTTATTGCTGTTATTATATAAACATTAAATATATGAAAAAAGTAGATACCTCTTTCAAAACAATCATATTTTCTACTCTCATTTTCTTTATCTCTATTCCTACCTTTTCACAAGCCAAACGCTATAAGATTTATGATGACTATATCAGCGCCTATAAGGGGATTGCAATAGACCATATGAGGCGGTATAAAATACCTGCCAGCATAACTCTTGCTCAAGGATTGTTGGAGTCAGGCGCAGGGAAGAGTTCTCTTACAGTCAGTTCAAATAATCACTTTGGTATAAAGTGCCATAGCGACTGGACCGGAGAAAAGGTTTATAAAGCAGATGACGGTCCGAATGATTGCTTTAGAAAATATAAAAAAGCAGAAGATTCGTTTGAAGATCATTCCAAATTTTTGGCCAAGGCGAGATATAAAAACCTGTTTGATTTGGAAATAACCGACTATCGAGGATGGGCAAAAGGTTTGCAGCAAGCAGGGTATGCTACTGATAAGGCCTATGCGAATAAATTGATAAAACTTATTGAAGATTATGAATTGTACCGGCACGATAAAGAAGATCTTGGTAAAGGGAGGGCTAAGGAGGAGACACGTCCGTTGAATCCTGAGTATAATCATACTCCATATAAAACACATAACTTGATATATGTTATTGCTATGGATGGCGATAATTATGAAGCTATCGCTGCCGAATTCGACTTTAAGCCCAAAGATTTATATAAATATAATGAGGTTCCGGAGGGATTCCCATTAAAGAAAGGCGATCTGGTATATTTCCAGAAAAAGAAATCGAAGGCCGATAAGCCTTATTATGAACATGTGGTTCAGGTGGGCGAATCAATGCACAGTATTTCACAATTGTACGGGATAAAGGTGAAGAACTTATATAAGATGAACAAAAAAGACTTCGAATATGTTCCTATAGAAGGTGATGTTTTAAAATTAAGATAATACTAAACTAAACAAACTACTGATGAAACGTTTATTGTTCATGTCTATTCTTATTCTCTTTGTTGCCGTAGTAAATGCACAAGATGATAAAGCCAAATTGGAAGATGGAAAATGGTATTTGAAAGGGGTGACAGGTCTGAATTTATCGCAGACTGCATTAACGAATTGGTCTGCCGGAGGTGAAAGTTCTGTTGCCGGAACTGCATATTTGAATGGGACGCTTACGCGTAAAAGCGGGAATTGGCTTTGGGCTAATGCTTTGGCTCTTGAATATGGATTGACAAATACGAAAACACAAGGTACCCGGAAGGTAAGTGATAAGATCGATTTTACTACACAATTAGGATATTCTACCGATGATAAATGGTTCTATACAGTGATGGGAGATTTCAAGTCGCAGTTTGCTAAAGGATATAATTATTCAAAAGATGGTGAAAGAAGCGAGTATATGTCTAAATTTATGGCTCCCGGCTATTCTAATATTTCATTAGGTATAGAATATCGACCGAATACAATTTATTCTATTTATCTCTCTCCTACAGCAGGCAAACTAACTTTTGTTCAGGATGATTATCTTTCAGATTTAGGATCTTTTGGTGTTGACCCGGGTGATAAATTTAAGGTTGAATTCGGGGCCTACCTGAAAGGCCGTCTACAGAAAAAAATAATGGAAAATGTAGAATTAATTTCTACGGCTGACTTTTTTACTGCCTATAATAAATCGTTCGGTAATATAGACGTTAATTGGGATGTATTGCTAAGTATGAAGATTAATAAATTCTTGTCTGCAACTATTAATACCACATTAAAATATGATGACGATGTGCAATCCATAAAGATAGAAGATGATGGTACGGAAGTAAAACGGGGCCCAAAAGTACAGTTTAAAGAAATGCTTGGCATAGGTCTTGCTTATAACTTTTAAACAGGATAGTTAATTGACTAGTCAATCATATTGACAAACTACTATAAATTACTACTTTTATGGTATAATCATAATAACTTGTCGAAATGAATAAATATCTTTTACTGGCTTCTCTTTTTTTAGTAAGTCTTTTTTCTGTTGCTCAGCAGAATAAATATTTAGCCGGAGCTGTGCCTGAAGTTGGAGGTAAGGTGGTTTTTGAAAAATCTGTAACAGTAAAGCAGCTAATCGATGATGATCGTTTCTTTAGCTTAATGGATAAATGGGCACAAGAGAATTATAAGTCCGAAGGGGATTTGAATAACAGAGTGTTATTGTCGGATCCTCAATCCCGAACAATAGCATGCGGTGGTGAAAAATACCTTGTCTTTAAAAAAAGTGCTTTAGTCCTCGATCAGGCAAAAATGACTTACCAGTTGCTTATGAAAGTAGGGAACGGGAAATGTGATGTTACTGTCAGGGGCATCAAATATGATTATTCCGACAGTAAAGATTTGCAACCTGCGGAACAAATGATCACGGACAAAATAGCTCTTAATAAAAAAGGGGATAAGCTTAATCGGTATTATGATAAATTCAGAACGCAAACCATAGATAGTATTAGTAGTATTTTTCGATCTATAGATGTGTATCTCAATGGGGTGAGTACGACAGGTGCGGCAGCCCAACCGGTCGTGGCTGTCGTCGAACAGCCTGTAGCAGTAGTTCCGGCCCCTGTTGTTGAAAAAGAAGTATCTCAGCCGCTGCAAAATACCGCATCTACAATATCCGGATTTAAGAAAATCTCGGCTGATAAAATCCCGGCCTCAATGATAGGCAAAGAAGTGCTGATATTGAGCGGTAATGTGAAAGAACCATCGGCTATCCTTGCTAAATGGAAAGGTACGTCTACTTTGATGGAAAGATTACAGGCGATAACGAATGTTAGCGCAAGCCGGTATTCGTTAATCGAAAATGCAAAAACGTATACTATATGTTTCTTTACGGAAATATACAATGACGGGTTAGCTAAACTGGATGGTTCAGAAAAGATCAAGGACACAGAGTTTACTCCTGTGGCAATGCCTTCAGGCTCTCCTGCGTTTTCGGAAGCATGGATGATTATAGAGTGTAAAAAGTCCGGAGAAATACCGGCTGAGGGCGCCAATCTTAAATCATGCCTGGGTGAAATTATAAACGTGTGGATAAAATAAAAAGTGACATGAAAAAGATAGCGCTTATTACAGGAGCAACCTCCGGTTTGGGGAGAGCTACAGCTTTGCGTTTGGCAAAGGAAAGTTATAATGTAATTATTACCGGACGACGTAAAGACCGGCTTGAAGAGCTTGAAAAAGAAATTGAAATTAAATATGAGGTAAAAGTTCTCTCTCTTTATTTTGATGTCAGAATATATGATGAAGTAGAAAAAGCGATAGATAGCCTTCCTGAAGAGTGGAAAGATATTGATGTATTGGTTAATAATGCCGGTTTAGCTGTCGGTCTCGACCCTATTCACAAAGGAGTATTGGAAGATTGGGAACGGATGATCGACACGAATGTAAAAGGACTGCTATATGTTACCCGTGTTGTATCGCCGGGTATGGTTGCCCGTAAGTCGGGCCATATTATCAATATTGGTTCTATCGCCGGAAAGGATGTATACCCTAACGGAGTCGTATATTGCGCGACCAAACATGCCGTAGATGCTCTGAGCAAAGGTATGCGAATGGATTTTCTGCCATACAATATCAAAGTTACCCAAATATGCCCCGGAGCTGTGGAAACCGAATTTTCGTTAGTCCGCTTTAAAGGAGATCAAACCAGAGCGAATCAGGTGTATGTAGGTTTTGAAAATCTTGTGGCAGACGATATAGCCGAAGCTGTACATTATGTTGTTTCGCAACCTTCGCATGTTGATATACAAGATCTGTTGGTCATGCCTACTGCCCAAGCCTCAGGTAGCTTATTCCATAAAGAGATTAAATAGCATATTCCAAATATAAAAAGAGGGTGTGTCAAAAGGTTATTTTCTCCGTAATTGCAAGGGCGACGGCCGAAACAATCTATTGATAACAATACATGGATTGCTTCACCTAAAGGCTCGCAATGACGATTGAGACTTTTGACACGCCCTTTTTGTATTTTATAGCAAGCTGATCTGATAATTCAATAGATCTTGCTTTATAAGGAAATATTCTCTTGAGGTTATAAGCCGGAAATCATTTACAGCAGCGAACAAGGTGTTTAGATATTCATTATTTAATGTGTCATTGGCAGAATAGCTCCATTCTTTGGCTAAGTATTCGTTGAAATTATTTTTGATAGGTTCCGTTATTTCTTTCTCCAGGAGCGGATTCTCTGTAATGTTTTTTATTTCACTTTTTAGTTCTATACCCGAGTGTGCGATCTCAATGAAGATACTCTTTATTTGATTTGGTTGTGTAGCTATACTCAATCGGTTGGCTATATCTACAAATCCATTGTAAATAATGATTCTTTCATCGAGGATTATATTCTGACTAAAGAATGACCGGTATTTATTCTTTAATTCGTTATTGCATCCTTTTTTTAGGGCCTGGTTGTAAAAAAATCTATAGATATTTATGTCATTTTCTGCTATCTGCTTCTTCGAGTTTTCTAGTTCTCGGTCTATTTTCGTTATTATATCATCAGCCTGTTCCGCTTTAT
Source organism: Bacteroidia bacterium (assembly GCA_025999435.1). Taxonomy (GTDB): domain Bacteria; phylum Bacteroidota; class Bacteroidia; order Bacteroidales; family Dysgonomonadaceae; genus Dysgonomonas. Next base: position 15,992 of record BNXH01000030.1, on the reverse strand, counting down.
ATTTATACCCTTCATATTCAAAGGTTTTTACCCTTATTTCTTTTCTACTAATGGCATTCAGCATATTCTTATCACTCTCGAGGGTAATATAATTATAAGCCCAGTTTACTTTCTCTTTGCCGAAAAGGTCTTCTAATGTTTCCGTTTGGTCAGGAATCATTATACTATCAGGGTCGAAAGGAATAGGATTTTTGCTGTCATAATAGGTATTATACTCTTTGGGAAATTGGTTAGCAACAATGTTTTCCATGAAGCCTTTTTGGAATTCATCATTTTCCATAACGACCGTTTCTTTGCGGAAAGTAGAATAGTAAAAGATCAGTTTCGTAAGTTCTTCTTCCAGTTTCTCCTTGTCGGGAAGTAACGTTATAGCTAGATTTTCCCTGTTCTCACTTTTTACGATGTTGAGCTTAAGCAACGCGTTGACTCTTTCTTCTGTACTTGGGTGAGAAGCCCATCGGTTCTCAATCTTTATTTTCGAACGGTTATATTTATTAATATCTAAAACAGTAACTAGCGGTAGTCTGTTTTTTAATGGTATATTATTTTCTTTCGCTAAAATTTCTAATGTAAACAATTGGTCTTTATATATATTTTTACTGATTATGTTATTCTCTGATTTGTTTTCGTAAAAGTTCAGGGTTGAGTTATATGCTAGTTGCGATAATTCCAATCTTAACAGAGAATCTATTAATGGTTTACTTCCTGTGATATTGGCAGCGACTTCGTCGGCGTGGAATTCCATCTCACGGGATAATGCCATATATCTGATATTGACAAGGCTATACATCTTTCGCAGGATCCACTGAATCCCTTGTATTATCTTGACAGCAATAATGACAAATATGGAAAAATAGCCGGAAATATTGGCCCAAGCCTGTATACTTTGGTCGAAAGAGTCATTGTCGTACAACATGTTGAAGATAACTTCATTCACGTTATATACATAGCTGCCGACGCTCATGCTACGTTGAGAGAAATGGCCGAATTCGTGAGCTATTATTGCTTTTAGTTCCTGTTCTGTTACGGTATTTACCAATCCTAACCCTATCTGCAAATTCTTGCGAATAGGGAAGAACATACTCCAGAAACTTGAATTGTAAAAAACAGCCGCGTTTACATCTCTGGATAGATAGATTTTTTTCGGAAATTTTATTTTAGCTTCTACGGCTATTTCTTCTATAAAATTGAATAATTCCGGATATCCTTTCCTGTGAACTTCCGTTAAATGACTTTTATCTATTTCGTGTTCTTTAAATAAGAACTTGACTAGGAAAATAAAGATGATAATACCCAAACTTGCTAATCCTATCCCTATCGCGATTGTTATGAATTTAGGCGCTGCAATTACCAGAGCGACTCCTCCGTAAATACATAAAGCTGTCAGGGCTATTCCTAAAATTAGTAGAATAAGATAAACGAGTATAAAGGCAATAATGGCAAAGATAGCATTAATCACCATTTTTCTAAAGTTAGAAGAAGGCCGGATATTCATAATGTTAGTTTTAATATTTTACGAAAATAATCATTTAATACTATTGTGCAAGTAGTAATATGTTATTTGGAAATACTCTATTTTATTTACCTTTGCATCCATAAATAAGTATTTATGCGTATAGATATTATAAGTGTTCTGCCGGAGATGTTTACCGGACTGATAGACTGTTCTATTCTGAAACGGGCACAAGACAAAAAACTGGTCGAAATACATGTTCATAATCTCAGGGATTATACAACGAATAGACATCGGCGTGTCGATGATTATCCTTTTGGTGGAGAAGCAGGCATGGTATTGCAAGTGGAGCCAATAGACAATGTTATTTCGGCATTAAAGAAACAGCGGAATTATGATGAAGTCATCTATACATCACCCGATGGAGAAGTTTTCAACCAGAAGATAGCCAATGTGATGTCTTCGTATGAAAATATAATAATCCTTTGCGGACACTATAAAGGCATTGATTACCGGGTAAGAGAGCATCTTATAACTCGCGAAATATCTATCGGTGATTATGTGCTGACAGGCGGTGAACTTGCTGCTGCTGTGATGGCGGATGCCATTGTTCGCCTGATACCGGGAGCGATAGGAGATGAACAATCGGCCCTTTCCGATTCTTTTCAGGATAACTTGCTGGCGCCACCGGTTTATACACGTCCGGCGGAATATAAAGGCTGGGAAGTACCTGAAATACTTCTGTCAGGACATCAGGCCAAAATCGATGAATGGAAATTACAACAGGCCATGGAACGAACCGAACGCCTGCGTCCTGATTTATTGGATAAAGAAGAATAAAAAAAGAAGTAATAAGGGCAAGTTTATCTAATAACCCGCTTCAAAAACATTAATTAACATTTCTGTTGGGAACCTGCTTATAGCCGGAGTTTAAATGTTAATAGCTTCAAATATTGAATAAGAAACTCATAAATAAAATTTATAACTAACGCTTTTAAATAAATGTGTGTCGCCATACACACACTTTTTAGCTAGTTTGCAAACTAGAGTGAACAAAACGCTACTTTTTTGTATTGATGCGGATTTTTCAGTATATTATCGATAAAATATATGAGCCATTTTATTTTTATTTGCCAATAAAAAAGTACTTTTGTAAGTAACGAAATAATGTATGTTAAAAAGCCTTTTATGAACTCCAGTCTATATGATTTTCTGCCCATATTAATGCAAATTGCTTTTTGCGCGATATTTGTTTTTGCTACAGTATTTGTATCGAAGGCTCTGGGTCCGAAACACAGAAGCTCACGAAAAGAAGCAAATTTTGAATGTGGCCTTGACCCGATAGGAAATGCCAGGTCGCCTTTTCCGGTAAAATATTTCTTAATAGCTATTTTGTTTGTTCTTTTCGATATAGAAATTGTCTTTATGTACCCTTGGGCTATTAATTTCAAAACTATTGGGTGGGATGGCTTGTTAAAAATGGGAGGCTTTATTGTTCTTCTACTTGTAGGCTATCTATATATAGTGAAGCGAAAAGCTCTGGATTGGGAAAAATAAAGATATAAAATTATGAGCAAATCTTCTAATATAAATGTAGTACCTGCTCCTGACGGATATACAGGGCATGGATTTTTTGCTACAAAATTCGATTATGTCGTAGGATTGGCCCGGGCCAATTCTCTTTGGCCATTACCGTTTGCAACATCCTGTTGCGGAATTGAATTTATGGCCACTATGGCATCTACTTATGATATGGGACGTTTCGGAGCCGAGCGTAATAGCTTCTCTCCGCGTCAGGCTGATATGCTGCTAGTGATGGGTACTATTTCAAAAAAAATGGCGCCTATCCTTCGTCATGTTTATGAACAAATGGCAGAACCTAAATGGGTGGTAGCTGTGGGAGCCTGTGCTTCGTCGGGTGGAATATTCGATACATATTCGGTATTACAGGGGATCGATAAAGTAATTCCGGTAGATGTATATGTGCCGGGATGTCCGCCTCGCCCGGAGCAGATTTTGGATGGCGTGATGCAACTACAAGAACTGGTAAAACATGAATCTGTGCGTCGTAGAGGTTCCGAAAGATATCAGGAATTGCTTGATTCATATAAATTTGAATAAGGAATGGCACTTGAAATAACAGAAATTCAAAATAAAATCATAGAGAAATTTGATTCCGAGGCATTCAGTTTCAGAATGGAACAGGATATTCTCACGTTTGAGGTTTCACCTTCTGTCATAAAGGATGTTATTCGTTTTATGAAGGATGATGAAGCTCTGCGTTTCAATTTCTTGACAGACCTATGTGGTGTGCATTATCCCGATAATGCGAAAGACGCTCAATTCGCGGTTGTGTACTTGTTGCATAACTGGATCGATAATGTACGGGTGCGTGTCAAAACGTTTTTAAACGGAGAGGCTCCTGAAGTCGATTCTGTCGTTGAGGTTTTTGCCGCCGCTAACTGGATGGAACGCGAAACATACGACTTTTATGGTATAAACTTTGTCGGGCATCCCAATCAGAAGCGTATTCTCAATGATGAAGGCATGGTGTCTTTTCCGATGCGGAAAGATCACCCGTTGGAAGATGCCGGACGTACCGATAAGGATGACCGTTTCTTTGGTAGAACACCTAATAATTACGAACCACAATAAAGCAAAGGAGGGAAATGTTAGAACAAACCATAAATCCGGAACATCGCTTTGCGAAAATGGTGAGGGAACAGACCTTTGAAGACGGCCGTGAGCTTAGTGTATTGAACTTTGGGCCTACGCATCCTTCTACTCACGGTGTATTTCAAAATATATTGCTGATGGATGGCGAACGCATCTTAGATGCAGATACCACTATCGGCTACATTCATCGTGCCTTTGAAAAAATAGCAGAACACAGGACTTTCTATCAGATTACTACCCTGACAGACCGTCTTAACTATTGTTCCGCGCCTATAAACAATATGGCGTGGTGGATGACTGTGGAAAAGGCTCTTGGAGTAGAAGTGCCGAAGAGGGCTCAATATATGCGTGTTATTGTCATGGAACTGGCGCGTATAACCGACCATTTGATATGTAATGGTATATTGGGCGTAGACCTTGGTGCATATACGCCGTTTTTATATGTAATGAAATACCGTGAATTAGCTTACGAGATATACGAAGAAATTTGCGGAGCCCGACTGACTACCAATATGGGACGTATAGGCGGGTTCGAACGTGATTGGAGTAAAGCTGCTTGGGATAAACTTGATGAATTTCTAGAAGGATTCCCTAAGGCTTGGGATCAGCTCGAAAGCCTGTTCAAGCGTAATCGTATTTTCATGGATCGTCTTATCGGGGTCGGAGCCATTTCTGCCGAAAAGGCGATCAATTATGGATTTACAGGTCCTAACCTGAGAGCTACGGGTGTCGATTACGATGTGCGTGTAGCGCAACCATATAGCTCTTATGAAGATTTTGACTTTATCGTACCTGTCGGACAATCGGGCGACACTTACGATCGCTGGTGTGTTCGTGCGGCAGAGGTAAAGGAGAGTTTAAAAATAATCCGTCAGGCACGGGATAATATGCCTGAAGGGAATTTTCACGCTGATGTGCCTGATTATTATCTTCCACCTAAAGAAGAAGTCTATACACAAATGGAGCAACTCATCCAGCACTTTAAGATTGTGATGGGCGAAGTTCCTGTTCCGATAGCTGAGGTATATCATGCTGTGGAAGGTGCAAACGGAGAATTGGGTATGTATCTTATTACTGATGGTTCGCGAGCGCCTTTCAGGGTTCATTTCCGCAGGCCATGCTTTATTTACTATCAGGCGTTTCCGGAAATGATAAAAGGAGGGTTATTCTCCGATGCTGTGGCTACGCTTTCAAGTATAAATGTTATTGCCGGAGAATTAGATGCATAATCTAATATGCCGATTTGAAAATATGATAATGTGCCAATTAATAATATATATCAACTAAAAAGCTAATGGCTAAAGGCTAACAGCTAACAGCTTATATGGAATATAAACAAGTAATAAATATGTCGGATGAACTGATGGCCCGCATCAACGAACTATTGAGTCATTATCCGGCAGATAAGAAAAAATCGGCATTATTGCCTGTTTTGCATGCGGTACAAGATGCCCATGACAATTGGCTGAGCCTGGAGCTGATGGACAAGGTCGCTGAAATATTAGAGATTACTTCCATCGAAGTATATGAGGTTGTAACATTCTATTCGATGTTCAATCAAAAACCGGTAGCAAAGTATATGCTTGAATTTTGCCGTACAGCCTGTTGTGGCTTGCGTGGAGGCGAAAATCTGATGGATTATACTTGTCAGAAATTAGGCGTAAAACCCGGTGAAATTACATCGGACGGTATGTTCAGTGTGGTGGGTGTAGAATGTCTTGGGGCATGTGGTTACGGGCCTATGCTTCAACTTGGAGATAACTACCATGAGAATCTGACAGAGGAGAAGATAGACACTTTGATAGAAGATTGTAAACAGGGTAAAGTAAACCTATATTAAGTTTTTGCGATGGGTAAGAAAATATTATTAGAGAAAATTGATATTCCCAATATTCAGGAATATGAAGTTTATCGCAAAAGCGGGGGCTATGCTTCTGTAGAAAAAGCCCTTAAAACTATGACACCCGATGATGTTGTCGAACAAGTCAAGACATCAGGCGTGCGTGGACGTGGAGGGGCTGGTTTCCCGATGGGCTTAAAATGGAGTTTCATTGATAAGAAATCAGGTAAGCCCCGTCACTTGGTGGTAAATGCCGACGAATCGGAGCCCGGAACCTTCAAAGACAGGTATCTGATGCATCATATCCCGCATTTGCTCATCGAAGGCGCTATTGTTTCCAGTTATGCGCTGGAAGCTAATTTGTCTTATATCTATATCCGCGGTGAATACATGTGGATATTCAAAATTCTTGAAAAAGCAATTAAAGAAGCCTATGCCAACGGATGGCTGGGTAAGAATATATTAGGAACAGGCTATGATCTCGATTTGTATGTGCATTGCGGCGCGGGAGCATACATCTGCGGAGAAGAAACAGCCTTGATAGAATCGTTGGAAGGCAAACGTGGTAATCCGCGTATCAAACCACCGTTTCCCGCTGTGAGCGGGTTGTGGGGAGAACCTACGGTTGTAAACAACGTAGAGTCTATTTCTACTGTATCGTGGATTATAAACAATGGTGGAGAGGAATACGCTAAAATAGGGCTGGGTAAATCGACAGGTACTAAATTAATGTCTGCTTCGGGTCATATTAAAAATCCGGGAGTATATGAAGTAGAATTAGGTATAACCGTTGATGAATTTTTCAATTCCGATGAATACTGTGGAGGTATGATGGACGACCGTCCTCTTAAAGCATGTATTCCGGGCGGATGTTCGGTGCCGATTTTGCCGGCCCGATATATCTTCAAAACCGCGAATGGTGAAGACCGGCTGATTACATACGAATCACTTGCGGACGGAGGATTCGTCACAGGATCATCGCTTGGGTCAGGAGGATTTATAGTATATAATGATACGGCTTGTATTGTACGTAATACGTGGAATTTTTCCCGTTTCTATCATCACGAGAGTTGCGGGCAATGTTCTCCGTGTCGTGAAGGAACAGGGTGGATGGACAAAATCCTTCATCGCATAGAAACCGGATACGGGCGCGAAGAGGATATCGATTTACTTTGGAGTATCCAGAGCAAGATAGAAGGAAATACGATCTGTCCGTTAGGTGACGCGGCGGCATGGCCTGTAGCGGCGGCAATTCGTCATTTCCGTGAAGAATTTGAATATCATGTTCGTTTCCCTGAAAAAATAAAAGACCGGAATCACTTTGTGAATGAACCGATGGAAAAGGTGAGACACTTATTACAGCCATTAGCCAATAGCTATTAGCTGTTAGCAAAATGGTTGTTATCACGGATTTATAAAATAAAAGGCTAATAGCTAACGACTATAAGCTAACAGCTAAAGATATGAAAATTACAATAGATGGACATACAATAGAGGTCGAAGCAGGTACTACTGTTTTGCAGGCTGCCCGTATGATCGGTGGCGAAAGCGTACCTCCTGCCATGTGTTACTATTCGAAACTAAAAGATTGCGGAGGTAAATGCCGTTGTTGTTTGGTAGAGGTAAGTAAAGGCAGCGAGAAAGATCCCCGCCCGATGCCGAAACTTCAGCCGTCGTGTGTAACGGCAGTTCAGGATGGTATGGAAGTAAAAAGCGCTACATCCGAAAAAGCGTTGGAAGCCCGTAAAGCTGTAACAGAGTTTCTGCTTATTAACCATCCGCTCGATTGTCCTGTATGTGATCAGGCGGGAGAATGCGATTTACAGAACCTGGCTTATGGCAATGGCAATTTCAAATCGCGCTATATAGAAGAAAAACGTACATTCGAACCTGAAAATATAGGCCCTTACATACAACTGCATATGAATCGTTGTATTCTTTGCTATCGTTGTGTGAAGCTGGCTGAGCAATTAACACCGGAGCGGGTTCATGGGGTGGTAGGACGTGGCGATCATGCTCAGATATCGACTTACATCGAAAGGGCTATAGATAACGATTTTTCGGGTAATGTGATAGATGTTTGTCCTGTTGGTGCCCTTACAGATAAGACTTTCCGTTTCAAATCGCGCGTATGGTTCAATAAACCGTTTAATGCGCATCGTCATTGTACCAAATGTTCGGGTAAAGTAACGTTATGGATGTTCGGCGATGCAGTTCAACGGGTAACAGCACGTAAAGACGAATGGCATGAAGTAGAAGATTTTATTTGCAACGAATGTCGTTTCGAGCATAAGGACGTTGCAGACTGGACAATTGAAGGACCTCGTAAATTTGAAAAGCCGTCTGTTATCAATGTCAATAACTATACAACTCCTCAGAAGAAAGTAAAAATAGAAACTGATGATCTTGTATTGGAAGGACGTGAGGAAGACAGAGAAAAGATAAGTATGACCGGTTCGCCTTATGATGCAAACGAACTGGAAGCAATTGAAAAAACCAGAGATGATAAATAGATACAAGTAGACAAGGTACGAGATACTAGTTAAATAACTAGTCAACTCGTTTACTTGTTAACTTGTCAACTAAATAAAATATGGAAGTTACATTTATTATAGAAAAATTGATCTTTATTGTTCTTGTATTTGCAGTTACAATGTTGTTCGCGTTGTATGCTACATATGCCGAACGAAAGGTTGCCGGGTTTCTTCAAGACCGTCTGGGACCAAACCGGGCAGGTATTTTCGGATTGTTACAACCGATAGCCGATGGGGCAAAACTTTTCTCGAAAGAGGAGTTTATGCCGAATACGCCGAATAAGATACTTTTTATCTGCGGCCCTGCTATTGCAATGACGCTATCCCTTTTGGGAACGGCCGTTATTCCTTGGGCAGAGAAGTTCGTTATCGCCGGATATGAGTTTATTCCTCAGGTCGGAGATGTGAATGTGGCTGTTTTATACATCGTGGCTGTATTATCGGCTAGTGTTTATGGTGTTGTTATCGGAGGGTGGGCTTCTAATAACAAATACTCGCTGATGGGTAGTATCCGTGCGGGTGCACAAATGATCTCGTATGAAATAGCGATGGGATTGTCTATTATTGCTCTGATAATGATGACAGGTTCACTCAGTTTGCGCGAAATAACTTTGCAGCAAGGCGGATGGAACGGGATGGAGTGGAACATTATTTACCAACCACTGACATTTCTTATTTTCCTTGTATGTTCTTTTGCAGAATGTAACCGTACCCCGTTCGACCTTGCTGAATGTGAATCGGAATTGGTTAACGGACATCATACAGAATATTCTTCGTTAGGAATGGGATTCTTTATGTTCTCGGAATATGCCAGCATGTTCTTTTCATCGGCGCTTATTTCCGTGTTATTCTTCGGAGGATATAACTATCCGGGAATCGACTGGGTAAATGAAAACTGGGGTGTGAACATTGCTAATATTTTAGCGGTATTGTCTCTTCTTGCAAAAACATCATTCTTCATATTCTTCTATATGTGGGTGCGTTGGACAATACCAAGATTCAGATATGATCAGCTAATGAAACTAGGGTGGAAGGTACTGTTTCCGTTGGCAATAGTAAATATTTTCCTTGTGGGAATCTTCACGCTGTTATTTAAATAAGGATTGCAATGTCAATAAAAGATATATCATTATCGGGAAGAAAAGCTGAGGTCGTTGATAAAAAAATGACTTTGAAAGAACGTCTTTACCTGCCTGCTATTGTGCAAGGATTAGGTATTACGATAAAGCATTTCTTCAAAAAGAAAGTTACTATTCAATATCCTGAGCAGCAACGTGAATTCAGTCCTGTCTATCGCGGACAACATGTCCTTATGCGTGACGATCAGGGACGTGAACGTTGTACCGCTTGCGGGTTATGCGCTTTGGCTTGCCCTGCGGAGGCTATTACGATGGTAGCAGCCGAACGTAAGAGGGGAGAGGAACACCTCTATCGCGAAGAGAAATATGCGGCGGTGTATGAAATAAATATGTTGAGGTGCATTTTCTGTGGATTGTGTGAAGATGCTTGTCCTAAAGAAGCCATATTCCTTACGAAATCGAAAAAGCTGGTGAAACCGAAGCTAGACAGGAAAGACTTTATTTATGGCAAGGATAAGCTGGTAATATCGGTAGAAGATGGTAAGGCAAGAAAATACGATTAAATTAGAGATACGAGATACAAGGCACGAGGTACAAGTTTTTTCAGCTTTAATAAAATACTCGTCTACTTGTTTACTTATCAACTCGTTAACTTAAAATATATGATAACAATCGTTTTTTACATTTTAGCAGCAATTACACTTGGAACCGGACTTTTGACAGTTCTGTCGAAGAATCCGGTACATAGCGCGGTATACATGATCATATGCTTCTTTTCCATATCGGGGCATTTTCTATTGCTGAACGCATTGTTCCTTTCGGTTATTAATATTGTTGTTTATGCAGGGGCTATCATGGTATTGTTACTCTTTACCCTGATGTTGATGAATCTGAGCAAACAGCATGAACCGAAGAAAAAGATCATAAGCCGTGTGGCAGCTACCGTATCGGCCTGTCTGATGGCGTTGGTTATATTAGCAACATTAATAAAGTCTACGCCGGTAATAGAAACATACAAGGCCGAAGGGTCGGATTACAACTCGGTGAACGTTATCGGGCAGGTGTTGTTGGATGAATACCTCGTGCCATTTGAGTTTGTATCCATACTGTTGATTACTGCTATGATAGGAGCTGTATTGATTTCTAAAAAGGAAAAAAAAGCTTAAGCTATGCTGGATAATATATTAGAACAAATAGGTATCGACAATTACATATACCTCTCCATTTTGCTGTTTTGTATTGGAACATTGGGAGTACTGTTTCGTCGTAGTACAATCGTTATGCTCATGTCGGTTGAGCTAATGCTTGCGGCAGCAAATATGTTGCTTGCAGTTTTTTCTGTTTACCATCAGGATACTAGCGGGCAGGTATTTGTAATCTTCTCGTTGGCTGTTGCGGCTGCCGAAGTTGCAATCGGGCTGGCCATCCTGGTGGCTATATACAGGAATATAGGTACGATCGATATCGATGAATTGAAAAACTTAAAGGGATAATCGCATGGATAAAATATTAGTATTAGTACTTCTGCTCAGTCCGCTTGTAGGTTTTCTTATCAATCTGTTGATTGGAAAGAGCATTATCGGACGTTCCCGTACAGGAGTCATAGCCACAATAGCTGTGACTATAAGCTTTATAATCTCTTTCATATTTTTTATCCGTATACTTTCTACGGAAGAACCTATACGTGTCGATCTTTTTGAATGGGTTGCTCTGGGAAGTTTTACCACGAATCTGGCTTTTACTCTCGATCAATTATCGCTACTTTGGCTCTTGTTTGTGACTGGTATCGGTACTTTGATCCATATCTATTCGATAGGATATATGAAAGACGATGAGCGTATAGACCGTTATTTTGCTTATCTGAATCTCTTTATATTCTTTATGTCGGTATTAGTAACAGGAAGCAATCTGTTAGTAATGTTTATCGGTTGGGAAGGAGTCGGGTTATGTTCCTATTTTCTCATTGGATTCTGGTCTCAGGATCATAAAAATAATGATGCAGCCAAGAAAGCTTTTGTTTCGAATCGTATCGGAGACTTGGGCTTTGTGATTGGTATCTCTGTGCTGGCATATTTATTTAATACTGTAGATTATGAAACACTTAAAGTTGCTATTGCCACATCTTCAAATCCCGAAATATCTTCTATGCTCGGGCTTGGTACACTTGCTTTATTTGTAGGAGCAACAGGAAAGAGCGCTCAGATACCTCTCTATACATGGTTGCCTGATGCAATGGCAGGGCCAACTCCTGTTTCGGCTCTGATCCATGCAGCGACGATGGTGACAGCCGGTATATTCATGGTAATTCGCCTCAATTTCGTGTTCGATATGACTCCGGATGTACAAATGCTTATAGCTGTCACAGGGGCGGTAACAGCGCTGTTTGCCGCATCTATAGCCCTTGTGCAGACAGACATAAAGAAAGTATTGGCATATTCTACCGTATCACAATTAGGATTTATGTTCCTTGCTGTTGGGCTCGGAGCATATAGTATTGCGGTATTTCATGTTATTACACATGCATTCTTCAAAGCTTGCCTCTTCCTTGGTTCAGGCTCGGTTATTCATGCTATGGGAGGAGAACAGGATATGCGCAGGATGGGCGGCTTGAAAACAAAGATGCTGGTAACATACGCTACGTTTGTAGCTGCCGCAGCATCTATAGCAGGTATACCGCCGTTAGCAGGATTCATTTCCAAAGATGAAATAATGCTGGCAGTATTTGAGCATAATATCTGGTTGTGGGGTATTGCCGCTATTGCATCCCTGATGACAGCATTCTATATTTTCCGTGTACTATTTCTTACCTTTTACAAAGACTTTAGAGGTACCGAAGAACAAGCTCATCATTTACATGAATCGCCTAAAACGATGACTGTTCCTCTTATTGTACTGGCTATCTTGTCAGTTGTAGGAGGCGTGATCGGTATACCCGGATTTAGTTGGCTCAATCATTATTTAGAGCCCGTGTTGCCGGGATTAGCTGTCGCGGAAGAGCATTCGTTTGGTTTTCAAGAGTATGGAGTGATGCTTATATCTATCATTCTGGCTTTTGCAGGACTTACCATTGCATACATTAAATATGTGAAGAAATCGGAAGTACCGGCAGAAGATAAAGATATTACAGGTTTTGTAAAAGTCCTGTACAACAAATATTATGTAGATGAAATATACAGGAAATTTATTACAAATCCTATATATGCCCTGGCTGACATATTCAACAAATATATAGAACCTACGATCAAAAATATTTTCAAGATCGGTGGCGGAATTGTGGAAGTATTGTCGTTCCCCGCCAGAAAACTGCAAAACGGCAGCCTGGGATTCTACTTGTTTTTCTTTGTGTTGGGATTCAGTTCGTTAGTAATCTATTTATTCCTTGTATAAACTGAAAGAATATGAACATAGTTATTATATTGATTATACTATTAGCCGGCTCGATATTTACATATCTGTCGGGAAACCGTTTTGCATCGAAAGTCGCTATACTTTTCAGTGTTGCCGCCGCGGTATTTTCAATAGCCCTTTATTTGAATTATGAGGGTACGGGAACAAATTTTAGTGTGAACTGGATAAGTAATCCGGATATATCTTTCTCTCTCAAGGCTGACGGCCTGTCCATAGCCATGTTGTTACTCACCACGATTCTTGTTCCTATTATCCTGATAGCGGCACAGGCACGTGAGTTTAAGAACGAGAAATCGTTATACAGTCTTGTCATGTTTATGACATTTGCCATGGTAGGAGCATTCTTGAGCAGTAATGCGTTGTTATATTATATTTTCTGGGAAATGTCGCTTGTACCTATCTACTTCATTGTTGTTTTGTGGGGTAATGGTGAGATAGCGAAAAGACGTAGAGCTGCGATGACTTTCTTTTTATTCACATTTATGGGATCGCTATTTATGATGGCGGCTATAATCTATTTATATGTGAAAACCGGAAGTTTTGAGTTAGAAGCATTCCTCAATGCCAATCTGACTCCGACTGAGCAGATATGGATATTTCTGGCATTTTTCCTTGCTTATGCAATTAAGATACCGATTTTCCCTTTTCATATGTGGCAAGCCAATGTATACAGTAAAGCTCCGGCCATTGGAACCATGCTATTAGCAGGTATCATGTCTAAGATGGGAGCATACAGTGTTATTCGTTGGCAATTACCGATAACTCCTTATGCTTCGCAAGAACTAAGGACTATTGTATTGATATTATGTGCTGTTGGTGTTGTATACGGCGCTATATTGGCATTAAGGCAAAACGAAATAAAACGTTTTCTGGCATATGCATCTTTGTCGCATGTAGGTTTTATAGCCGCGGGCGCTTATGCTCTAACCTTTGATGGAATAAAAGGAGCTGTAGTATTGATATTAGCTCATGGCTTTGGTATGGTAGCGATGTTTTATTCGGCTGACATTATACAAAACCGTACAGGTATATTAAGAATCAGCGATCTCGGAGGAATCAAGCCTTACGCACCCAGGTTTACAGTGGCATTCTTCCTTAGTATTTTATCCTCTATCGGAGTACCGTTGACATTTAATTTTATAGGAGAATTTACCATCATGTACGGGCTTTATCAGGTAAGCGTATGGTTTACTGTAGCTGTAGGATCATCAATGTTCTTAGGAGCGTTATTTATGCTGCGGATGTTCCAGTATGTGATGCTGGGACCTCCGGCTAAAAAGCCATTCAGAGACTTGTCGAAAACCGAAGTGGCAGTATTCTCCTTATTTATAATTGTCCTGTTTGTTTTCGGAGTTTACACTAAGCCGGTTACAGATCTCCTGACAGCTAGCATAACAGAGATAGTGACATACATTAACAGATAATAATTAGTTAAGATATAATGAGTACATTGATAACCATTTCAGGATTAGGAATAATCAGCCTGCTGTTAGAGATTCTCAATTTAAGAAAAATTCTTGTCCCTGTCGTCTTATTTGGATTGATAGCTATATTAGGAATGACTATAACCGAATTTTATCTGGGTGAGCCGGTAATTGGCGCGGACAAATATAATATGGTTGTGGCATCGGGTTTCTCACAGGGCTTTTCTATATTATTCATCATACTTTCTATTCTCATTGTAATGATGAGCCCTAAATTTTACCAGGAGAAAGTATCGAAAATAGCAGACTATGTTTCCTTGAAAATATTTATGCTGGCCGGTGCTGTGGCTATGGTATCTTTTGGCAATTTCGCGATATTTTTTATTGGGCTTGAAGTTCTCTCGATAGCAGCTTATGCCCTTGCGTCAAGCGAGCCGGATAAAGTGAAAAGCAATGAAGCCGGAGCAAAATATTTCATCATGGGGGCTTTTGCTTCGAGTTTTATATTATTCGGCCTTGCTCTTATTTATGGAGCTATCGGCTCATTCGATATAGGTACTGTTACTATTGCATCGGCAGCTCAGGCAGGAAACCTTTCGGTATGGTTTAGTATCGGCTTTCTGATGATCGCTACCGGAATGATGTTTAAAGCATCAATCGTTCCTTTCCATTTTTGGGCGCCTGATGTATACGAAGGTTCGCCGACACTGGTAACGGCCATAATGAGCACTTTAGTGAAAGTCGCTGCAATAGGAGCATTCTATAAAATATTGGTTGTTTTGTCGGCAGGTATTACTCCTTTGTTCCAGACTATATTGATTGTTCTGTGTATTCTTACATTATGTGTGGGTAATATTACAGCAATCAAGCAAACGAATATCAAACGCATGTTGGCTTATTCCGGAATTTCTCATACCGGTTTTATGATGATGGCCTTAATAGCCCTTGATTCGCCAAATACTGTCCTTTATTATGCAGCAGCATATAGCTTTGCGGGGATAGCTGCTTTTGCTGTTATACTCGGCGCATGTCATGGGAAAGATAATGAAGATATGACAAATTTCTTCGGGCTGCTCAAGCGCCAGCCTCTTTTGTCCGTTATTCTTACAGGAGCACTCTTATCATTAGGAGGTATCCCTGTTTTCTCAGGTTTTTTTGCAAAGTTCTTTGTTTTCAATCAGATGCTGCAAATAGGGCATGTTATCGTTGTTATATTCGGTATACTCAACTCTGTCGTGGCTGTCTATTACTATCTTGGGGTAGTAAATGTAATGGTTACTAAAGAAAGTTCCGAAACGGATAAATTGAAGGTTCCGCCCGAATATATAATTGTCGCGATAATAGCTATTTCTCTTAATATTATATTGGGAATATTCCCATCGGTTATTATGGGGCTGGGGTTATAGGAGTTATTGTTCATAGAGATATAGGGAAGCAGGTCTGGATGATCTGCTTTTTTTATTTTTCTTATGGAAAAATCTATAAAGGAATACTCTGTATATAAAAAGCTGTTTTATGGCATATATTTTCGATTGTTCAGATATGCTATTTTAATATTTTTTTAATACTTTTACGTTA
>BNXH01000029.1 GCA_025999435.1 Bacteroidia bacterium | reverse complement strand
AATGTATTGCTACACCGCGCTGCCCCTCGACTTGCATGTGTTAGGCCTGTCGCTAGCGTTCATCCTGAGCCAGGATCAAACTCTTCTTTGTATTTTCTTTTTTCTAAGTCTTTTGTGATCCTGTCCTCTCTCAATCCTTCTATCTTTATTAGGTATTGACGGTATAATACCCTTCTTTAAATGAAAAATTAAAAGTGAAAAATTAAATTCTTCATTCCTCATTCTTCATTCTATTGTACTACACTCTTAATGTTGTTATTTCAATTCCTTCAAAGATCGCTTTGTTTTTTTCGCTTAATCCGGTGGGTAATCCTAATCCTTATATTAAACAAAGGCGGTCGATAATCCCATTCCGGTAATCCCAATTCTCTGTATCCACTCGATTAACCAGTACCATTGGGTGATAAAGCGGGTGCAAAGATAAGGATAAATAATCCTTTAATCCAAACTTTTCGACATACTTTTTTTATGAAAAATGCACACAAAAATACAATCGCTTATCAATAAGACATTTGAAGACATCATTTCTTTTTCTTTTTATGCTTTGCGGCAAAGGCTGTAGGTGTCTGCCCAAATTCTTTCTTAAAAGCATTTGTGAAATAGGGCTGACTTTCTATACCAATTTGAGTCATAATTTCCCGCATCGTCATATCTTCTTCTATAATGAGACGAGCTGCTTTACGAAGCCTATAGTTCAAGATAAACTCAACAATCGATTTATCGGTCAATGTTTTTATTTTAGTATATAGTTTGCTTCGGCTCATAGATAATTCGGTAGCTATATAATTCACATCCATTTCGGACTGATCAATATTCGCCTCAATAATATCTATAAATTTCTTCAAGAATTTATTATCCTGTTCATTTTGCGACAACTCAGCACTGTCTGCAAAATAATTCTTGGCATAGTATTCCTTCAACTGCTGCTGATACTTAAATATATTATTTATCGAAATTCGCAGGAAGTTTAGATCTATAGGTTTTTCAAAATACATATCTGCTCCCGAATCTACACCCTCTATTTTACTCTCTAAACTTGTCTTTGCTGTAAGAAGAATAAATGGGATGTGGGAAGTATTTATATCATTTTTAATTTCATGACATAACGTTACCCCATCCTTTAAAGGCATCATTATATCACTAATTATCAGATCTGGCTCCATACTGTTTATTAATTTTGAGGCAACTAGCCCATCAGAAGCCTCAATAATTTCATAATCTGCAGACAAGGAATCTGCAATAAGACTACGCAAATCTTCATTATCCTCAACAATCAATACTTTTTTCTTATCACATAATAATATAGTTTCGTCAAGTTTTTCATTGACATCTTCTTCCTTGGCTATGTCATCTACTACAATTTTTTCTTTTAAAAAGTCGCTTTCTTCGTATAATTTTATATCTAATGGCAGACAGACAACCATATCTGTTCCTTTTCCCCGTTCACTCAAAATTGTAATTGTTCCTTTGTGTAACAATACAAGACTTTTTACAAGAGCCAGGCCAATGCCTGTACCCAAATGAGAGTCGGCATTTACAGTGTTTACTTTATAAAACCTTTCAAAAACACTGCTTATTGATTCTTTTGTAATTCCCACTCCTGTATCTCTCACGACAATCGAAAAAGCTTTTTCCGCAACCTGACTACCTTCAACTGTATAGCTATTTTCATATTGGGATTTGAAAGAATCAATATTGGAATAAGTTTCTAACGAGATAGAACTTCCCTCTTTTGAATATTTGAATGCATTATTAAGCAAATTCATAACTATTTTTTCTACAATTTTCTTATCCACATAAAGGTTTGTAGGTAAAGCCGGATCACACACTATCTTAAAGTCAATATCCCTTTGCTTAGCATAATCTGAAAAATCTGCGGCGACCACCTCGAGGAAACTATTCAAATCGAGAGGTTGTATTTCGAGATTCATTTTTTCATTTTCGATCGTTCTAAAATCCATCAGTTCGTTTACTAAATTCAGAAGACGCTGAGTATTACTATTAAGGATACGATAATAATATTCTTTTATACCATCCTCTCTTAAACGATCAAGAGATGCCATTATCAGAGATAACGGGGTTCTGAAATCATGGGATATATTCGTAAAAAAACGTAACTGCGATTGATGTATTTCTTCTTTTTTGTCTTTCTCTATATTATCTAAATACAGCTGCATTTTCAGATTCTTCTTTTCAATATAATAACGTATTATAAGCGACAAAACTCCCAATATTAAAAGGGCATATAAAACATAAGCCGGCCAACTGAACCATGGCGCCGATTTTCGTATTATTTTAATAACGGTTGGTGTTTCGCTCCATATTCCATCATTATTGGATGCAAGAACTTCAAAATAATATGTGCCCGCCGGAACTTTGGAATACATAGCTGTACGACTAGATGCATCTACTTCGATCCAACGATTGTCGTAATCTCTCATTCTATATTTGAAATGGTTTTTCTCGGGAAGGAGAAAATTATCGGAAGAGAATTTGAACCCGAAGTTAGTTTGATTATGGCTCAACACAATCTCATATATAGAATCTTTAGAAGAAAAGTTTAATTTCGAAGGCTGATGATCTATATAAAAATCAGAGATAATAACTTTAGGTTTATGCATATTAAGGCTTACTTCCTGTGGGTCGATCACGGTAAAGCCGGTTGTACCACCAAAATATAATTTTCCACCCATACTTTTCATCGAGGCCAAGGGATAATATACTCGTCCCTGTGTGCCATCTCCTTTGTCATATTCAAAAAAAGTATTATTCGATATACTATACCTGAAAAGCCCATCATCGGTACCTATCCACAAATTATCTTCCCCATCATAATTGATACTGTAGATAGAGGAAACATTATAATTAAGAATTTTATCAAAAAGGATAAATTTATCAGCATTAACATCGTATTTAACTAACCCGTTTTTTATAGTTCCTATCCATAAATTACCGGAATCGTCCAAACAAAACGCACTAAAATTTAAAAAGACAGAATCCGGGCGATTTATTTTTTTCATAACTTTCGTCTTTATGTCCATCAGATAAAGGCTTTCGTTACTAAGTACCCATAGCTGGTTCTCTCGTCCCCTCAACATATCAAATATATATTGCGTGTTCTCCCCAACAGGACTATGATGATAGAATTGTTTGGTCTTGAAAGAATAGAAGGAAATCTCTACTTTTTTGCGTTGATATGCAATCCATAAACCGGAATCGGATTCGAGTACGATTTTCCTGAGACTGTTATCTAATATCGAATTAGACCCTGTTGTCTGTTTAAAGTTATAAAACTGACCGGATTTTGCATTATAATAATCCAGCCCCCCGTTAAATAGTGCAATCCATAAATTCTGACCTTTATCAACAACAATTGATTTTATATTGTCAAAAGCCAGAGAATTCCTTGACTTATCATTTGTATAATAAGAGAATTCTTCCGTTTTCTTGTTTAACCGATTTATACCGCCACCTTCAGTTCCAATCCAGAGAGAAGTATCATCCTCTGCAAATGCACTAACCGGAGCATGGCTAAGCCTGTTCTCATAAGGCATGTAAGTATCGAAAGGTTTTTTTTCGTCAAGGTTTACATAAGCTATAGCTCCTGAATATGTTCCGATCCAAATATTCCGTTGATTATCTTCATTTATTGTCCAAACAGAATTATTCGGCAAACTAAAAGGATCTGATTTGGAATGTACATAATGATGATACGTTTTTTCGTCAGGGTCTATTACATACAATCCTTTTATTGTCCCAATCCAGACGTGCCCTCTTTTGTCGATATGCAATGCCCTTGTTTCACCGCCTTTAAGAAAATCGAAGTGATCTTCAATTGTAAATGTTGATAAATCAATTTTATATAATCCATATTTATCGGTAAGCACCCATAGTTTGCTTTTATAGGCTTTTGCATCCAGGATATGTCCATCATCTTCAGGCATAGTAAAGCACAAATTGAACTCCTTTTTCTCATAATTATAGCGATAAATACGGCTATAATTGGTAAAAGTATACAGATCGCTATTGTTTGTACAAAAAATGGGGCCAATAAAAGAAATTTTCTTTCCATCATATAAAGGTGTTATTAAAATACTGTCATTTATATTGAATGGGTTCCTATTCTCATCGAATACATTCCATGTCCTGTTTTTTCTAATCCATATATTATCCCGATTGTCTATCCTGATAAGTTCCACTTCATCCGACACTTTTTCGAAAGTATCCGACGCCTTATCGTAATTATATAACCCATTATTGGTATTTACAAAAAAATAACCGGAGGAAGTAACAGTTAATTTTAGAAAAAGCCATTCTACGGACTTTTCCTGATTAGTAAAATAGGTATAATATCTTTTGTATTGATACCCATCGAACCTATATAAATCATGATCCATCAGTATCCAGACAAAGCCATCAGTGTCCTGTTGTATCTGCCTCACTCCATCGAAATAAAAGCCTCCTTCAGGAGAAAGTGTTCTAAACCTATAATCATTTTGAGACAGGACATTAAACACCTGTAGTATAAACAAGAATACTAAAATAACCTTTTTCATATAAATTAAGCTCAAACAAAAATTGATGAACGAATATACTATTAAAACTATGAAGCTACAAAAGGAGGAGTTTCTAAAAAACTCCTCCTTCCTCCCTTTTTGAAATTAATGCTTATATTGCCCTCACGGGTCTAAAACAAAGAATTATTCAATGACTATATTTCCCAATCCAAATTCGGCGACCTGCATGGAATTACCGCTTGTAGCACCATTACCCGGATAATCAGGATGTTGATATTTATCGGTTTTATAACTAAAGCTATGCACTACCAGATTAACCTTAATATACCGGTAGGTAGATTTAGTCACAGGAATCGTGTAAGGGGCATCCTCTACGGAAGTATTAGACCCAACATACGAAGCCTTCTGTGGAATCCAAACAATCTGCACATTGGAACCGGCAGGTTCGGCAGGCGCTATTGCCGTGAAATTTGTACCATCGTTACTACCTTCCACTATAACACCGAATACCCGCAAGTAGTTATAATTGTTAGTGCTCACGCTGCCATTTGCATTAGTATAACTTCCACTACGGTGAGCCCATTTGATGTACTCAAATTCCTGTGCCGTTTTCATATCAACGATAAATGATGGAGGCGTAGACTCTGCCGGAGGAGCTATTCCGTTCAATGTACCACCCGGTTTCACTAATGACAGATATGACCCTGATTGCCCATCGAATAAGTGTTCAGGTAGTCCTGTTATAGGAGCAGCTTGTGTACCGCCATCCCACATATACCCATAACCATTATGAGTCTGCGTAGTTGCTGTCCAATTAGTACGATCCAAATCTACATATCTTATCACCAGATCCTGAACGGTTACATTGCAGTCCTTCGACAGATTGCTGCCATCGGTTGTTTTGATAGTAATAGTCGTATTACCTACATTTACAGGAGTCACAATCCCACTTGCACTAACAGTAGCAACAGACTGATCATTGGATGTATAGGTAACCTCTTTACTCCATGTATCTGCGGGAGCCAGCGTTACACAGGCTCCCAGATCGAATGCAGCGCCACCCTTCTTGAACAATATATTGCTTCCCTCAGCCGTAACATTAATAGCTGTGGCTTTTACCATATGATCGATAATATTAACTACAAATCTTGTACTTACCCCTGAACCGTCGCTTGCACTTACTATCAATGTATCTGTCCCCATAGCCTTAGCCTTAATAAGCCCTGTTTCAGTAACCTCCATCAATTCCGGATGTTTATTCGAGAAAGTCACATCCTTATTTTTAGCATTCTGTGGCATTATAACAACATTAAGCTGCAGCTCTTCATTATCCTTAAGTGACAGTTGCATAGACGGAGTGCCCGAACTCACATATACTGCTTCTTTAACAGCTATTGATAAAACTTTACCATCATCTTCTGCCTCGAAGCCCTGAGGACTACAACCTATTATGGTCATGGTTACCAGTATAAACAAGTATATTATTTTTTTCATATTATTTTATTTGATGGTTATTAATTACGGTTTATATCTTGCCATCCCGGGCTCTGGGCTAAATTTTTATTCAATTCAAGCTCTTGGAGAGGAATCGGATTGTAGTAGTATCTATCGTACCATTTCACAACTCCATTTGCCACATTCGGACTTTTCGAGTAACCTATAATGAATTTATCCCCGTCAACAAAGACATCTGCATTAAGAGTCGCCTTCGGTGCATTTTTATCCTTGCTGGTATTCGTACCATCGTACAATTTTTGTTTCTCTGCTGTAAATTTCATACCACGTATAGGTTTTTCTATAAATTTACCGGCTTTCCAACGTACCAAATCTTCACGACGAAGTCCTTCCATTGCCATCTCTACGCGACGTTCGCGACGTATTTCACGAAGAATAGGACTAGGAACATATCCTGCATACTGTTGGTAAAGGTTATCCAATCTGGTATCTGCAGGAATATTCTGTAATGTTAACTTACTATTAGGGTATTTAGTAAAATCAAATCCTGCACGTTTACGCAATGCATTGACTGTAAGATCCAAGTCGGTATTAGTAATAGTACCTAGTTCTGCCTTAGCTTCGGCTAACATTAACAATACTTCCCCATACCGGAAAATCAGTGCTGTCTGACTACCATTAGTCGTGCTACCATTGTCAATCGTTTCGTTCGTCCAATGTTTAATAAACATATAACCGGTAACACATGGTCCACCTGTAGGCGTTTGGTTTGCAGTCGGGCAATTATAGGTAATTTCAGGATATTTAAGACCATTCGCCACCTTGTCGATTGTACCTTTATCGCGATCAAAAATCGTTATATATTCTCCGGGTTTCACTACAGTTTGCCTTAAACGTGGGTCGCGGTTATCCAATTCTCTCCAGTCATCACCTTCGTAACCTAAGAAAAGCGGGCTTTCAGCAATAGACTTACCATCTATACATAAGTATTCATCAATCAAGTCCTTGGTCGCACCCTTACAATAACGTCCTGAGGCATTTCCGCGATTCATATTGAAGTAACGAGATGATCCATGTCCCAATTTATCAGCATCGTACACACGTGCTAAAATAGCCTCTTTGTGATTGCCACCTGTGAGTCCGTTTAATTTAAATAAATGCCAGTAAGGATCGTTCCCTACTTCTGTACTTGGCACATTATATAGTTCATACTTCCCTGTCGCTACGATAGCTTCACAAGCTTTCACACATTCTTCTAAGAATTTATTAGCGCTACTCTGCAATCCCACTTCAGTATGGTACTTACGGAAAGTCCCTTCGAACAAACAAAAACGGGCTTTCAGGAAATTAGCCATATTCTTGTTGATACGCCCATCAGCCGTTCCTGTAGGGCTTAAATTCTCTATTGCATAGTCCAGACATTCAAGAACCTTATTAACCAATTCTTCCCGAGGCATACGTGCCGATTGTAATTCCGGTGAGTTAATATTTAGATCGGTTTCCAGCCAAGGCACTTCTCCAAAAGCAACGATCTTCTGGTAATATTCCCAGGCTTTGAAGAAATAAGCTTCGGCAGCCCATTTGTTCAGTATATCCGGACTACTTACCGATCCTTCAGCTTCCCGGTAGTGACTCAAAAAATAATTTATGGTGCGCAGGTTGCCCCAACGCCAGCCGGTCTGGTTAGCATCTTCGAGTGAAGACACCGCCGTAGCCGGTACCTGCCATGTACCCTGCATGCGGCTTACAATATCGCCCGATGTGTTGCTGAACCCAATGGCATTATCGGTAAAAATATCGCCGTACATGAGTTGGCTTCCGCGTGTGATAAAGAACGGCGGGGTATACTGATATGCATTACCTGTCTGATGCCCCTGACAATATATGTTATATAATTGATTCAGATATAAGGGTAAATCCCCTTCATTTTTCAGAAATGAGCCTTCGGCAAGATCATTTATAGGGTTGCGCTGCATAAAATCATCGTTGCACGAAGTCAACATAAATCCCAGTGACACACAACTTATTATTATATATTTAATTAATCTTTTCATATTTTCAATCGTTATTAACATTAAAACGTAATCTGAGCACCTAAAGAAATTGTCCTTTTCTGCGGATAAGCATCCGAAACTTGATCAGGATCTAAAACAGAAGGAATTTCCGTAATTTCAAATAAATTGTAACCAGATAAGGTAAACCTCAGTTTTTCGATTTGTAACTTTCTTGTCAACGAAGTTGGCAAAGTATAGCCTAGAACCGCCTGTTTCATACGCAGATAAGCACCATTGACAAGCCAGCCTGTCTGGGTGGAAGGAGCTCCTGCAGTTGAACTGTAACGTGGAAACTTGGCATCAGTTTGATCCGGCTTCCAAGAACGCTCATACATCCATTTGCTACCGGCATTATTTGTTCCTCCACCCCAATAACTTGTGCTACCAATCCACAAATCGCGCTTAGCAATTCCCTGAAGCAACATGCTAATATCGAATCCCTTCCATGAAGCGCCTAATGTAAGGCCAAATCTATAACGAGGAGTATTATTACCTATAATGCGCCTGTCACCCGGATCATTCACCGTATTAGAGCCTGTACTGATAATACCGTCGCCATTCAGGTCTCTCAGCCAAGGATCGCCGGGCCACAGATTACCGGAATGTCGCGGACCGTAGAAAATATAACTATTCCCACTAGGTGCTAAAGTAAGGTCTTCCTTTTGCAGGATACCTCCTGTTTCATATCCCCAGATCTCGCCAATGGTCTGGCCCGCATACAAAGCTCCCAGACTTTTAATAGCATTGGAAGGGAAATTGAGCACTTTTGATGTTGCGTCCGACAATACAAACCCTACATTATAATTTAAACCATTCGCCATCCTGTCTGACCAATTCAAAGTCAACTCCCATCCTCTTGTGCGAATAACACCCGAATTTTCGCGTGGAGGAGTTGTCCCCAACAAATTAGAATAAGCCGTACTTCCATCTACTAATATATCGGTTGTTTTACGCTCGTATACATCCAATGAAGCATTCAAACGGTTATTAAAGAATCCGGCATCTAATCCGTAATTGGTAGTCGCCGCTTTTTCCCATGTTAAAGTAGGAGATACCAGCGTTGGAGCATTTACTGTATTGTTCCAGTTTCCGTTCATCCAATAATTGGCAGCGCCTGAACCCATTACAGCCTGATAAGGATAATATGAGTCGGGCTGACTACCTAATTTACCATACGAAAATCTAACTTTTAGATTTGAAAGCCAATTTTTAGAAAAATTCATAAACTGCTCTTCCGATATTCTCCATCCGGCAGAGAATGAAGGGAAGAAAAAGAATCGTCCACCAGATGTAAACCGGCTGCTGCCATCGTAACGCCCGTTTACTTCAAACAAGTATTTTCCGGCAAAATTATAATTTATTCTACCAAATAGCGCTCTACCTGTACGAATCTGAGCTGAAGTTTCACCTGTATTCAGGGTAGGGTCTTCTGTTGCGCCCCAATTCAGGATGTCAGGTGAAAACAGATTGCGAAAGTTTAGTGCCTGCCATGTATAATCTACATATTCCTGATTAAATCCCAAAATACCGGAAAGTGTATGCTTTTCTTTGAATGTTTTGTTGAAATCAGCATAAACATTTATCTGATAATTGTCGGTATTGCTCTTTTCCAATCGGCCTCTGTTTTCCTTATACTCCGCCTGCTCGCTTACCGGCGTCCACGTATAGGTGATATAGTAATGTGATGGATCGACGCGTCTTAAATTACTCCCTTGTGGTGTATAAGAAAGATCGGCCTTAAGCTTTAATGTATTTGGGATGATAATAAATTCAGGCGATACAGACAAGACCGTGGTCCAACTATTGGTCTTTGTTCTTGCTCCATAATTGAGCCATGCCAGATAGTTATCTGTCCATTGTTCACCGGACTCATCGCTTGCCAGAGTTTTGATAGGCATATTGATATTCTTATCGGCATCCTGCTTCAATACCGACCAAATACCACCCTTGTAACTCGGCACATACGGTTGGTCATAAGAGTTGCGGCTATAGTTGACCTTTGCTTCTACATTAAACCAATTGGTTACTTTTGCATTAACACGTGTAGCCACATTATAGCGGTCATACTGGTCCTCTCCTATTTTGTACATCCCTTCCTGAGTAAGATACCCCAATGAAAGATAATATGCAATCTTGTCGGTACCTCCCGATATGTTCAGGTTGTGTTTTTGTGTAGGGGTCCAATCTTTGACAACTAATTTATATGGATTCATATTTCCCGTCCAAACGATAGAATTTCCATTCATAATATATCTATTCGCGGGATTTGTGGGATCTGCCATAAATCTTTCTATCCCTTCCATTTTCCTTTTATCAAGATCACTAGCTGTACCACCAATAGAAGTCCACTCGGCATTTTGCATCACAAACCGCTGAATTTCATAAGCATTCATAATATCAGGCAGAGCAGAAGGCTTATCCCACGAAAGGTCATATCCGTAATTGATCTTTCCTTTTTGATTAAATTTACCCGATTTAGTAGTGATCAAAACAACTCCGAAAGTGGCTTTCGTTCCGTAAATGGCAGCAGCCGAAGCGTCTTTGATAACGCTTAAACCCTCAATGTCATTCGGGTTCATCTGATTTACCTGTGTAGCAGACATTTCCACTCCATCGACCAGAATCAGGGGCGATTTAGTTGTAGCTACATAGCTTCCATCCGACAAGTCTATAGATGCTGTTCCACGGATACTAAAACTGGGCACTGTATTCGGCGCACCATTGGAGATTCCGATATTCAGATTGGGAATCACACCCTGTAGCGCCTGCCCAACATTCGTTACCGGACGATTTTCAAAAACATCTGCACCGACAGAACTAACAGCTCCTGTCAGATTAACTTTTTTCTGGGTCTGAAAACCAACAACTACGACTTCTTCAAGCAGTTTTGAGTCTTCCTGGAGTTTTACATTAATTACGCTTTGGGAACCTACCGGAATTTCCTGCTTTGTGTATCCTATAAGGGTAAATACCAAAGTAGCTTTTTGGTTGCCAACAGCAATGCTATACTTTCCGTCTATGTCGGTCATTTGCCCTACAGTAGTACCTTTCACTACGACACTCACGCCAATAAGAGGTTCACCATTAGCATCAGTCACTGTTCCTGTCACCGTCTGAGCTTGGATAAAAGCTACGGAGATAAAACAGAAAAACAGCATAAGAAGCATTCTTTGTGAGAATACTTTTCCGAAATACTTTTTTCGAGATTGTTTCATATAAATAGATTTAATGGGTTATGTAAACAAATATTTTTAAAAAAATATATAGTGTTTTTACGTTGCAAACGTACTTGTACTTCCAATTATTCATCTTACTGTAATTGATATTTCTTTTACTCAAATTGCAGACGCCCCGATAAACCCGACAAATAAACATCTATCTTTCAGTGCATAACCATATATAAAGCACCTTATATTTAAATAAAAATGATTCAAATCGTTAATTCTGACATTTCCTTTCAGCTTACTAATAGGCACATTTACCAATAAGTTTTAAAATGTTTAACAAGCAGGACATCTTAAATAGATTTAATTTTATAATATTGCAGATAAATACTTTTAATTTATGAAAAATGTAAGATGGGGTATTATTGGCGCGGGAGATGTATGTGAGAAGAAAAGTGGCCCGGCATTCTATAAAATAGAACATTCATCACTAGAGGCGGTAATGCGGCGTGATAAAGAGAAAGCGAAAGATTTTGCAATCAGGCATAATGTGAAAAAATATTACGCTGACGTAAATGAATTAATCAATGATCCGGATATAGATGCTATTTACGTCGCAACCCCTCCCCAATCGCATAAAGAATACACGATCATGTCACTGAGAGCAGGAAAGCCTGTATACGTAGAAAAGCCTATGGCTATGAACTATGCAGAATGCATAGATATGTTGGAGGTATCCAAAGATACGGGGCAAAAGCTTTTTGCAGCATATTATCGCAGGGCATTACCCTATTTTTTGAAAGTAAAAGAATTATTAGAGACTCAGGCGATTGGAAAAATACTTTCCGTAGATGTCAAATACTTACGTCCTGCAAGTGAAGCGGATAAGGATATAGATACGCAGCCTTGGCGGATAAAAAAAGAGATAGCGGGTGATGGCTATTTTTTCGATATGGCTCCGCATACGCTCGATATTCTGGACTTCCTATTGGGTGAAATAACCGAAGCTAAGGGATTTGCACAAAATCTCGGCGGATTTTATAAAGTGGCCGACACTGTTTCCGCGACGTTAAAGTTTCAATCAGGTATTATTGGGACAGGACTATGGTGCTTCGTTTCATCCCCTCAGTCAGAGGAAGATTCTGTGACAATAACAGGATCGGAGGGTTATATACGTTTTAACACGTTTGCTTTCAAACCCATACGGCTCGTAAATAAAGACGGAGAGACTTTTTACGATACGCCACAACCTGAACATATCCAGCAACCGCTCATTCAAGCAATTGTGGATGAATTACGAGGAACAGGCATCTGTCCGTCAACAGGTATTTCCGGTGCGCGTACATCGAAAGTAATGGATTGGATCGTAGGATAGAAATAAAACAAAAAATTATCTCTTTATTACATCACCTCAACCTCTTTTTCTCAAATACAATACGGGAACAGCACCAGTATACAACTACACTGATACCGCACATTCCGGCCGCAACAAGGTATAAAGACTGGAATGATAAAAAGCCTGTTATATAGCCACCGATGAGCATACCAAGAGCCAACCCCAAGTCGAAACCGATGAGATAAGTCGAATTTGCCGTTCCCCGCTGATTATTTTCGGCCATATTGATGTATAATGTTTGCAAAGCAGGGAACATCATTCCAAAACCAACCCCGATAAATAATCCGGAAATACAGAAAGCATAAATATTATGCACAAGAGCAAATATCAAGAATGATATAGCCACAATAGCCATAGCAGATACATTCACTTCATGTATTTTACCCTTATCCACCAATTTTCCGGCAAATACCCGTGATGCTATAATACCTCCGGCCCAAAACAAAAAAAACACACCTGCATTAGGGATGCCTAATTCTTTTCCATACTGGGCGACAAATGGCCCAATCGTTCCCCACGCAAAACAAGGAAGTAATTGATTGAGAAATATAGCCCAGCCTTTAAGCAGAAAAAAACGGTCGAGAGAAAGTTTCTGTTGCTCTACGATTTTTGGTCTTTCGGGAGCTTTTATCAATGCAACAGTTACAATTCCCAATGTGCCCATTACTATTGCACACCATAATAGGACTTCAAAACTGTAATTGTTATATATATGAATCGCAATAAATGG
Organism: Bacteroidia bacterium; assembly: GCA_025999435.1. Taxonomy (GTDB): domain Bacteria; phylum Bacteroidota; class Bacteroidia; order Bacteroidales; family Dysgonomonadaceae; genus Dysgonomonas. The sequence goes on along the minus strand of BNXH01000029.1, from coordinate 9,130 downwards.
GCCTATAGCCATAGCCACATTCATAAATGTACCGTAATAACCTATACCTTCGGCACGTCTTTCGGATGGTACAACATCAATGGCCAGAGTACTGGACGAAACAGTAGATAAGCCCCATGTGATCCCATGCATAAACCGTACCAGAACAAACAGCAATATCGTCGTAGCCCAAAAGTAACCGAAGAAGATCAGTACATATCCGGAGAAGGCTATTAATAAAATTTTCTTTCTCGAATATATATCCACAATGAAACCTGAGAATGGGCGAACAAACATCAATGCTATAGCATATGAAGCCAGCACTATCCCCGTCTTCGACTGAGCAACACCCATTTGCTCGGTTATATACAATGGGATAGAGGGCATAAGGAGATTAAAAGAACATGCCATCAGAAAGTTTGCCAAACAAACATTCAGATAGTTAAGCGACCATAATTTTGTTTTTTGAGACATATACCTAAAATGAAATGCTCCGGCATAGTACACAGGAGCATCTTCATATATTAAATAAGTGATTCTATCTTATTCCTAACTTTTGTTTAACCAGGCCTGATGCGTCTAAGGCATCGGGTGTAACAAAAGCGATTGCCGGATTTGCCAGATCATAAATACAGACAAAGCCTTTTTCAATCCCAACCTGATAAACCGCATCTTTAATCTTTTGCCGTAGGGGATCGATTAATGCTTTTTCCTGACTTTCAATATCTTGCTGAGCCAATTTCATAAATTCGTTTATCTGACGCTCCAATTCGTAAAGTTCCTGCATACGACGCAAACGAATATTCTCGGCCATTGAAGTTTGATATGAAATAAAGTCGGAGTATTTTTTATTGTAGTCGTTTTGCATCACTTTCAATTCATCTTTATATTTCTGATTCAAATCGATCAGGATATTAGAAGCCTGCACTTTATCGGGCATAGCCTCCAAAAGTTCATTCGAATTAATATATGCTATTTGCTGAACTGTTTGTGCAGTTATTTTTCCTATAAAAAAGAATGAAATAAAAAAGGCAGATATAAGAATAAAATTTTTCATCATTATAAATTGCTATTTAGAATAAGACAACTTAAAAATCTGAAGAAGCTTTTAACCGCAAACCTGTTGATAGTTGTGTTTTTCGGTGGTATGGTTAGTACCACCGACTTTCAAGGCAAGATTAGCTTGTCAACAACTATCAATTGGTTTATAAGGTTAAATTTTATAATGCAAAGATATGCAATATTTTAATATTACAAAGTTTTCTTCACTTCTATTTCTTCAAATGGTTCTATTACGTCTCCTACTTTGATATCATTATAGTTATGAATATTCAATCCACACTCATATCCGGAAGCAACTTCTTTCACATCGTCTTTAAATCGTTTCAAAGACCCCAGTTCTCCGGAATAGATTACAATACCATCACGAATAAGTCGTATTTTATTGGCTCTCTTCAGTTTACCCTCTTTCACCATACATCCGGCAACTGTACCTACTTTAGTAATCTTGAATACTTCACGAACTTCTACATATCCGGTTTGTACCTCTTTAATTTCAGGAGATAACATTCCTTCCATAGCAGCCCTCACTTCTTCGATAGCATCGTAAATAATTGAATAAAGGCGAATTTCCACTCCATCTTTCTCTGCGGCTCTTCGTGCAGCTTGCGACGGACGTACCTGGAAACCTATGATAATGGCATCGGAAGCAGCGGCCAAAACAATATCAGATTCTGATATCTGCCCCACAGCTTTATGAATTACATTCACCTGAATTTCTTCAGTAGAAAGCCTTATTAACGAGTCGGACAGAGCTTCTACCGAGCCGTCGACATCACCCTTAACAATCACATTCAACTGTTGGAAATTTCCGATAGCTATACGGCGGCCTATGTCGTCGAGAGTAAGTATCTTCTGAGTACGAAGCCCTTGCTCGCGCTGTAATTGTTCGCGTTTAGATGCGATTTCACGCGCTTCCTGTTCCGATTCAAGAACATGAAACATATCTCCCGCCTGAGGTGCTCCATTAAGGCCTAAAATCAAAGCCGGAGCAGCCGGGGCAGCAGTATCAATATTTTGATTACGTTCATTAAACATCGCTTTCACACGTCCAAAATATGTTCCTGCCAATACGATATCCCCTTTCTTCAATGTTCCATTCTCAACAAGAATGGTAGACAAGAAACCTCTGCCTTTGTCCAAAGAAGACTCAATAACCGACCCTGTTGCCCTCCTGTTCGGGTTTGCCTTAAGGTCGAGTAATTCCGCCTCAAGCAATACTTTTTCAAGTAATTCATCAACACCAAGACCTTGTTTTGCTGAAATATCCTGTGATTGGTACTTCCCTCCCCATGCTTCCACAAGATAGTTCATTCCGGCTAGTGTTTCTTTTATCTTTTCAGGATTTGCACCCGGTTTATCAATTTTATTAATTGCAAAAACAATGGGCACCCCTGCTGCCGAAGCATGGTTGATCGCCTCTACTGTTTGAGGCATGACGTTATCGTCGGCCGCTACAATAATGATTGCAATATCAGTCACCCTTGCTCCACGAGCCCGCATGGCAGTAAACGCCTCATGGCCGGGTGTATCTAAGAACGTTATTCGCCGTCCGGATTTTAATTTCACGTTGTAAGCCCCGATATGCTGTGTAATACCTCCGGCCTCACCGGCAATAACATTTGTTTGACGAATAGTATCCAACAATGAGGTTTTACCATGGTCTACGTGACCCATCACGGTAACAATAGGAGCGCGCGGTTCCAAATCCTCCGGACTATCCTCCTCTTCATTAATAGCTTCGACTACCTCAGCGCTTACATATTCAGTTTTAAATCCGAATTCCTCTGCCACAATATTTATTGTTTCTGCATCCAGACGCTGGTTTATCGAAACCATGATACCTATGCTCATACAGGTAGAAATAACCTTTATTACCGGAACATTCATCATGTTGGCAAGATCGTTAGCAGTAACAAACTCCGTTATCTTCAACACCTTGCTTTCTTGCTCCTGTAACTCCAGCTCTTCCAGTTGCCTCTGACTTACGGCATCCCGTTTTTCTTTTCTATATTTTGCCCCTTTATTTTTCCCGCCTTTTCCGGTTAATCGGGCTAATGTTTCTTTTATCTGTTTTTGTACATCTTCTTCGCTAACGGCATGTTTTACAACAGGCTTACGAACTGCGTGTTTCGACCGGTCACCATGTTGTTGCCCTGTCGGGAAACCTCCTTTTTCAATATCAACCTTTCCTTTTTTGATGCGATTCCGTTTTTTCTTATTTGCTTCATCTTCATCGTTGGCAAGTTTCTTCTTTTTCTGTTCTTCGTCAGTCTCCTTTTTCAGAAGGCGTACTGTGTTTTCTTTGACTTTTTTCTGATCTTGCTGCTCTTTCGCCAAACGTTCTTTTTTCTTTTCAGCCTTTGTTTTCTTGGCCGGACGCGTCTTGTCATTAATAGAGCTCAGGTCGATAGAGCCTTTCACTACAATATTAGACTTTATAACTGTTTTATTCAGCCTAAAAACACTATCCTGAGTATTCTCTTGAGCATTTTCCTGAACTTTCTCAACAACAGGAAGCTCTTGCTCTTTGACAGGCTCTTCTTTAACTTCTTCTTTTACAAACACAGGTTCTGGTTCTGGTTTTACTTCTTCCTTTAAAGGTTGAGTTTCTTCTATTACAGGCTGTTCAACGGGAATATCTTCCAGCACCTCTTCTACCTGAATAACTTCTATCTTTTCTATTTTTTCTATCTTTTCTATTTTCTTTGGTCTATTGAGGGCATCAAGGTCTATCTTATCCACAATTTGCACATGCGGCTTAATAGATTCCGGAATCTCTGTTCTTATTTCTTCAGGTTCAGCCGGGACTTTATTGGCCTCTTCTTTAGCAGCTGCTTTGGCAGCAGCTTCAGCCCGTCGCTCTTCGCGGATACTGGCCAGCGCTTGAATATCCAGATCTTTTCCAAATTCCCGAACTAGTAACTCATGCTGTTCACTGTCAATTTTGGTATTTGGGTTTGATTCCACATCAAAACCTTTTTTGTGCAGGAACTCAACAAGACTGCTAATCCCTACATTTAAATCTTTAGATATCTTTATTAATCGTATTGACATATATTTCTTTTAATTCTATAATTGAACAGTGAACTCAAAATTACTTTTTAGATTGCTTAGTTCGAATACAAAAATATTAAGAAATAAGCGAATCACCAAAAAAGCTTACTCTCCTCCTTCAAATTCAGCCCGTAGGATTGCTAGTATTTCATCCACTGTATCTTCTTCAAGGTCGGCCTCCTGTACTAATTTATTCCTATCTGTGGTCAACACATTTTTTGCTGTGACACAACCAATTTTTTTCAACTGATCGATTACCCATCCGTCTATTTCATCGCGGAATTCATCCAAATAAATATCTTCTTCGTCGAAGTCGTCTATATCGCGATATACATCGATTGTATATCCGGTAAGCATACTTGCCAGCTTAATATTGAATCCGCCTTTACCTATTGCAAGGGAAACCTCTTCGGGACGCAACAATACTTCCGCGCGTTTTTCTTCTTCATTCACTTTCACCGAAGTAATCTTAGCCGGACTAAGGGCACGCTGAATATATAGATTTACATTCGACGTGTAATTTATAATATCGATATTCTCGTTGCGAAGTTCTCTTACAATACCATGTATACGCGATCCTTTCATACCCACGCAAGCTCCTACCGGATCGATACGCTCATCGTACGACTCTACCGCAACTTTGGCTCTTTCACCCGGTATACGAGCAATTTTCTTTATTGTAATAAGCCCGTCATTTATTTCAGGCACCTCTATTTCCAGCAACCTTTCCAAGAATACCGGAGATGTGCGGGATAAAATAATTTTGGGATTGTTGTTTTTATTTTCAACACGCTCTACCACAGCACGCACATGTTCTCCTTTACGGAAGAAATCGCTGGGTATCTGCTCTGTTTTAGGCAATAGAAGCTCTTCTTTTTCGTCATCTAAAAGAAGTATTTCTTTTTTCCAAATCTGATAAACCTCTCCGGAAACTATTTCGCCTATCTTTTCCTTATAACGGCTATAAAGCCCTTCCTTTTGCAACTCTAGGATTTTTGATGTCAAGGTCTGACGCAGGTTAAGAATAGCACGTCTACCGAAATCTTCGAAGAACACTTCATCTGTCACCTCTTCTCCCACCTCAAAATCTTCATCTATCTTTTTAGCCTCAGAAAGAGATATCTGCGTATTTCCATCTTCCAATTCGCTATCTTCCACGATTGTACGATTGCGCCATATCTCGAGATCTCCTTTATCCGGATTGATAATAACATCGTAGTTATCATTAGAGCCGAACATTTTTGCTATCACATTACGGAACGAATCTTCGATAACGCTGATCATTGTCATACGATCGATATTCTTTAGTTCCTTAAATTCGGAGAATGTATCAATTAAACTGATAACTTCTTTCTTAGCCATATTAGTTATTTAAATCTTATTAAGTATTTTGTATATTTCACATCTTCATAACCGAAAGTGAGATCTTCGTCCACTGCCACTTTCTTCTTTGCGCCTTCGGGTTTCACCATTTTTGTAACAGTAACCACAAAAGCGTTATCATCGGAAAACTTAAGTATTCCGGACAATTTCTGCCCGCCTTTAGTTAGTACTTCAACTTCGTTTCCAATATTTTTCCTGTATTGGCGAGGAATTTTAAATGGGGAAGTAATACCGGCCGAGCCCACTTCCAATTCATAATCCGCTTCATCTCTATTCAAATGAGACTCTATATTACGATTTAAGCCGACACAGTCATCAATGCCTATGGACTCATCGCTATCGATCTCGACAACGATAAGATTACCTGGCCTGACGAACACATCTACGAGAAATATAGATGTTCCGTCCAGATGCTTTTCAACTATCTCTTTTATTAATTCTTTATCTATCATTTTTAGCCTAATGATGTAAAAAAGAGGAAGCCTCAGCCTCCTCTCCCTCTCAATTCCGTACAAAATTACGATAATTTATTTTTTTATCCAAATTATATATCAAATAATTCTGATTTTCAACTTACAACATCATTATTTAACACCCCAACTTGAAGAAGGCTTGCTCCCCATCACAAATTCCAACGTTCCTCCGGCAGCTATATCTTTAAAATCGACATAATATTTATCATATCGCTTCCCATTCAGTGTCACGCCTTGTATATATTTATTTTGAGGACTATTGTTTTTTGCAACGATCTTTAACCTTTTCCCTTTACCCACCTTTACGATTGCCTCATCCACAACAGGGCTGCCAAATATATATTTTCCTCCGGCGGGCTCTACCTGATAAAGTCCTAAAGCGGACAGAACATACCATGCCGACATCTGGCCAACATCTTCATTCCCGGATAAGCCAGCGGGCTGATCGCTATATAATCCGGATAGCACCTGACGTACTTTATCCGCCGTTTTCCAAGGTTGCCCTACATACGGATATAAATAAAGAATATGGTGGCTCGGCTCATTCCCATGAGCATATTGGCCAATCAATCCGCTTATATCAGGCGACGCATTCGCTCCAAGAGAACCTTTAACAATAAACAAAGAATCCAACTTTTGAATAAATTTCTCTTTACTTCCGAAAAGTGAGACCAAACCCTGCACATCGTGGGGCACAAGCCATGTATATTGCCATGCATTTCCTTCTGTATAATCATTTTCCCGATGTACCGATTCAAACGGATTAAATGGGGTACGGAATTTTCCTTCAGAAGAAAGTCCTCTCATAAATCCGGATTCTTTATCAAAATAGCGGGTATACGCCTTACTGCGGTTCAGAAAATATTCATAATCATCTGTTTTACCCATTATCTTTGCCACCTGTGCGATACTCCAGTCGGCAATAGCATACTCCATGCATTTAGACAAACCTTCTTCCTCTTTATCGTATGGAATATAACCATACTCTTTGAAATATTTCAATCCTCTTTCATCGAGCATAGCCGAGTTTTTCATAGCTTCATATGCCAACTCTTTATCAAAACCACTATATCCTTTCAATATAGCGTCTGCTACGACAGAAATACCAGGATTTCCGACCATACAATCGGTTTCGCAACCCATCAGATGCCAAACAGGAAGTTTTCCTTGCTGCTGATAGATTGTCAACATTGTATTAACTATATTACTCATCTTTTCGGGATGAATAATTGTCATCAAAGGGTGTGCAGCCCGATAAGTATCCCACAAAGAAAAAGTTGTATAGTTCTTAAATGCCGCATTACGATGCATCTGCTTATCCGCACCGTAATAATCACCATTTACATCACAAAATTCGGATGGCGCTATCATTGTATGATATAATGCCGTATAGAAAGTACGTTTTATTTTATTGTCCGGAGTTTCAATCTGGATTTTATTTAATTCTTCATTCCATGCCCTATCTGCATTAACTATCGTTTCTGCAAAGTTCCATCCCGGCAACTCAGCCTGCATATTCAACTTCGCGTTCTCAATACTGACCGGAGACAAAGCCACTTTCACAAAAACTGTTTCTTTATCTTTAGTATCAAATAATGCCTGTCCGAAAGCCAGGCGGGATTTTATAGAATTACCTTGCCTCACAGCTGTTGTATCAGATACTATAAACCCTTTCATCGGCTTAGAGAAAACAGCAGTGAAAAATATCCTCTGATTATTAGCCCACCCTTTTGAAAAACGATAACCCGAAATAGTCGAATCATTTTCCTGAACCAAATATCCTTCCATTGGGGTATCCCAGCCTATCCCATGTTGCAAGTCTATAATAACTTTAGCTTTGCTCGATTTTGGAAAAATATATTTATGAAAGCCTACCCTTTTAGTTGCTGTCAATTCCACATCAACATTGTATCTGTCCAAATGAACCCCATAATATCCGGGCTTTACTTTTTCCGTTTCTCTTCTGAACAAAGAATATATGCCTGATTGAGAGTCTTTCAGATTTCCTCTTTTCAAGACTGCATCCCCAACAGCCGGCATCAGGGAAATATCCCCCAAATCACCTATTCCCGTCCCACTGAGATGCATATGTCCAAAACCGATAATAGTAGAATCGGAATAGTGATACCCCGAACACCAATCCCATCCGGTAGAGAAATTAGTAGGGCCTAATTGTACCAACCCAAATGGCACATTCGCTCCTAAAAAAACATGTCCATGATCGCCTGTACCGATATAAGGATCTACATATTGCGTAAGACTCTTCATTTCAGGCTTACCGTCTACTCCAAAGACACCTAAGGTCAGCACACTAACAAATATTAAAAGCAGTATTCTTTTTAAATTCATAGAATATTATTCAAGATTGTTTACACATTTTAGCGTGATAAAAATAAACAAAATAAATGAGATTCTTTCCACGAAACGAAGTAATATAAATCAGACGGTTACTTTTTTGCCTGTAAATAGGCATTTAAATCTGTAAAATGATTATTTTTACAAACTTTGGAAAGCTGCCTGCTTAGTAGAAGCTAATACAACTGAATATTAGAAATATATCACAAATTTATATCACTATGGTAATATTATTAGATTTACATAATCAGAGAAGCAATCAATTTATACAATCAACCCATCTTTGGGCATTTTGCAAAGAACATAACATTGACTTTTATCACCAACCTTTCATTAATAAATATATATCCATATACCCTGAGCTGAAGTTATACCAACGGTCGAAATTGGCTCAAATCTATTTTTTGTTAAAATTTAAGAATCTGTTTGAATTAAATTTTCTTTGTCAATCTACGAATATTAGCAATACAAACAAAGGCATTCGCATTTTCTGTTTTTCTTTCATAATCTTTAGAGCACCTCCTATTGTTAAGCGTCCACGCTATGGTTCTCTCCACAATCCAACGTTTCTCATGGATTTCGACATTTCCCTTTTTAGCAATGGGTACTTTTGGTATTTCCACCTCAATAGCGTATTTGTCTTTCATCTCTTGGCGGAAAGTACCACCAAAAGTACCATCAGCAAAGATCAAACTGCCATTCTGTAACAATTCGTTATTGTGATACATTGTTTGCCAATGTTTAGCAGCAGTAGTTCCATCATAGCGGTTGGCCGGGACAACAAAACAATCCAATAGATTACCCAACGTATCTGTTATATAGAA
>BNXH01000028.1 GCA_025999435.1 Bacteroidia bacterium | reverse complement strand
CGATTCATCTTCTTTAATAACAAATGAGAACGACACATATCTGTTTTCTCATCAGGAATGCACACAAGATAAATTGAAGCAGGCCAAAAACTTCCGTATCGTTGAGGAACAGTCTAATATGCTCAATGCATCACGCATCATTCAGAATTACGATGATAAGGCTGTTGTCATCAATCCTCCATACCCCCCAATGACGGAAAAGGAGATAGATGCTTCACTCGACCTTCCCTATACCCGTCTCCCTCATCCAAAATATAAAGGAAAAACCATTCCTGCTTTCGAAATGATTAAGTTCTCGGTGAACATACATCGTGGATGTTTCGGCGGATGTGCATTCTGTACCATTTCGGCGCATCAGGGAAAATTTATCGCGTCGAGATCGAAAAAATCGATATTGAAAGAAGTAAAGCAAGTGACAGAAATGCCGGATTTCAAAGGCTATTTGAGCGATCTGGGAGGCCCCTCTGCGAATATGTACAAAATGAAAGGCAAGGAGGAAGGCATTTGTGCAAAATGCAAACGTCCTTCGTGCATACATCCGAAAATCTGTAAAAATCTGGATGTAGACCATTCGCATCTCTTAGATATATATAAAGCGGTGGATTCATTGCCCGGAATAAAGAAATCATTCATAGGCAGCGGGGTGCGTTACGATATGCTGTTGCACCGGAATGCAGATGACAGACTGAATAAATTTTCGGACGAATACACAAAAGAACTTATACTGAATCATGTCTCAGGGCGATTGAAAGTAGCGCCCGAACATACATCGGACAGAGTTGTAAATTATATGCGCAAACCCGGCTTTCAGCAGTTTTATACATTCAAGAAGATATTTGATAAGATAAACAATGAGTCCGGATTGAAACAACAACTCATCCCTTATTTCATATCCTCGCATCCCGGTTGCACGGAAGTCGACATGGCAGAACTTGCCGCAGCAACAAAGCCTCTGGGATTTAAGCTGGAGCAGATTCAGGATTTCACTCCTTCGCCAATGACGTTAGCAACCGAAATTTATTATACAGGCTATCACCCGTACACGCTGGAAAAAGTATATACGGCACATACCAAAGAGCAGAAACTAGCTCAACGCCAGTTCTTTTTCTGGTACGATAAAAACTATCGTCCGCAGATAATAAAAGAGTTGAAACGGCTAAAACGGGAAGATCTGCTAAAGAAATTATACCCGTAAAGAACGCCGGGTAAAGATTAGCTGTTATCTTTGTTCAAAAATAAGAAAGACATGACACTGAAAGATAAACATATTGTATTGGGCGTCACAGGAAGCATTGCTGCATACAAAGCCGCATCACTAGCCCGTTTATTGATTAAGGCCGGAGCCGAAGTACAAATCGTAATTACTCCTTCGGGAAAAGAATTCATAACGCCGGTAACATTATCAGCCCTTACAGGCAAACCGGTGGTAAGCGAATTTTTTACCGCCAACGATGGCACATGGCATAGTCATGTGGATTTAGGACAATGGGCCGACCTGATGCTGATAGCTCCTGCTACTGCTGCCACAGTGGGCAAGATGGCAAACGGAATTGCCGATAATATGCTCATAACCACATACCTTTCGATGAAAGCCCCCGTTATGGTCGCTCCGGCTATGGACCTGGATATGTTTGCCCATCCTTCTACAGCCAGAAACCTCGATCTGCTACGGTCTTATGGAAATATAATAATAGAACCGGCGGCAGGCGAACTGGCCAGTCACCTGATAGGTAAAGGACGCATGGAAGAGCCTGAAAAAATATTGTCTGTTGTAGAGGACTTTTTCAGGAAACAAGAATCTCTTTCAAAAAAAAAAATACTGATAACAGCCGGACCTACGTTTGAGAAAATAGATCCGGTACGTTTCATAGGAAATTATTCTTCGGGTAAGATGGGCTTTGCTCTTGCTGAAGAATGTGCTCGCCGCGGAGCCGAAGTCACATTGATCGCCGGGCCGGTTTCTATGAAAATAAATCACCCGAATATAACGAGAATAGACGTAGAATCGGCAGAGGAAATGTATAACGCTTCAATGAAAGCTTTCCCTGACATGAATACCGCGATATTATGTGCCGCAGTAGCCGACTTCCGGCCATCGCGACAATATACGGAGAAAGTGAAAAGGGGCGAGGATATTCTTAATATTGACCTCGTACCAAACAAGGATATAGCGGCATCGCTCGGAAAAATAAAAAAATCGAATCAACGTTTAATAGGCTTTGCTTTAGAAACCAATGACGAACAGACAAATGCCTTAAAAAAAATAGTTAAGAAGAATCTTGATTATATTGTACTTAACTCTCTGAATGATCCCGGAGCGGGATTTAAATACGATACCAATAAAATATCTATTCTGAACAGGAACGGAGAAAAGAAAGATTATGCGTTGAAGTCGAAACAGGAGGTAGCTTCGGACATTATCGACGAAACAGTAGGATGATACAGTTTTCAAACGAACATATAGAACCGTTGGTAAGACAGATGTGGAAGGTCTGCTTTGAGGATACAGATGTATTTATAAACCTTATTTTCACTCAAAAATATAAACCCGGAAATACACTCGTCTACTTTGAAAACGATATAGCCGTTGCGTCTTTACAGATGCATCCTTATACAATTTCTTTTTACGGAGAGGAAATCCCCTTTGCTTATCTGGCAGGCTTATGTACGTTACCGGAATACAGGAATAAGGGATATATGGGACAACTGATTAACGAAGCCCATCAGATCCTTAAAGAAAGAAAAATCCCATTAGCCATACTTATTCCCGCGGAAAACCGGCTATTCCGGTTTTATGAAAAATTCGACTATGAACAGGTTTTTGACAAAAGTGAAAAACCTATTTATCCATTGGACAGGATATTAAGGGAAAGCCCGGATATTGAATCAGCGTATTCGTTTTTTGATTCTTTATACAGAGATAAAGACTTCTGTGTGCAAAAAAGCTTCGAAGATTTTAAAACCATAGTGGAAGAGTATATAAATGACGGTTCTCCGGAAAAATATAATCTGGCCGGAATGGCCCGGGTTATAGACAAGGAGTTTTTATTGAAACTCTATACTAAGAAAAATCCGGCTGCTAAAATCCGGCTGAAAATAGAAAAACAAACTTACTTATTAAACAATGGGATTGTAGAAAAAACCGGGGAAAGCCCGGATATAGAAATAAATCGCCGGATGTTGTGCCGGTTGCTGTTTGGATATAAGACCAATAAACTGGAAAAGCCACTACAAACTTTGTTTGCTGAGCATCATTCTGTAATGAACCTGATGCTCGAATAAATATTTTTTGATAATTATATATAGTTTTACGGTAAAAAAAATTAACAAAAAATTTTCAAAATAAAAAATAACATTTGTTTTTGTTGTGTAAACGATTATCTCATAGTGTTGAGAAACCGGTTTACTTTTTATAGAATTAACTAAGAAGCATTTATAATATTATCTTTAGTCGAAATCTGACAAATTTTAAACACATAAAGATAATAGGCAGATGTTCCACGTCTTTCAATATAATGAGAGGCGTGGGGCTGTTTGCTTATTTTATGTGTGGGCTTTGTCAGAGCCTCGACTAAGGTAAGTTATAATAGTTCCCATGCCTCTTTTTGTATAACCTTAATTCAGACTAAAACCGATCCGGGAACTTACGGTAAATATTTGTAAGAAGTATGTCATGTCTATTTTGAAATCTGCGTGATTTTGTGGCTGTTGAAATGATACACACAGCTAAAAAAGCAAAATATTTATTCAAGTTAAATCGAAAATAAAATGAAAAATATACTTAAGTTTTTCTTAGTTATTCTGTTTATAGGGTGTATTACAAGCTGTTCTTCAGAACAACAACCTGTAACAGAAGAAATAAATAATTCAAAGGCTATCGTTAGTGAAATTACTCATGTAACTAATTTTGAGGGTACAGGTGTAGATTTTACTTTAACTCCTGAAATTGGAAAAAAATCAAATAATGATGAGTATGTATATAAACTAGAAACTGTTTATCCAAGTTCGAAAGAATCAATTCAAACAAATTTGATTCAGAAATTTAATGAAGATGGATCTTATACAATTACACATTCAGATGGATCTTATACACTTGCTACGTTATATTACAACGTTGATAAACAATTGATAAATATCGAATTTGATGGTAAACAGACAAAGAGTTTGGCAAGTTGGTATGGTTGTGTTAATCGTAGATATCAAGAATTAAAAAGAATGATAGATGGAGATATAGGTAATGAATTTGCATGTATGATAATGATTTTTGGATGTCAGGTACTGTCGGCAATGTCAGCCGTAGAACATTGTTAATAATTTAAACGTCAATTGAATGGAATATCCCGGATTATTACTTATAGGTATGTTAGTTTCTGTATTAATTCTGTATGTAATAGGATTAATAAAAATAGTACGCAGCAGAAACAAATATAAATATAGCTATTTATGGATAGTTATTGCAGTTGGATTATTTTGGATGCCGGCATATATTTTTGTAATGTATTCATATTGCGAAAAAAAGAAGGATAGAACTCTTATAAGAGAAGGATGGACTTTCTTTGTTTTATATTTGGTATATCTTATTTTATTGGATATTTTTTTCAAGTATGGTATAGGTATTCAAAATTGGCATTATGAGATTTCTATTCTTTGCACGAATATAAGTGCAATATTATACCAAGTTGGAACATTTCTTGCTAAGAAATAAATGTATTTTGAGTAAATAATGAGTTTGATTATAAGAAAAAGAGTAGAACAAATCTACTCTTTTTTTTGCTATACCGTAAACTTGTATATAATTACCTATTTTTTTTAAGAAGACACCTGCCTTTTTGTATATTAGGGCAACCGCATCAAAATAATACCAATGGGTTAATTGTTTATTAAATAGAAAGATACAGTTTAAAAAAATAAAATATTAAGCTGGATTGCTTCGGAACAAGCCCTCGCAATGACGGGATAGCTTTACTGTGAACGTCATTGCGAACATAGTGAAGCAATCCAGTAAAAGAAATAAATTTTGATGCGGTTGCCCTTTTTGTATATCTTTTGTTGAAGAAATACTTATCTTTGAACTTAGATTGATTAAAAGCTCTCTGCTCATGCTCAATGATTTTGGAATAAAAGATATAATTGACATCATATTGGTAGCCATAGTGATGTATCGGCTATATCGGATTGTTTCCAAGTCCGGGACCGGTGCAATATTTAATGGGGTATTGGCTTTTATGATTTTATGGATACTTATCTCACAAGTATTGCAGATGCGCCTTATGGGAATCATCCTCGACAAATTTGTCGATATTGGGCTAATCGTATTAATCATTATTTTCCAAGACGAGATCCGCCGTTTCCTGATGACATTGGGCTCAAACCGGACATTTCGATTTTTATCACGTCTCTTCTCTTCCAAAGAAAGAAAAGATCTTTCCGACCCTGTTATTACTTCTTTGGTATTAGCCTGTATGAATATGGCAAAAACATATACAGGGGCGCTGATAGTTATTGAACAGGAAATAAAATTAGGGCATTATTCAGAAACTGGGGAGGTACTGGATGCTGACATTAGCACTCGACTAATAGAAAATATATTCTTTAAAAACACCCCTCTGCATGATGGAGCTGTTATCATATCCGGGAATAGGATTAAAGCGGCAGGATGCATTTTGCCTATATCGCAAAGCCAGGATATTCCAAAATCATTCGGATTACGACACCGGGCTGCCTTAGGTATTTCGCAGGAAACAGACGCTAAAGCAATTATCATTTCCGAAGAAAGAGGCAAAATATCCTTTGTAGATGATGGCCAGATACAGACAAACATTACTCCCGAAAAATTACAGGAACTGCTGACAGAAACGATAAGGATCAAAAAGAAATAACGAATCAAATAAACGTTACCGGGAAATTCTTACATTTTTCTTTTTTCTTTTTTTGAACATATACATAAACGGCAACGCTCGCTACCGCAGCTACTAAAGTTACAGCTAAAACTTTCTTATTCATAGTAATTATATTAATTTCTTTAGATAGATAAAGATAATAACAAATATTGATATTGTTACAGGTGATTTATCAAAACAAGATATACAAACACAGCAGGAATGGCAAGTATCGTACTATCGAACCTATCTAAGATACCTCCATGCCCCGGTATCATATTCCCTGAATCTTTTACACCCAAAGTTCGTTTAATAAGAGATTCGAACAAATCGCCCCATGTGCCGAAAACAACTGTTATAGCAGAAAATCCTATCCATGCTAGGATAGACAAGTTAGGATAAAAATGAGCGAATATAAGTGACGAAGCCATCGAAAACACAGCACCCCCGACGAATCCCTCCCAAGACTTTTTAGGAGATATGCGCTCAAACAAACGATGCTTCCCTAAAGCCATACCTGTAAGATAGGCAAAAGAGTCATTGACCCATATAAAGACAAATAATGCAAGTACATATACAGAATGATAACTAGCCGGTTCGTATGCAAATACAAGATAGTTGGTCAATGCAAAAGGCACAGCGATATACACTTGCCCTAGAATAGAGTACGCCAGCGAATGAATAGGATTTTGTCTTTTCAGATATAATTCGCTTACAAATAATATAAGTAAATAGGAAACATAGGGAACGAACGCGACGAACGAACTCCCTAAAGCCGCATAATAAAATCCTCCCAGAACAAGTGCAAATCCTCCTAAGATATTCCATGTGCGCACAATCGGAACTTTAGCTTTTTTCTCTATTAATCCGTAAAATTCGTAAAGTAACAACGCTGTTATAAGAGAAAAAACGATGGCGAAAGTATACTGGTTTATAAGCATTCCGCCAACCAGAATGGCAATAAATATAATTCCTGACAAGATGCGGACAACGATATTCGGTAGTTTCAAGGCGTTTAATTTTTTATTAAGTTGTTGACAAAAGTAGTAAAAATAGGAGTATTATATAAATTCTATTTAAAGATTTAAAGATTAGCCGTTAGTTTATAGCCTTTGTCGCTTTGCGCCATTGGCATATTGGCATATTGGCTAATTTGCTACTTACTCGCGAAGCGAGTTTAACTACTGATTCGCATTATTTATATAACAATATAGATTTCAATTTCTTTCGTTTCTCAGGGGTCAGATTCAATTCTTTCAGCATGTAATCTTCAACCGAACCACTCTTTTCACGGATACACGATATGCCGTATCTCAAATATGCCAAGTCTGTTTTTGTAAGCATGGTAAATGTCTCTTGTCTCGATTCGGAGAGGCTATCAGCTCCTTTTACAAGCTTTGTTCTATCAATGCCTATATCCGATGCCATATAATCATCTTCTATTTCATCCATAGGTACATCCAATGCTTTAAATAGAAAGTATGTGGCTAACCCCGATTGGTCTTTTCCCAAATAGCAATGGTACACAAGGGGATAGTTATTCTCATCGCACAAATAATCAAAGAAAGTGGCATACTCTTTAGCAAAATTATTCACCATATCTCTATAGGTATCCTGAGTATAAACAATGGCGTCTCCACGTAAAAACTGTCCAGCCATAATTTTTTGAGAAATAGCACTATAGCCATTATATACTATCGGAATACGGATATTATTGACCTTAGTATACTTTTCCACCACTCTTCTTGTTGCATCTGCAGATTTTAAATCGATCGAGGTTTTAATCCCCAGATTATCTAATTCAAGGCTATCGCGGGATGTCATCTTATAGAAACTTCCCGATCGGAAGATTTTCCCCCATCGTATCCGATGGTTTTCACTTGTCAGATATCCTCCAATGTCGCGGAAGTTCTGAATACTGTCTAACTCGAAAAAACGGTTTGTTATTGTACCTGACGTAGTCCCGGCAAGCTTTATCTGAAAGAATTTTCTCTTTTCCACATCACCCGAATCATTCTTAACAACTGCTATATAGTCATTTGAGTTTGCCACAAATTCGGGTACCGATGGGAACACACTGTCGTTATCCGATACAAAGATTTCAACAGGAACATTATCCATATCAGGATATATTTCCCATTTCAATACATAATTACCTTTCCGGTCTTTCTCGCACAGAACGGTTAAAGACGGGGTAGAGGCACAATTACAAAACAGAATAATACTAGCAGCACTAAAAAGTAATTTAAGCTTCATACACATAAAATCAACTATCCGGACCAACACTATTATAACAAAGATACATTAGTATCGAATGCTTTTCAATACCCTGTATTCTTTTTGCAAAGATTTACCTTTTTTTCACACTTCAAATACATTTAACAATACAATACCAACTAATTGCTTATATTTGTTTTCTTTAATGAAAAATAGTTGCCGCATAACAAGACAATTTAGTGTTAATGGGTAAGGTTATTCAAAAAGTTTATATAATAAAAGATAAACAGACCAAAGCTACAAGTCTTGATATAGAGACTGAAAAGTATTGGGAATTATATGCTGGCACTTCATTTGAGAGCATAGATAAAACAGCTCCTATACTGACAGGTAATGGCAGTGGTATTTTCCCTCTCAATGTGAGCAGCTCTAGCCGCACTTATTTTGAACTGGTTAGTGAAACGGAAAGAATATTATTGGCCGAAAGGCATTTACCCATGGCAGGAGGTTATAATTTTCGCGATCTGGGAGGTTTCAAAACAAAGGAAGGAAGATATACAAAATGGGGAAAATTGTTCCGGGCAGACGAATTATCCAATCTCACAGAAGAAGATCTCAAATACCTGTCCGGCATCCCGATAACATCAGTTATAGATTTCAGGGCGCAAAGCGAAGTAAAACGTTCTCCGGACAAGCTTCCGCATACTGTTCATTTCACATATCCTATAGCCATCACTCCCGGAAATCTAAGCAGTGAAGGAATTCAGGCAAATTTACTCAGCACGAATATAGATACTCAGATGAAGTACATGAACCGTTTGCTAGTAAGCGATCCTGCCTGTGTAAGAGCCTTCCGCATATTTTTTGCCATAGTACAGAACAATCTGAGCGCACCTCTTATATTTCACTGTTCGGCAGGAAAAGACAGGACCGGCATGGCGGCAGCTCTTGTCCTATACTCTTTGGGTGTAGACGAACAGACGATCATGGAAGACTATTTGTCGTCGAAAATATATTTAAGTGACAAGTACGATGCCTTTATAGCAAAATATCCACGTGCAGAATCTATATTTACAGTAAAAAAAATGTTCTTGCAGGCAGGTATCAATCAGATAAAAAGAGATCACGGATCTGTGATGGATTACCTCACCAAAGTACTAAAAGTAGACATTGTGAAAATGAGAAGACTTTACCTTCAATAAAACTACTGTTTTCAACTCTTATTAATTTCACAAAAAAATCCTTAGCTTTGCTATATTAATATTTTAAACGAAAATCTTATGAAATATTATTGGGGACTAATTTTCCTAGTATTTACCGGAGCAACTCAACTTTCCGCTCAAAGCACGGTTAAGATGAGCGCGGTAAAAGGCAATGACTATGGAGTAGCTTATTCTTTACCCAAAACCTCTATTACAGTATCCGTAAAATATACAAAGACTACGCGAAAGGCCGGGCAGTTCTATCAATACGCCGAACGTTACCTGAGTATCTCAAATCCTATAATAGAAAACAGTACAATTTACTCCATCGATAATATTGATGCTGCTACACAAGGTGTTGTTGATAAAGACAAATCCTACCTGGTAGAATTCCGCTCAAATACAACTACTCCATTTGTAACACTGACAAAAGACGGACTGATATGTGCTATCAATAACGATTATACTTTCCCGAAGGAAGAAGTAACAGAAGCCACTCCTATCTCGTCAAGTTTCACATCTGATCCCCGTAGTTTTTTATCGGAAGAGATATTGAGGGCAGGTTCTACGGCTAAACAAGCGGAGTTGATCGCCAAACAAATATACCGTCTACGGGAAAGCCGGAATAATATCCTGACAGGAGAAGCCGACAATATGCCTCCTGACGGAAATGCCTATAAAGTGGTAATGACACAACTCGAAGAACAGGAAAGAGCTTTAACCGCAATGTTTATCGGGACCGAGAGTGTGGAGACCGGTTCGAAAGCATTTACGGTTGTTCCGGATAAAAAAGACATCGAAAACAGGGTTATTTTCCGATTCTCTTCTAAGCTTGGCATTGTTGACGCGAACGACCTGTCCGGCGCTCCGGTTTACTTTACTCTGAAAAATAAAGACCCGCGCGTTGAGCAGATACTCACCCCTAAAGAAGAAAAAGAAATGGAGAAGAAGTTTTCGGCAGGAATAATCTACAATATCCCGAATAAAGCTGCATTGCAAATTTCTTATAACGGAAAAGACTATGTAAGAAAAGAATGTGACATCGTACAATACGGAGTACAGGATGTCCTAACTCCTAAAATGTTCGACAACAATAAAATGCCGGTAAAGGTTATCTTCTATCCTGACATGGGCGCTATCAAGCAAATAATACAGTAACTCACCAGAGGGTGTGTCAAAAGATGGAGTTCCCGTCATTGCGAGGGCGATAGCCCGAAGCAATCCATTAATAATCAACACTCTGGATTGCTTCACTTCGTTCGCAATGACGAAAAAAATGACCTTTTAACACACTCTCATTCGATATTTATATGGGATTAGAAATAGAACGGAAATTTTTGGTGAAAGGAGATTTTAAACAATACGCTTATAAAAAAGAAGTTATTGTTCAGGGCTATCTGTCGTCTATCCCCGAACGAACAGTCCGCGTCAGAATAAAAGGGGAAAAAGCGTATCTCACAATAAAAGGGATCAGCAACGCGTCGGGATTATCCCGCTACGAATGGGAAAAAGAAATCCGTATTCAGGATGCCCGGGAGTTGATAAACCTATGTGAACCCGGAATAATAGACAAGATCCGCCATTATATTAAGAATGATAACTATACTTTCGAAGTCGACGAATTTCACGGTGACAATGAAGGTTTGGTGATGGCTGAAATAGAACTTTCGGATGAAGCCGACATTTTTGAAAAACCCGATTGGCTTGGGGATGAAGTTACCGGAGACGAGCGTTACTACAACTCATATTTGAGTCAGAAACCGTACACTAAATGGTGACCGGATGATTGATACAGAAGTAAAAGTCCACGATAATTTTTCGCTGGAATTCAAAATCGGGTTTATTCCCGATAAGGATAATCCGAAAGACGTTAATCAATTCAGGATTAACAGTTGGATATTTGTACCAAATAGTCTGGATATTAACCGGTCAACATACAAGAAAACAGATTTCTACAGGGATGTGAATACCAATATCCGTCTGATTACTCCGGTCTATTCTCTGGAAGAAATCCTAAAAGCCGGACGCGGTCCTTTGCCGAGATTACAAAAGGCATTAGATGATCTGGTTATAAATCCGACGGACGAAATTAAAACAGAGAGCTTTGTATATCAGGTAAAAATGTTCGTCTGTATTGTAAAAAGCGCTCTTCGCCGCCATGTACAGATCATACGCGACACATCTGCCGACGAAGAGATTATCTCACACATAGAATCCTTTATTCATAATGTAAGAGAAATAGCCCTTCAGTACCGTGAGAAATGGGAAGAACTGACAAAGACAGATATATCGAAACAACAACGGGATTATTTTCTTTTCGGCGACGATTTTCTTGGAAATATAATAGAGCAGTATTCGTTTGAGATAATGCGCCAATTGTCAGGCAATAAAAAGGTGTTTGAAAAAATAAAGCCCGGACTTTATAAATTGCTGGAGGACGAAACAGCCCACAAAAGAAAAAGAGGGTTTATGCTTCTCGAAAAAGAGGACACAAAGCATAACAGCCTGGTTATAACCCAGCGTAATGTCCTGAAAAAATTTGTAGAGAGCGACCTGTTTTTACAAATCATAAAGAAAAAAGATGGAGCTTTGGCCGAGCAGGTTTACTATAGTATAGCTGCCGGTATTGCCATGATTTTCGCGACTGTGATCTCTTTCTTTGCAACACAACGCTTCGGTAATTTCACCACTGACCTTTTCGTTATCCTGGTGTTCAGCTATATGTTTAAAGACCGCATAAAGGATATAACGCGCTATTATTTCACGTCCAAACTGAGTAAAAAATACTTTGACACGAAATTGAAATTGAGTATTCGCAAACAAGAGATCGGCTGGATGAAAGAAGGCTTTGACTTCATCGAGGAGAGTAAACTTCCGGATGAAGTACGCAGCATAAGAGCCAGGTCTCCACTGGTTGAAGCCGAGAACCAAGTGTATGACGAGAAAATCATATTGTACCGGAAATGGGTTAGTTTGTCGAAAGAAGATATTGAGGAATATAAAGAATATCGCCTGTCGGGAATTAATGATATTACCAGATTCAATTTACTGCACTATACTCAGAAAATGGATAACCCGTTTATCCCCCTCTATATACCGGACAAAGAAAACGGGCTTGCGGCTATGGAAGGCAACAAGATATATTCCCTTTACTTTATCATACAGTGCCAATCGGACAGCGATGAATATTACCGAAAATACCGGATATTGTTCAACCGGAACGGTATAAGCGATGTAAGCGAATTAAATTAGAAAAGTAACAATAAACAAAATGAACAAGTTAACTATCATAAAAGTAGGAGGCAAGATTGTAGAGGAAGAACAGTCTTTACAACAATTATTAAAAGATTTCGCCCAAATAGAGGGATACAAAATACTGGTACATGGAGGCGGACGCTCAGCGACAAAGTTAGCTGAACGCCTGGGCATAGAAAGCCGGATGGTAAACGGGCGGAGGATAACCGATCTGGAAACACTCCAAGTGGTGACGATGGTATATGGCGGATTGGTAAATAAAAACATTGTCGCCAAATTGCAAGCGCTGGGTATAAACGCCTTAGGACTTACCGGAGCAGACATGAATATGATGCTTTCCGATAAAAGACCGGTTAAGGATATAGATTATGGCTATGTAGGTGATGTAAAAAAGGTAAACATTGACATTTTATCCTCTCTCATACAACAAGGTATAATTCCTGTTTTAGCGCCGTTAACCCACGATGGAAAGGGGAATATATTGAACACGAATGCCGATACAATAGCCGGAGAAACAGCGAAAGCATTGGCTCAGGTATTTGATGTGAGCTTAGTTTATTGCTTCGAAAAGAAAGGGGTACTAATGAATGAGAAGGATGATGACAGCGTTATTCCTCAAATAAATAAAACCGAATTTGAACGGTTCGTCGGGCAAGGTGTTATTCAGGGTGGAATGATCCCGAAGCTGGAGAATGCTTTCAACTCGATAGAAGCCGGAGTAAAGGAAGTTATTATTACCAGCGCCGCGGAATTAGGAAAGAACACAGGAACACGCATTAATGGAGAATAAATTCTATAAGGAATTCGGGGGATTACTCACGAAACATTTCCCGTATAAGGTTCAGAAAATATCGATCAACGCCGGTTTCACTTGCCCCAACAGGGACGGGTCGAAAGCCGTAGGCGGTTGTACATACTGTAACAATCAAAGTTTCAGTCCCGGATATGGAGGGAAACAGCGTTCCGTAAGCGACCAGCTACGCGATGGCATTGCTTTCTTCTCCTACAAGTATCCCGAAATGAAATATCTGGCCTATTTTCAGTCTTACACAAACACGTATGACAGCATCGATAAGCTGATCTCCCTGTATGAAGAAGCTTTGGCTTACCCCGGTGTCGTAGGATTGATCATCGGCACACGTCCGGACTGTATGCCGGATGAATTGTTGGATTATTTCGCAGAACTAAACAGACGAACTTTCCTCATCATAGAATATGGACTCGAATCTACATTAGATTCTACCTTAGAGTTTATCAATAGGGGGCACACACATACGGAGAGCGTCGCTGCAATAGAAAAAACGGCATCGAAGGGCATTTATACAGGAGCTCACCTGATATTAGGCCTGCCTCACGAAAGCAGGGAGCAGGTACTGGCTCATGCCGGAGTCGTATCAAAACTTCCATTAACTACATTAAAGTTACATCAATTACAGCTCATCAAAGGAACGGTAATGGCGAAGCAGTACAGGGAACACCCTGAGTGGTTCAACCTGTTCGAAGTAGATGACTATATCGATCTGTGTATCGATTTTGCTGAAAGACTGAATCCTGATTTTATTATTGAAAGATTTATATCGCAATCTCCGAAACAACTGCTGATAGCTCCCGATTGGGGTTTAAAGAACTTTGAATTTACAGCAAAAATATGGAAGCGTTTTGCTGAAAGGGAGACGTGGCAGGGGCGACTGTATAAAAATAAAGGGTAGTGCAGTTAGTCAAAAAAAGTAAAACATACATATGCAATCCCTATTATTATTAAAAATAGAATAGGGAAACCTATAATTATATTAATACATCCATGACTAATTCTATCCGTTGAATCGCCAGTGTTACCCTTTAAATATTTCAGAGACTTTGGTCTATTTATTAATTTCAAGAAATAGAATCTAACCCGAGAGCCGATAGATGCAGCTAAACCAAAGAACAAGTCTTCCATTCGTTTTTATTACAAATATAAAAAAAAGGGTAGCCTAAGCCAGGAGTGGTCGGAAGATTTCAATATATCATATATTATTGTTTATCAATTCAATAGTTTATAATCAGGTCGGTAAATATATTTTATGACACGGAGATACACTGAGCAGACACGGAGAAACACTGAGTTTTTTTAGTCTCAGTGAACCTCAGTGTCTGCTCAGTGGTACTCAGTGTAACTGTTTTTTTCTGATAAAATAAGTTGTAATTAACTAATAGCTAATACTATAAAATCTTCCGACCACTCCTGAGCCTAAGCCACCCTTCTTGTCACTAAACTTCCTATATTATCTTATTTACGAATAGAGCCGCTTTTAGACTGATGCGTATTTAATTTTTCATACTTCAGGTTTGTAATATTTATATCAGACCCTCCCGATACGCTTACCGACACATTTTGAGTCTTTCCGCTAACGGTAATACGCGAATTTCCACTTGATGCAACATTCGTATTATCAGCCTTATCGATGTTAATATTAGCATCACTTCCTCCCGAAGTAGCAACATTAAGTATTTTCGATTCCAGTTGTTTAATGTCACAGTCGGCATTACCCGAAAAAGCCAGATTACAGTCGCCAACATTCAGTTTTTTAATACGAACCTCAGATCCGCCTGAAGCCGCGATAGAGAAAGGCTTACTGGTCTTTAATTCATCCGACATAAAAACTGACCCTCCGGAAAGGATTACAGCTTCTATATTGTTCCCATATATATAAACCGTTGATTTTTCCCTGGCGGATGTTCTTTTACCTCTACGATTGAAGATAAGAGTACCATCCTTTACCTCTACTGCAACATTACCTCCTGATTCTATTTCCACGTAATTCGATTTACTTTGAGAAAAACAAATATCGATTCCTGAGCCGGAAATAATCTTATTAAACGAGTTCACAGTTATCCTATCTGTAGCTGTCGAATGAGATGATCCGCAAGAGCATAGCATAAATACGATAGATAAAAAGAAAAGAAATTTTGTATTCATATGTAAAATGTTGTTAGGTTAATAAGGCTGTCCAAAAAGACATATTATTATTTTATTTTGACGTCCGCGTAACTGTTGGATATACTTATCACCGCAGTCGGCTTCTTTAAACCTATTTGACCTTTTTTTATTACCTGTCTCGCATTACCACTTTGCTCGGTATATTTTATCGCATGCCTTTTGTCAACATTGAAATTCCCGTTTTTAAGGTCTACATTGAATGAAGCCGAGACATTCTCGGGAATAGTAAGGACAACGTCAGAGTACCGCCCGTTTATATTAATATTTACCAGTCGTGGCGAAACATTATTTATTTTTATATTAGAATAGTCACAATTAGATGAGAAACTCGAAGTCAGGTTATCGATCACCATATTCACATATTTCATATCCCCATCGATCTTATCAATTGAACCTATCTTAAAGCTTCCCGAAATCTCCGATTTATTTACAATATCCTTTACTTTGTCGATCTTATAATTGTTATACCTTCCTGACAATTCCATTTTATTTACATTGTCGATCTTCACATTCGTGTAAGATGCATTTATTGTAATATCCTGAACATTATCTATCTTGACATTCCCATAACTACCTCGAATCACGGGTTTTGCATTCATAAACGAACCTGCCTTAAGATTACTATAGGCCAAGTTGGAAGAGAATGCCCCCTGATAATTATCCATTACTATATTCCCGTGTTTCAGGTTTACATCCAATGCCGTATTCTTAGGAACACTTATCACATAATTGATTCTACCCGAATTTGAACCTGTATTTATGGTTTTTACAGTCAGGGTATTATTTGCAGAAACAATATTAGCGATTGCCTTTTTTCCATTTGTATCAAAATATTGTATTTCTAAATCTACCTGTTTCGATGGTGACTCTTGAACTACAATATTCCCATATTGGTGCTCAAAGTTCACTTTCGTAATATTTGAGAATGTCTTCTTCTCTATACGATCAGGAGTTTTTTGAGAAATATCATTCCCTTTGTTTTTGTAATTGAACACTCTCGGCTTTTGCATTCCTCTGAATACCCGGAAGTTTGATGTATCCACTTTAAGACCTCTAAATCGGCGGAAGCCTGTTGTATCAATTTTGAAATTTTTGAATTTGCCAAAGAGGGCTGTGTCTACTTTAAAATTTTCACTCATCTCTCTTAGCTCTTTCAATTTTTCCGAATCGGCAAAAGCAAAATTTTTAAGTTTGCTAAGTCCGGCCGTATCCATTTTATAATATTTGAATATAGAATCATAAAACTCGTAATTGAAACTGCTAAAATCGGGAAAATCAAGACTCTGCAAGTCGCCTTTAAACGCCTCCATATCTTTAAGAAACGCACCCTTATCAAAATCATAGCCAAAGTTATAGTTCCAAATAGAATCTTTAGGCTGCACTTGTGCTTCCGTCTTTAATAAAGACAAAGTGCATAATACGATTAATACTATATATTTTCTCATCGTGTTTTAATTTAACAATTTGTATGTTTCCCTAATTTTTGATTTATATCTTCGAGTACCTGAATATTTGTCTCATAATGTTTTTCCAAATAATAAATAGCCTGTTCTTTATCCTCATTTTTAGACATTTCATTTACAAATCCGGTATTCTCATCTATTATTTTTTGCAGATCCTCCGTAAGCAGTATTTGGTTCTCCCGGTCGGTATGAGATAGCTTACACATAATATTTGAAATCTGCGTTTGCATCTGTTGGTTGTAACGCTGGTTTACAGATTCAAAATCATTTGCGATAACATTTTCCTGAGGAATTACCCCTACTTGTTGTTCATGTGTACGTACTTTAATTGCGACAGCAACTAATATCACAATAGACGCGGCTACTGAAATAATACTGAAAAGTCTTATTTTCTTTGTTCGTTGTTGTGGTTTTTCTTCCTTGGCTTGCTGTTTCAGCAAAGCCTCGAAACGCTCCATATGTCCTGATGAAGGCTCCATATCGTCAAACAGATTCCTGTTTTTTTCTATATATCTTCTATGTTTCATATTGTGCCTTCTTTCAGATAAGTTGTAATAATTTTTGTTTTGCTCTCATATATTGTATCCGGACTGTACCGGGCGCTATATTTAATATTTCTGCGATTTCCTCGTGATCGTAGCCTTCTATCAGGTATAAATTCAGAATCAACCGGTTCGAATCCGGCAGTTTTTCTATTGCAGTCTTCACTTGATTCACTTTGTCGGTAATTTTCTCCCAGTCTTCATCATCATTGTCATCAGATATTCCTGAATATATATTCTCGTTCAGACTGATTACGTCAACGTCTTTTCGTCTCAATTTATCGATAGATGTATTGATTGCAATCCTGACCAACCAAGCTTCGAACGGAACCGATTCATTATAACTTCCAATACTAGAAAATGCTTTTAAAAAACTTTCCTGCATAGCATCCTCGGCCTCAAGAGAATCATACAATACCCTGTAGCACACATTATAAACCCTTTTATAAAAAGTGCCATACAGGTGCATCTGCGCCATATGTTTCCCTTCTTTACATTGGTCTATTATTTCAGGCTCGATACCGGTCATTCGTTATTTGTTATCTCTTTTCATATATTAGTACGTGTAAAAAAAAGGAGTGTTACACAAAGTGAAAGTTAATAAGAAAAAACAGATGTAGTAGATATAAAATAAAAAAAAAGCGACTGTATATATACAATCGCTTTTCAATTTCTTGCAGAAGATTACTTTCTGATTCCTAGTTCTTTGATTATCGCACGGTATCTTTCGATATCGTTTGCAGTTAGATAATCCAGTAAACGACGACGTTTACCTACCAGACGTTTCAGTGATCTTTCTGTGTTATAGTCCTTCTTATTTAACTTCAAGTGTTCAGTTAAATGCGAAATACGGTACGAAAACAATGCTATCTGAGCCTCAGGTGAGCCAGTATCAGTGTTAGACTTTCCGTATTTAGCGAAGAGTTCTTGCTTTTTAGCTGAATCTAAATACATAAGTAATTATTTATAATTGTTCAAAATGAGGTGCAAAGATAAGACTTATTTTTTGACAGACAAATAATTAAGGCTGGAATTTTCCCTTTTTAGTATAACTGTTCAAATGAGATCAAAGAAGATATAATAAATAGATTTTTAGTGTCGGATCCACTATTCCCGACAAATAGTGTAGTCATTAATTGCCTATTTTGTTTCAAATTGTTACTTTCGCCTTCTCGATTAATTCAAATTGATATGAAAACGAGCATGAATAGAAATTCACCAAAGCTTATGATAATTTTGTCCATGCGAGTTTCCATACATCCTTTAAAATCAAAATTATTATCATATGAAATATTACAGTACAAACGGACAAGCACCCTATGTTACTTTGCAAGAAGCTGTTGTTAAGGGATTAGCGCCGGATAAAGGGCTTTTTATGCCCGAAACAATAAAGCTTTTGCCCGCCTCTTTCTACGAAAACATAGGAAGCCTGTCTTTTCAGGAAATTGCCTATACCATTGCTCATGCTTTTTTCGGAGACGATATAGAAAAGGATACATTGAAAGAAATAGTATATGACACCCTGAATTTCGACACTCCTGTTGTGCATGTAACGGATAATATATATAGCCTGGAACTGTTTCACGGACCTACTTTAGCTTTCAAGGATGTAGGTGCACGCTTTATGGCACGGTTACTCGGATATTTCATCCGGAAGCAAGGACAAAAAGATGTGAAAGTATTAGTTGCCACATCAGGAGATACGGGAAGTGCCGTAGCAAACGGATTTCTGGGAGTAGAAGGAATTCATGTTTATGTCCTCTATCCGAAAGGGAAAGTCAGCCGGATACAGGAATCCCAGTTTACAACGCTGGGACAGAATATTACAGCAATAGAAGTAAACGGAACTTTCGACGATTGCCAGACTTTGGTAAAAGCCGCTTTCCTTGACAAAGAACTCAATTCTAAACTGAATCTGACATCGGCCAATTCTATTAATGTCGCGCGTTTCCTCCCCCAGGCTTTCTATTATTTTTATGCATACGCCCAATTGGCAAAGCAAGGAAGAGCAAATAATGTAGTATTTTCTGTACCTAGCGGTAACTTTGGAAATATAACTGCCGGACTGATCGCAAAACGCATGGGCTTACCAATCAGGCGTTTTATTGCGGCAAACAACAGCAACGATATTTTCTATGAATATCTGCAAACGGGAGAATATAACCCTCGCCCTTCGGTGCAAACGATAGCCAATGCCATGGATGTGGGTGATCCCAGTAATTTTGTACGAATACTGGATCTATACAACAAGTCGTTGAGCAAGATAAAAAAAGATATTTCGGGAGAATGGTATAAGGATGAAAGTATTAAAGAAACTGTAAAAAAGACTTATACCGAAACAGGTTATTTGCTCGATCCTCACGGAGCATGCGGTTATCAGGCATTAAAAGATGGCTTGAAGCCTGACGAAACAGGCATATTTTTAGAAACGGCTCATCCGGCTAAGTTTCTCGAAGTAGTGGAAGGTATAGTAAATGAAAAAGTGCCTGTACCCGAGAAATTACAGAAATTTATGAAGGGAGAGAAACAAAGTGTTTCTTTAGGAAAAAATTTTGACGGGTTTAAAGAATATCTATTAAGCTAAAAAATAAAGCCCGGCTATACAACCGGGCTTCTCTATATCTAATATTTTTTTATTAGAATTTGTATCCTAATGTCAGGTAAGCGTTCATATTCTTAATTTTAGCTAAGCCTCCTGTATCAACAATATCTACAAGTCCGAAATCATATCCAAGACCTACACCTATCTTGCCAAATTCAAGACCAACGCCTAAACCAAGTCCGAAATCGAATCTATTATATTTAAAGCCTAACACATCCTCTAAATCTTTATTGAATGCATCAACACTTACAGCTCCTCTCTTATATTTTCCATCAACAGCAAACCCAACATATGGCCCTGCGCGAAATACTATTTTAGTATTATCAGCAACTAATAACTTATAACCTAAATGTATAGGTAACTTCAGATATGATAAATTAATTTTTGAATCACCTTCCTTTGTTCCTTGTAATGAATAATCCAAACCTGTTAATAAATACAGATCAGGGGATAATCCGTAATCAAGAGTGACTCCTACATTAAAACCTATTTTCGCATCACCTCCTAGATCTCCACTAAAGTTTGAAAGATTCACTCCGGCTTTTACTCCGAAAGCAATAGGTTTGTCTTGCGCGTAAGTGTTAATGCCAACTAATAGTGCAATAGCAACTAAACATGTTTTGAAAATCGTCTTCATAAAAATAATCATTATTTTGTTGTTAAAAATTTGGTTAATCCGGCTGCAAATATAACCCTTTTTAAAAATTTTCACCCAAAAAGTTAAATTAAAAGATCTATAATTAATTCGCTCTATTTTATGCAGAACAAAGAATATATCGATTATCTTTATAGGCCATTACCATTACCAAACACCCGACAATAATTAAAACATATGGTACATAGTTAATTATTCAACTGAATGATAGAACAAATAATTATTTTAGAACACATCGACCCTGTCGTATTTTTCGGGATAAACAATTCAAATATTCAATTACTTAAAACACTTTTTCCAAGAGTGCGAATAGTAGCGCGTGGCAATGCCATTAAAGCTATCGGTAATGCCGAGGATATACCTCTGTTCGAGGAAAAGATAAGAGAGCTCGAACAATTCTCTGCCGATCGCAACAAGCTTACATCGGAAGATATTATAGATATTGTGAAAGGGAAATTACCGAATGTAGTGAAACAGGACAACCTTATCATATATGGCATCAACGGAAAGCCTATTTTCGCACGTACTCCCAACCAGCAGAAATTTGTAGATAGTTTTTACGAAAACGATATGGTGTTCGGCATTGGCCCGGCCGGATCGGGTAAAACCTATACAGCAATTGCTCTTGCGGTGAAAGCGTTAAAGAATAAGGAGATAAAAAAGATTATCCTGAGCCGCCCTGCCGTAGAAGCAGGCGAAAAGCTTGGATTTCTGCCGGGAGACATGAAAGATAAGATCGACCCGTATTTGCAGCCTTTATATGACGCGTTAGAAGACATGATTGCTCCGGCTAAACTGAAAGATTATATCGAGAACAAGACTATCCAGATAGCTCCCCTTGCCTTTATGCGCGGACGAACTCTCAGTGATGCCGTCATAATACTTGATGAAGCTCAGAATACGAGTGTACATCAGATAAAAATGTTTCTGACACGCTTGGGGATGAATGCAAAAATGATCATTACGGGAGATATTACACAAATAGATCTACCCCCTTCGCAACTATCGGGACTGAAGCACGCATTGCGCGTACTGAAAGGTGTAAAAGGAATAGGGCATATTGAATTCGACAAGGCCGATATTGTTCGTCATAAGCTGGTACAACGAATTGTAGAAGCTTACGAGAAAGAAGATAAAAGGGTGAAAAAATTGGAGGTACCCAAAAAGTTAACTGAAAACTAAAGGGGATGTGTCAAAAGTAAAATTACACTATCAAAGTGTTATCCTCTTTGTCATCCTGAGTGCAACGAAGGATCTCATTCCTCAGGAAAAGAGATGTTTCACTCCTGTTGGCTCCGCCGATTTGCAATTCAACATGACAACCAACGGTCACAGGAGCGTAGCGTATGTAAATAGATAGTAAAAAATACTTTTGACACACCCTCTTTCTTATACATATAGTAGAATTACATAATACCTTTTTCACGAAGCTTCAATTGCCATTTCCATGCGGAAGCCATTGTATCTTCGATATTTTCTTTTGCTGTCCAGCCCAACACTGTATTAGCGTGTTTTGGTTCGGCCCAAATCTTTTCAATATCACCTTCGCGGCGACCTACAATTTTATAATTCAGTTTCGTCCCCGATACTTTCTCGAAGACTTTGATCAGTTCAAGTACCGATACTCCTCGCCCTGTTCCAAGATTAAATATTTCAACCTTGTCCTGCGATTTTTCTCCAAGCATACGATCGATGGCTATTACATGAGCCTTTGCCAGATCTACTACATTGATAAAGTCACGGATACATGAGCCGTCAGGCGTATTGTAATCGTCGCCGAATATACTCAATTGCTGACGGATACCCATAGCCGTCTGTGTGATATAAGGCACCAGATTTTGAGGAACACCATTCGGCAGTTCTCCGATCTCTGCTGTAGGATGAGCTCCCACAGGATTGAAGTAACGAAGAATAATACTTTTGACAGGTGCACCCGAACGTACAACATCACGTATAATTTCTTCATTAATTTGCTTTGTGTTTCCGTATGGAGACTCTGCCGGCTTAATCGGAGCACTCTCATCTATCGGATTCTTATCCGGCTCGCCATAAACAGTACATGACGAAGAGAACACGATATTTTTGACACCGAATTCAGGCATTAAGTCAAGCAGATTAATCAGAGAGTTTAAGTTGTTCCTGTAGTAAAGTAAAGGTTTTTGAACTGATTCTCCCACAGCCTTACTTGCCGCAAAGTGAATAACCCCCTTGATATCGGGATGAGCAGTAAATAATTTTTTCAGTCCGCCAAAATCATTACAGTCCAATCTTTCGAAAACCGGACGAATACCCGTGATACGTTCGATTCCGTCAATAGAGTCAGTTGTAGAATTTGATAAGTTATCGATAATAACTACGGAATATCCGGCATTTTGCAGCTCTACTACAGTGTGAGAACCAATGTAGCCGGCGCCTCCCGTTACTAGTATTTTCCCTTTCATTTTTAAGTGATTTTAGATTAGGTAGCAAAGATACAAAATCAAGCTAAAAGCATGACTTAAATATATATATATCTTATAAATAATGTTAATCAGCAGTTGAATTAATAATCACAGGAACGAAGTGTATGTAATTAATTGTTCGGTTATTCGCATCAACTTCTCTGCGCGCAATCACAGATTGCTTGCGTCCCTTTTGCCCAAAGCCGCAAAAGGAACCAAAAACGCTTTTGCGCCCCCGCTTCAACGTCCGACCCATAACGGACTTAAAGGCTAAAC
>BNXH01000027.1 GCA_025999435.1 Bacteroidia bacterium | reverse complement strand
TGTTTTTTCTGGTTTGTCATGCTGACGACAGGAAGCATCTCCTGTCTTTCGGGGATCGGGATCCTTCCCTGCGGTCAGGAGGACAAAGAGGGTAGCCGCGGGAGCAAGGGGCTAGCGGCTAAAAATTAGTTGTGGAGTTTGTTACTTTTTAGTTAAAAAGTTACGAGTAGACGAGATACGAGATACAAGTTGTTGACTGTTGACTGATAAAGGAAGAGTTTGCCCTGACATATCCTCCACTTGGTTTTAAAATAAAGCAATAATTTTGTACCTTTGTCGCCACATTCGGGATAATGGGATATTATCCGGCATTTCGTATAATTCGTAACTAAAAAATAACAATGATAACAGTTTCTAATTTGGGGATTCAATTTGGGAAAAGAGTATTATTCCAGGACGTGAATCTTAAATTTACAAGTGGCAATATCTATGGCATAATCGGCGCCAACGGAGCAGGTAAATCAACCCTCTTGAAAATATTGAGTGGAGAAAAAGATGCTACAAGCGGGGGATTCACTCTGGGAATAGGCGAGCGCCTGTCTGTATTGTCTCAGGATCACTTTGCTTTTGATAGCCAAAGTGTAATGGATACCGTTCTACAAGGACATAGCATCCTTTGGGAGATTATGAAAGAAAAAGATGCCTTGTATGCTAAGGAAGACTTTTCCGATGCCGATGGCATCAGGGCCTCGGAACTGGAAGAGCGATTCGCCGAACTGGAAGGCTGGAACGCCGAAAGCGATGCCGCCATGTTGCTTAGCGGGCTTGGTATCTCCGAAGACCTGCATTACCAGATAATGGGAGACATGAGCGGAAAGCAAAAAGTACGCATTTTGTTGGCTCGTGCACTTTTCGGAAACCCTGACAACTTACTACTCGACGAGCCTACCAATGACCTTGATATAGAAACAGTAATGTGGCTGGAGAATTACCTGTCGAATTGCGAGAATACTGTGCTAGTAGTATCACACGACCGTCACTTTCTCGACTCTGTATGTACGCATACAGTAGACATCGACTTCGGTAAGGTATCCATGTTTGCAGGAAACTATAGCTTCTGGTACGAGTCCAGCCAGCTAGCCCTTCGTCAGCAACAACAACAAAACAAAAAAGCCGAAGAGAAGAAAAAAGAACTGGAAGAATTTATTCGCCGCTTTAGTGCAAACGTTGCAAAATCGAAGCAGACTACCAGCCGTAAGAAAATGATCGAAAAGCTTAATATCGAAGAGATCAAGCCTTCATCAAGAAGATACCCGGGAATTATCTTTAGCCCCGACAGAGAACCCGGTAATAAAATACTTGAAGTTAACGGCTTGAGTAAATCTATCGAGGGTAAAGTATTATTCAACAATGTAAGTTTCAATATAGAGAAAGACGACAAAGTGGTATTCCTGTCGAAAGACCCGCGTGCCATGACTGCCTTTTTCGAAATCATCAACGAATATACAAAGCCTGACGCAGGCACATTCAGCTGGGGACAAACCATTACTACAGCTTATTTGCCATTGGATAACAGCGATTATTTCAAGAACGACTTAAACCTGATAGACTGGTTATCACAGTTTTCTGACGATACGAGCGAAATTTATATTAAAGGCTTTTTAGGAAGAATGCTGTTTTCGGGCGAAGAAGTGCTTAAAAACACAAAAGTACTTTCGGGAGGGGAAAAAATGCGTTGTATGATAGCCCGTATGATGATGAAGAGTGCCAATTGTCTGATTCTGGACTCCCCAACAAACCACCTCGACCTGGAATCGATACAGGCATTCAACAATACACTTATCCAGTTAAAAGGTAATATATTGATGTCGTCACACGACCATGAGTTTATACAAACCGTATGTAACAGGGTGATAGAACTTACACCGAACGGCACTATAGACAAAATCATAGATTATGACGACTATATAACTTCAGACGAGATAAAAGCTCTGCGCGAAAAAATGTATAAATAGCATTATTTCAGGGTTTCGATATCTTTACTTTTCGCTTATAATTAAACGCTAAACAATATTTTGCTTATTTTTGTGTTTTTATAATAGAATCAGACTGTTTCGAAACGTGTCACAAAATAATCTAATCCGCGCACTGGTACTCTTAGTCAGTGTTGTTTTTTTATCTCTGTTTTTTTCATCCTGTTCTAATAAAAAGAACACGGCTGTGAATCGTTTTTACCATTCCATAAACACACGTTACAATATACATTACAATGCTGAAATTGCGTATAAAGAAGCATTGGAGGCTAAAGAAAAAGGCCGGGAAGAAAATCTGTCCCAAATACTTTATATTTTTCCTCAACATTCGGATTCATCTTCAACAAAGTCATCATCCGGTGGTTTTGCGACTACGATAGATAAAACGACAAAAGCCATAAAGTTGCACTCTATAAAAACCAAGCCGAGAAAAGATCCCGACAGGCGAAACGACTCCGAATACCAAGCGTGGCTACAACAAAAAGAATATACCCCATTCATGGATGTTGTATGGCTGTTGCTCGCCAAAGCCGAATTTCAGGAAGGAGATTATTTGCAGGCTATCACTACCTTTCTTTATATTACCAAAATATACAGTTCACAACCCGAAATAGTGGCTGAATGCCAGCTTTGGATAGCGCGCGCATATACCGAAATGGGCTGGATGTACGAAGCAGGAAATATATTACACAAAATGGAACTTGCAGGAGGTACTCCTGATAAGCATATTGGATTATATTCTCTGGTAAAAGCCAACTATCTGGTTTATAACAATGAGCATGAGGCTGCTATACCATATATCGAACTAGCCATAAAAAAGACAAAAGATAAACACCGGAAACTCCGGATGAAATATCTTTTAGGACAATTGTATGCAGGTTTAGGAGATCGGGTTAAAGCAGAAAAGGCTTTCGCCTCTGTCCAAGGAATGAGTACCCCATACAAGTATTCCTTCAATGCCCAATTGCAACAAATTCAATTAGATGATACTCCCGGGAAAACAAAGGCTCTCAGCCAACTGACTAAAATGTCTAAAAGCCCGAAGAATAAAGAGTATCTGGATCAAGTATATTATATTACGGGAAATATATATTTAGAGAAATCCGATACTCTAAATGCCATAGAAAATTACAAGAAAGCAATCAAGGAAAGCACCCGGAATGGTTACGACAAGGCCATAAGCCAAGTAAAATTAGGCGATATATATTTTGAACAGCGTGAGTTTATTTTGGCTCAACCATGCTATAGCGAAGCATTGGCCCAGCTAACCAAGAATCATATAGATTACCCACGGGTAGCTCTCCGTTCTGATGTTTTAGATGAATTGGTGGTACATGTAAAGACTGTTGAAGAACAGGATAGCTTACAACATCTTGCCGGGTTACCGGAAGAAGAACGACTAGCGATAATAAACGATAAGATCACCGCGTTAAAGAAGGAAGAAGAAAAAAAAGCGAAAGAAGAAGAAACTCAAAAACGTATCGAAGAACGGGCTGGTAACATATCTTCGTGGGGAGATATAGAATCGTCCTTATCTAAGCCTCCAACGACTGCTATCCCAACAGGGCCGATCCAGAGCGGTTCCGGAGACTCTTTTTATTTTTATAATGATCAGGCTGTAGCTCAGGGTAAAATTGCATTCCAGCAACAATGGGGAACCCGAAAACTCGAAGATGATTGGCGGAGAAGAAATAAAGTATCTTCCGGATTTGAAGATCGCCTTGTGGCTGAAACCGAAAGTGATACGAACAAACCGGACAGCACATTAGCCAAACAGCCGGAAAACAAAGTTCCTGTATCAGAGGACATATATTCAGTCGATTATTATTTACAACAACTTCCCCTGACATCCGAAGCCATAAGGGAATCTGACGAACTTATAGAAAATGCCCTGTTTAATATGGGTAAAATATATAAAGATAAACTGGCCAATATGGAACTGGCCATAGATGCATTTAATACAGACATAAAGCGATTTCCTTCCACTCCCAATTTAGAAGAAATATATTATCAACTATTGCTTATATACATGCAAGAAGGGAATGATAATATGATGTCTTTATATCGCTCGAAATTATTGGCTGAGTTTCCTGACGGAAGATACGCGACACCTTTGTCACAACCGGACTACGTATGGAATTTCAAGCATATGGCAAACTTGCAGGATTCTCTGTACAACGAAGCATATGAGGCATATCGCAAAGCTGATATTGAAACTGTAAGGAGAAATTACCAGGCTATGAAAACTAAATATCCATTTACTGATCTGATGCCTAACTTCACGCTGTTAAACGCTCTTACGTATGCCCAGACCCGCGATGCCGGAGGACTGATGACTAACCTGACCTCTTTGACGGAAGATTATCCGAAAGCTGATGTTACACCTTTGGCAAGTGAAATATTAAATAGAGTGAAAGAAGGTAAGCTTATACTATCCGATGGTTCCCCAATAACAGACTTTAATTGGGATAAAGCGTATGCAAGTAGTGACACAACAAAAGCAGGAGCAAGAAAAACCCTGCAATATTCGGATACATTGGACGTGCCATATATTCTTCTGTACATGTTCAAACCAAAAACTATCGACCGCAACGATCTACTTTATCAGGTTGCCGATTATAATTTTTCTAACTACGTGATACAAACCTTTGACCTTAGTTTCGACACTGATCCTCCATATGATGTATTACAGGTAAAAGGCTTTGAATCTTTTGCAGCTATAAGGTCTTATCTGACTAAAGCCTTTAATGAGAATAAGCTGATCCAAAACATTGATCCATCTGTTTTTATCGTTCCTATTTCGGTAGAGAACTATACAACAGTCATGCCCAAACTTGGTTTGGAGCAGTATATAAAATTCTTTAACGAGCATTATAACAACCTGTTGCCTCAACTGGTTTCTTATTGGGAAGAGGGCAAATATAATATTGAAACTTTACCGGAATCCACAGAGAAAGAAAAAGTAGAACCTGAAAAAGAAGAACAACCGGAACTACCGGCTCAAACAAATATTAAACCGGTTAGGCCTATAGATCAACAACCTAAAGATGAAAAAACAAAACAACCTGCAAATGAAAAAGAAATAACAGCTGATGACATTCTATCGAAAGACCAGTTGGAAAAAGCGGGTAAAGTAATCGGAGGAATAGAAAACATTATAAATAATCCTGTTGATGGAATAAAAAGCCTATTCAGTAAGAATAAAGAAAATCTTACAAAAGAAGAAAAAGCCGCTTTGAAAGAGGACGAAAAACTACGTAAACAAAGAGAACAAGAATTAAAGGCCATTGAAAAAAACCATACAGATTCTATAAAGAAAGCCGAAAAAGCAAAGAACGACTCTATTGCAAAAGCTGAGAAAGCAGTGCAAGATTCAATAAAAACAGTACAAAAAGAAAAAGAAGAACAACGTAAACTGGAAGAACAGCAGAAAAAGAACGAAGCCAAAGCTATTCTTAAGGCAAAAGAAGATACCCGCAAACAAAAAGAGGCTGAAAGAAGAGAAAAAGAACGTTTCCAAAAGGAACGTTTACGTCAAAAAGAACAAGAACGAAAAGACAAGGAAAAAGCGAGAGAACAAGAACGGAAAGAAAAGGAGAAACAGGCTGAAGAAAAACGGAAACAAAGAGAAAAAGAACGAAATTCTTGACAATAAAAAGCTATTATTAGCATATATTGAAAAAAGCTACCGCCAAATAGTTGAAATAACAAAAAAAAATCATTAATTTGCCGTACAAAGTGAAAAGCACCGGGTAAGCCCGTATACAAAAAAACTAACTATATGAACGAGAACCTAAATCCAGAATTGCCTGCGAATAATCTATCTGAAGGAGCAAACGTAGAATCAACAAAAGAAGAAAACGTAGATATCGAATCTACAAATGTTGAAGAGAGTGCTGTAACAATTAAAGTAGCTGACGTCGAAGCAGCAGACGAAGTACCTGCGGATGTTGAAGAAAACGATGCAATAATCGAAGAAACTGAAATTGAAACAACGACCGAAAACTTCGCAAAGATTGAAGATACAGATGTGAATCCAGAAGAGAGTGAATCTACAGATCCTGAGACCATTCCAGAACCTTCGTCAAAGAATGTATCCCCTTTGACCAAGGAAGAGATTATAGAAAAATTAAAAAATCTGTCATCTCAACCGGGTGTCCCTTCACGCTCAGAAGTAGAATCTCTTAAACAAGCATTTTACAAATTACGTTCTGCCAATATAGAAGCTCAAAAAGTCGAATTTATTGAAGCCGGGAATGAAGCTGATGCATTTATTCCAACTCCCGATCCTAGCGAAGATGTATTGAAAACATTCCTCAACGACATTAAGGAAAAACGGGCAAATTTGGTTGCTGAAGAAGAAAGACAAAAAGAAGATAATTATAATAAAAAGTTACAAATAATAGATTCGATAAAGAATCTGACCGAAAGTTCCGACGATTTCAATAAGCTGTACAAGGAATTTAAAGACTTACAACAAAAATGGAACGAAATAACTTCGGTACCCCAATCGAAAGAAAAAGAATTGTGGAAATCGTACCAGATATATACAGAAAAGTTCTATGATCTGATTAAAATCAATAACGAATTCCGCGATTATGACTTTAAAAAGAATCTCGAACTTAAAACAGCGATTTGTGAATCTGTAGAAAAACTAATAGAAGAGCCTGATTCTGTATCCGCATTTCACCAGTTACAGAACTTTCACCAGCAATGGCGCGAGATAGGACCTGTGGCACGCGAACTACGCGAAGAAATATGGACTCGTTTCAAAAACGCATCTACAGCCATAAACAAAAACTATCAAGTACATTTCGAATCCCTCAAGGGGAAAGAAGACGATAATCTGATAGCAAAGACTTCAATTTGCGAAACACTAAAAGCCATCGACTACAGTCAGCTTACATCCTTCAAAGATTGGGATGGAAAAAGTAAGGAAGTGATAGAACTTCAATCAAAATGGAAAACTATCGGCTTTGTTCCTAAAAAGGTAAACAACCAGATATTTGAGGAATTCCGTGCTTTATGCGATACATTCTTTGAAAAGAAAAGTGAATTTTTCAAAGGCGTCAGAGACGAAATGGACGTAAATCTGAATAAAAAACGCGCTTTGTGTGAGCAAGCAAAGGAGTTAAAAGATAACACCGACTGGAAATCGACAGCCGACAAACTAATTTCTATACAAAAGGAATGGAAAACAATAGGTTCTGTACCCAGAAAATATTCCGACGCTATATGGAAAGAATTTGTATCAGCTTGTGATTATTTCTTTGAACAAAAGAAAAAGAACGAATCCTCTCAAAAAACTGAGGAATTGGACAATTTGACCGCAAAGAAAGAAATCATAGAAAAAATTAAAAATGTAGATCAAACTTTGGAACCATCTGTGCTGTTAACTACAGTTCGTGCGCTGGCCGACGAATGGCACAATATAGGATTTGTTCCTTTCAAAGAAAAAGATAAGATATACAAAGAGTTCCATCAAGCAGTAGATGCACACTATGACAGGCTCAAGATGGATAAAACCGAACGCAGGTTTGAGTCGTTTAAATCGAATATTAAAGATAACTTATCAAAGCAGGATAATCCAAAAAGATCCCTGTATAAAGAACGGGATCATCTGCTACATCAATACAATAAGGTGAAAGCTGATCTTCAGACATATGAAAATAATATGAATTTCTTGTCTATTTCATCAAAAGGAGCCAGTGGACTATTAAAGGATGTAAATAATAAAATTGAAAACCTTAAGAATGAGTTGGATTTATTGGTGAAAAAAATTGAAGCGATAGATGAAAACCTGAATGAAATAGAAGGAGTATAATTTTATCCAAACAATACCATAAGAGAGGTTGCTGAAGGGCAACCTTTCTTATTTTTCTGAGAATATAGTTCAGCGGGTTTCCAGTGTTTTCTGAAATTACTATTTATTTGATTTCAGAAAATAAACCGTATTTTTGCATATAAATCAAGCGATACAAATGAAAATAATAAAAATAGTACTTCTATTCTTAATACTACCTCTTGCTTGTTCGGCACAATTCATTGGCGCCGGAATCCAATATGCCGACGCCAAAGGTAAAGGAAATGATTTCCAGTTTGCAGCCGGCGCCTCTTTCCCCGTTTGGCACAAAAAGAACCCTTTAAATTCTTTTGTATCGAGCGGAATAGACTACACCGGAGGAAGTTCTCCTGTCGCAGGATTAAATATTAAACCTATACAATTAACATCATTCCTCAGCGAATCGCTTTTCAATAGTAATAAATGTACATTTCTTGTAGGGTGCGACGCAGGATATCTTTTCAATTTCAGGCATGGTGAAGATGGTATTGTTATCACCCCAAACGTATATTTTGATTACAAATTCTTTTTCGTAAAAGCAGGTTACGATTTTAATGTCACAGCCGGAAAAGAACAATTCTTCATACGTACAGGTGTCTCCATAGGAATGGGTACACTAAAAGGATTTGTGAAAACAAGAATCTGGTAAAAATTTTACTAAAAGCTGAAATCTATTGCAGCCGAAACACCTATCCTGTTTATCTTACGAGAAACATCTGCTTGCTCCATTTTTGATATGGAAGCAAAAAGCCCATTCGCCGATATCCCCGCACCTAGAAATGGAAAGATCTGATAACGAATACCTGCCGATAAAGTAAGACCGATAGTATTTCCTGAAAGGTCACTATAACCCATTCTCTTATCTTGAGGAAAATCTGGAGGATAAGAGATAAATCCATCTATATCGATAAAATTATAATATTCTTTTCTTTGTATTTTTGATATTTGATTATGTACATAAACCACCCCGGCATTCGTTGAAACTAGCCATCTAGAATCACCTAAAGACCATCGGGCAAAAAACGCGGGACCGACCATATGATTTGTTTCCTCAAAAGAATTATTATTATATTGATATACAGGCTTCTCAAACTTCTGCTCTGTATATTCAAAGATAGATGAGGATTCTCTACTCGCTTTGTAAAACCGATATTTTACA
This sequence comes from Bacteroidia bacterium, assembly GCA_025999435.1. Classification (GTDB taxonomy): domain Bacteria; phylum Bacteroidota; class Bacteroidia; order Bacteroidales; family Dysgonomonadaceae; genus Dysgonomonas. The sequence goes on along the minus strand of BNXH01000027.1, from coordinate 14,757 downwards.
CCTATACCATAGTTTTTCGTAAAAAAGTAGGCGGCATCAATCCCCGGAGTAAATCCTTTTTTGGTAAGAGGAAGTGTAAAATCGTCGGAAAAAGTAGTATTCGATGTACCCTGCACAAAATCCCATCCGGCATTAATGGATAGATGAAATTTTCTATATTCTTTTATTCCGGATTGGCTATAGACAGGAAAAACCAAAAGCAAGCTTAATGTAAGGATAAGTGTTTGTTTCATAGTATAAATATTAGGTTCCTATATGCAAAAATAGCAGAATCTTAAGATTCTGCTATTTTAATATGACGATTTATTTTATCTTACTTATAATTTCGTTTAAAGCATTTGATAAGCCCTCAGAATTCTTACCTCCGGCTGTGGCAAAGTGCGGCTGGCCTCCACCGCCTCCTTGAATATGTTTAGCAGCATCCCTGACTAATTGAGAAGCATTCAGGCCATGATCCTTTACCAGATCATCGCTGAGCATAACTGTAAGCAGAGGTTTATTTTCGGCATTGGTAGCTCCTATAAATACACTATTGCCGGGGAACTGGCCTTTGATCTGAAATGCAATATCTTTCACTATTTCCGCGGGAACGGAGTTTGTCAAAACAAATACATCTATGCCGTTAACTATTTGCTTTTTCTTTATTATCAATTCTTTTATCTGAACAGTTTTTTCCTTTACATACTCTTCCATTTGCTTTTTCAGGTCGCTGTTTTCTTCAAAGAACTTGCGAAGGGTTTGCGCCAGGTTGGGAGCATTATTCAGTAAAGATTTCATCTCTGTCAGTATATCCTGTTGCGTATAGAAATAATCTTCACATACCTCAGCCGTAATGGCCTCTACGCGGCGTATACCGGCAGCAATAGAGCTTTCATTGATAACGCGGAACGAACCTATACGGCCGGTGGAAGAAATATGAGTTCCCCCACAAAGCTCGACTGAATCGCCAAAGCGAATCACACGTACATCATCTCCATATTTTTCACCAAAGAGAGCCATTGCCCCCATCATCTTAGCCTCTTCAATAGGAACATGACGGTTTTCGACACGGGATATATCTTCTCTGATTTTAGCGGTGACAAGACGCTCCACTTTACGGATCTCCTCATCTGTCAGTTTTTGGTAATGGGAGAAATCGAAACGAAGAACAGAAGGGGAAACAAAAGATCCTTTTTGTTCTACATGCGTACCCAGTATTTCCCGCAAAGCCTCATGCAACAGGTGCGTAGCCGTATGATTACATTCTGTCGCAGTACGGTTATGAGTATTGATACGGGCTATGAATGTCGCGGTCACATCTTGTGGTAGCTTTTTGGACAGATGTACGGCCAAGTTATTTTCGCGTTTCGTATCTGTTATTTCTATTTTGTCCTCATCGTGAATCAGCCAACCGCTGTCTCCTACCTGACCACCCATTTCTGCATAAAACGGAGTCTGACTAAGCACAATCTGAAAGAACTCGTTATTCTTTTGTTTTACTTTACGGTAACGAAGTATTTCTGTTTCACATTCTGTGAAATCATATCCTAGAAACTCTGTATTGCCTTCTTTCAGCACAACCCAGTCCTCGGTTTCCACAGCAGCAGCATTACGGGCACGATCTTTTTGTTTCTGCATTTCTGCGTCAAAGCCTTTCTGATCGACTTTCATTCCATTTTCACGCAAGATAAGTTCTGTCAGATCGAGGGGAAAACCATATGTATCGTACAAAGTAAAAGCATCTGTTCCACTTAATATAGTAGAATTTTTAGCTTTGCTATCAGCAATTTGTTTATCCAATAATTTGATACCGATTTCAAGTGTACGAAGGAAAGATTCTTCCTCTTCCTTCATTACTTTTTCTATCAGAGTCTGTTGCTGAACAAGTTCCGGATAAGCATCCCCCATAGTTTCTATTAATGCAGGGATCAACTTATACATAAATGATTTGTGCTGACCAAGGAATGTGTAACCATAGCGTACAGCACGGCGAAGAATACGGCGGATCACATAACCGGCCTTGGCATTCGATGGCAGTTGTCCGTCAGTAATAGAGAACGCAATAGTACGAACATGGTCGGCAATCACACGCATAGCAATATCCGTTTTATTGTCTTGCCCATATTTATATCCGGTCAATTCAGCAATGGCTTTAATTATAGTTTGAAAAACATCGGTATCATAGTTCGATACTTTGCCTTGCACGGCCATACACAGACGTTCAAATCCCATACCTGTATCGATCACTTTCGCAGGAAGAGGTTCTAATGATTTATCAGCCTTTCTATTATATTGCATAAACACAAGATTCCAGATTTCTATCACATCCGGATCTTTATTTACTAATGTAGCTCCATCTATTTTTGCCCGTTCTTCATCAGAACGGATATCTATATGTATCTCCGAACAAGGGCCGCATGGGCCTGTATCACCCATTTCCCAAAAGTTATCTTTCTTATTTCCATTCAGAATCCTTTCTTGGGGTAAATATTTTTCCCAATATCCGGCCGCTTCATCATCTCTGCTAAGTCCTTCTTCCGGACTTCCTTCAAAAACGGTAACATACAAGCGATCTTTATCCAGTTTTAGCACCTCGGTCAGATACTCCCATGCCCATTCTATCGCTTCTTTTTTGAAATAATCTCCGAAAGACCAGTTTCCAAGCATCTCGAACATGGTGTGATGATATGTATCGTGCCCTACTTCTTCCAGGTCGTTATGCTTTCCACTTACGCGAAGGCATTTTTGAGAGTCTGCTACACGCGGATATTTTACAGGGGCATTACCCAGTATAATATCTTTAAACTGATTCATACCCGCGTTCGTAAACATTAGAGTAGGATCACCCTTTATAACCATAGGCGCAGACGCTACAATCTGGTGCCCTTTAGAAGCAAAAAACGATTTGAACGATTCTCGGATCTCTTTGGAAGTCATCATATTTTTTTATTAGTAAATTTGGGAATTAGCTAATTTGAAAACGAATTTCTGATTGTTTTATTGATAATTTGCCAATTTTCACATTTTCTAATTTACAGATTAGCCTTTTCAATTTGCAAAAATAGTTCAAAAACTTTACTTTTGTTGAACTCGTGGCTATAATTATCACGATTTTAAATAATGAAGCGCAAGGTATATTACCGATACAATCCACAGAATCTCACATATGAAAGAATTTATCCTAGCCTGAAGGATAAAATCTTCACTGTTTTCCGGCATCTCATATCAGGTATCATTGTTGGTATCGGAGCTCTGATCGCATTTATTTATTTTGTAGGGACTCCATGGGGAGAAGAGCAAAAGAAGAAGGATAAACTGAAAGATGCTCAATACGAGTTACTTTCGAGACGCATGAATGAGGCTGCAAATGTTTTAAAAGATATACAACAACGTGACGATAATCTATATCGCGCCATATTCCACGCAGACCCCATACCTTTATCTATCCGTAGTTCAGGGGTGGGGGGAGCCAGCCGGTACGATTATCTGACAGAATTATCGAGCGCAGACCTGATAATACAGACTTCCAAGAAAATGGATTATATTTCCAGGCAAATATATATACAATCCAACTCTTTCGATGAAGTATTGGAACTGGCCAAAACACAGAAAGACCGGCTCAAACATATACCAAGTATACAACCTGTACCGGACAGATACCTGAAACAGCTGGCTTCGGGATATGGTATGCGCATAGACCCTATCTATGGTACTGCCCGTTTTCATGCGGGGATGGACTTTAGTGCAAACGTCGGAACTCCGGTATATGTTACTGCTGATGGAACAGTAACTCTTGCCGACTGGAAACAGGGATACGGTAAATGTATTATTATCGATCATGGATACGGTTATGAAACTCTTTATGCCCACCTGAATGAATATAAAGTCCGGGCAGGACAAAAGGTTGTACGTGGCGAACTTATCGGAGAGGTGGGAAACACAGGAAAGTCAACAGGACCGCATCTTCACTACGAGGTACAAGTAAAAGGACAGCCGGACAACCCTGCTAAATATTACTTTATGGATCTGAGCCCTAAAGAATATGATAAAATGTTGCAAATAGCGGCTAATCACGGACAGGTAATGGATTGATTTCAGTCAACAGTCAACAGTGAGCAGTCAACAATAAGTTTAATAATGAGAATAGATTTCGAAAAGAGTAATCGTCTATATTATTCCGTAAAGGAAGTTGCTGCTCATTTCAATGTAAATGAGTCTTTGCTGCGCTTTTGGGAAAGCGAATTCGACATTATTAATCCACGAAAAACAGAAGGTGGAACCCGTCAATACACAAAAGATGATATTGAAAATATTGCAATCGTGTACCATCTGGTCAAGGAAAAAGGATTGACCCTGGAAGGCGCCAGACAAACGCTCAAGCAAAAACGGGATGAAGAAACCCGCAAAATACAGGTTATAAACAGGCTGGAACAAATAAAAAAAGAACTGGAAGACCTGGAAAGCGAGTTTGACAGCTGATTTACCTGTCTCATTATATCAGTCTTCTCCTTTAAGTACCGGAAGTTTTAAATGGTATCTTGTAGCAATAACCCTGACAACGACAACAAATACGGCTGTCGCTATTTCTGTAATTACTAAGTCCACCTGCAAATAAGTCAGCACACTGAACAATATTCCGCCTAAAATACAAGCAACGGCATACAATTCCTGTGTAAAAATAATCGGAACTTCGTTAATCAGAATATCTCTGACCATACCACCGACAATACCGGTTATAGTAGCCATAGACACACACACCCAAACCGGGTATTCTAAAGCCATAGCTTTTTCATATCCTACTACAACGAACAATCCTAGCCCTATACAGTCGAACCAGAATATGGTATTATTGAGATGAACCAGATATTTTCTGAAACAGAGAACTATAATAAATGCAAGCAATGTACACCAAATATAACGGCTCGCCTGCATCCAGAAAGGAGGGACGTCTAATAATAAATCGCGAAGTGTCCCACCTCCTGTAGCTGTTACAAATCCAATAACAATGGCGCCAAACCAATCGAATCGCTTAGCCGATGCTAAACGAATACCACTGATAGCAAATGCAATAGTACCTAAAATCTCTATTATATCAACGAGTTGTATTTGCGCTAAATCTTCAAAAAGGAACATGGGTTTATGAGTTATGAGTGATAAGTTATAAGTTTTTGTCGCGCCATTGGCAAATTGACCTGACTATTCTTCGTTGGCAATCATACCACTGCCAATACACAATTTTGATCCGGCATCATAAACTACCCCAAATTGTCCGGCAGCTATACCTTGTATTTTATCATCCGAATAGATGCGGTAGATATCGCCAATTTTTTCTATCCGTCCTTTTGTAAATTCCGGTGTATGACGTATCTTGAATGTAACGTTACGCGAACCTTCAAAGTCACCCCATATATCTTCGGTGATGAAAGAAAAACCGGCAAGATTCACAACATTCCCATATTGAGTTTCCGGATCGTAACCATTAGATACATAGATAATATTACGTTTCGTATCTTTTTTGATCACAAACCATGGCCCTCCGCTCAAGCCTAATCCTTTGCGTTGCCCGATGGTATGAAACCAGTAGCCTTCGTGTTTACCCAGAATTTTTCCGGTTTCCAGTTCCACGATCTTACCTGTACGTACACCCAGATAACGACGGATAAAATCATTATAGTTTATCTTTCCCAAGAAGCAAATACCCTGGCTATCTTTTCTTTGAGCAGAAGGCAATCCCTCACGCGCCGCAATTTCACGCACTTCGCTTTTCAATAGATCGCCGATAGGAAACATTAGCTTCGATACCTGTAAATAATCGATCTGGCCGAGGAAATAAGTTTGGTCTTTTACATGGTCTTTCGCTGTAGAGAGCCACGTCTTTCCGTTCAGTTCTGTTGTAGTGGCATAATGTCCTGTTGCTATTTTATCAAATTCGTGTCCCCACTTCTGCTCAAAGCAGCCAAATTTGATCAGTTTGTTGCACATCATATCAGGATTGGGTGTAAGGCCACGCTTTACCGCATCGATAGTATAACTGACTACATTTTCCCAATACTCTTCGTGCAAAGAAACAATTTCCATCTTACAACCATATTTTTTAGCTATATATGTTGTGATTTCAATATCTTCTTCGGCAGGACAGTCAATAAAGCCTTGCTCGTCCTGCATACCTATACGAATATAAAAGATCGTTGGGTCATATCCCTGCTCTTTGAGTTGATGCACAACTACAGAACTGTCTACCCCTCCCGATACTAATGCCGCTATTTTCATTTCAGTTTTTTCCGTAATCAAAGATCTATTTTATCCCCAATCCATAGCCCATTCTTTAAAGGCTACAAAGTTACTTCTTATTTCAGAATGAATAAAATATCTCCGGCTTTTTATGGAATTTCATCTGAAAATAAATCTATCTGATAACGAAAAGATTATTCACCTAAAACCGATAGATTATGAAAACTTACAAAACTGTAATAGTAATATTATCTGCATTCTTTCTTTTCTCATGCGGAACAAATAAGCAGAAAACTCCGGAAGCGGCAGACCAAGTAGACGAATTTAGAATAGTGGATATAGAAGAAGCGCCAATGCAAGCAGAAAATAATATTGTCAGTGAAGACATATCCGAAGATAAAAAAGCTTTGTATTTTGTTCCTCCTACAATATCTGCCGACGAAGAAATACTAGAAAGCAAGATGCAGATTTCCATAGCAGACGCAGAGTACGACCAACTCAAGAATGAAGAATACAGCCAATTTGCTGAAAACAAATTTCAACCGGCAAAAATAGAACCTCTTTCAACATTCTCGGTAGACGTAGATGCGGCTTCATACAGTAATATGCGACGATTTATTAACAGGGGCTCACTTCCTGAAAAAGACGCCATTCGTATAGAAGAGCTTATCAACTATTTTAGCTATAACTACCCTGAACCAACAGGCTCCGACCCTGTTAAAATTTCAGCCGAAGTAGGGAACTGTCCATGGAACAATCAAAACCGGCTGGTTAAAATAGGTCTTAAGGCAAGAAATATAGCCGGGGATAATCTGCCTGCATCCAACTTTGTATTCCTGATCGATGTATCGGGCTCGATGGAGGGCCCTACACGTCCCGGTTTGGTGAAATCATCTTTGAAATTGTTAGTAAATAATCTGCGCGAAAAAGACCGGGTAGCTATTGTTGTTTATGCCGGAGCAGCAGGAGAAGTATTATCCTCCACTCCGGGAAATAATAAGCAAAAAATAAAAGAAGCACTGGATAATCTTTCGGCGGGAGGCTCTACAGCAGGAGGGGATGGAATTCAGCTGGCTTATAAAATAGCGAGAAAGAACTTTATAAAAGGAGGTAATAATCGTATTATCCTATGCACCGACGGGGATTTCAATGTTGGGGTTTCAAGCGACGATGGACTGCAAAAACTGATCGAACAAGAGCGTAAAAGCGGCGTATTCCTTTCCATCTTAGGATATGGCATGGGTAACTATAAAGATAAGAAAATGCAGGTCTTGGCGCAAACCGGAAACGGGAACCATGCATATATAGATAATTTGCAGGAAGCAAATAAAGTGCTGGTAAATGAATTCGGAGCAACCATGTATACAGTTGCCAAAGACGTAAAATTGCAGATAGAGTTCAATCCGGCGAAAGTTCAGGCTTACAGGCTCGTTGGCTATGAAACCCGGTTACTGAACAAAGAAGACTTTAATGATGACACCAAAGACGCCGGAGAAATGGGTGCAGGACATACCGTAACTGCCTTTTATGAAGTGATTCCGGTTGGTATAAAAAGCAATCTTATAGGAAGTGTAGATCCGCTAAAATATCAAAAAGATACTAATATTGACCCTGTTTCATACAGTTTGCATCCCGATCTGTTAACCGTAAAACTAAGATACAAACAACCGAATAGCGATACCAGCAAAAAAATAGAAATACCGCTGATCGACAACAATTTGGACAACGTATCCGACGATTTCCGATTCGCTGCTGCTGTAGCTATGTTCGGACAGGTTGTAAAGGATTCTCAGTATAAAGGAAATGGTTCTTATGACAAGGCCATAGCCCTTGCCCAAAAAGGATACGGATCTGACATTCAGGGATACCGCCGCGAGTTTGTACGACTAATGGAGACAGCTAAAGGGCTGGCAAATTAATATAAGCTCTCTAATAAGTAAAAGCACCTTTAAAATGAGGTGCTTTTTTAATTTAATACAATGTCTGTTCATAATAGTTAATGGTTTGCCGAATTCATTTAAAAGAGATAATTTTGCATTCAACTTATCAATTAAATAAGACTTCGAATAAATAATATAAATGAATAAAAATATATCCGATTTTGAGATAATGGCTCCTGTAGGGTCATACGATTCTTTAGCTGCGGCAATACAGGGCGGTGCCGACTCTATCTACTTTGGTATAGAAGGGCTCAATATGCGCGCCAAATCGTCAAATAATTTTACCATTGACGATTTGAAACAGATAGCTACAATATGTAAAGAAAATAACCTGAAAAGCTATCTGACAGTCAATACAATAATTTATGATAACGACATCACCCTGATGTACAAAATAGTGAATGCAGCAAAAGAAGCCGAATTATCTGCTATTATTGCCTCCGATGTAGCGGTCATGATGTATGCGCGGAGTATCGGGGTCGAAGTCCACTTGTCTACCCAGTTGAATATAACCAATACCGAAGCATTAAAATTTTACGGACAATTTGCCGATGTAGTAGTTTTGGCTCGTGAATTGAACCTTGATCAGGTAGCTGCTATCTATAAAGATATTGTAGAACAACAGATAAAAGGCCCTAATGGAGAACTGATCAGGATAGAGATGTTCTCACACGGAGCGCTTTGCATGGCTGTCTCCGGAAAATGCTATTTGAGTTTGCACGAGAAAGACCTTTCGGCCAATCGCGGAGCCTGTAACCAAATATGCCGCCGGGGATATATAGTAAAAGATAAGGATAGTGAAATAGAACTGGAGATTGACAACGAATACATCATGTCGCCCAAAGATCTGAAAACCATTCACTTTATGAATAAAATGATGGATGCAGGCGTACGGGTATTCAAAATAGAAGGCCGTGCACGTGGACCTGAGTATGTACGCACCGTAGTGGAATGTTACAAGGAAGCTGTCAAATCATATTGTGAAGGAACTTTTACCGAAGAAAAAGTTGAAAATTGGGACGAACGGCTGGCCACTGTATTCAACCGCGGATTTTGGGATGGTTATTATCTTGGTCAAAGGCTGGGCGAATGGTCGAGCAATTACGGTTCGGGGGCAACCAAAAGGAAAGTATATATAGGTAAAGGACTCAAATACTTCTCAAATCTGGGAGTCGCCGAATTTCTAATGGAAACACAATCCCTTAAAGTCGGTGACGAAATACTCATTACAGGCCCGACTACCGGAGCGGTATTCCAAACAGTAGAAGAAATACGGGTTGATCTGAAACCCGTAGAAGAAACGATCAAAGGAGAGAAATTTTCGATGAAAGTGAACGAAAAAATACGTCCATCCGATAAGCTTTTTAAAATGGTAAAGGCAAACCCTAGAAAATCTTTTATATCTTAAATATCCTTTTCAGCAGTTAAGGTTTGGATAATATATCGTTGCCTAAAAGATCTTTTTATCTAAATTTGTTATCTAAACCCCTATCGTATGAAATATATTGTCATTCTGCCTCTACCTTTAATACTTGCATCTTGTAGTTCAACATCTGTGGCTAATATAGGAATCATAGGATTTATAGCCATTTTCGGCACTATGTTTCTTTTATTTGCCTTAATGTTTTTCCTTATAGCCAGAAGGAAAAAGCAAGGAGAAAAGAGCTTGGTGAAATTTAATAATGACATTTACTTTGCTCTAAACAGATTGGATACCCCTCAAGAGAAAGCCAACATGCTGAATACTCTTATCGAGAGAATCAATAACGATGAAAAGTATAAAAAGGATACAGAATGGCGCGATAAAGTACTATTGAAAGCTTATATGCATTTAGCTACCGTGTACTACCATATGGGAGATGAAATGCAAACCCTGAATACCTGTTCCGAAATTATAAAACTCGATCCGAAAGATGGTATGGCATACTACAACAGAGGGTCGATATACAGTAATATGGGACTGTACGAGAAAGCCTTGCAAGACCTGAATAAAACAATCGAACTGACGCCCGATTACGCCAGCGCATACAATAACCGTGGACTTGTAAGGGAAAAAATGGAGCACTACCAAGAAGCACTGGCTGACTTTACCAAAGCCATTGAGTTGGAAGAATCTCCTATTGCTTATTATAATCGTGGAAATACCTACTACGAACTGAAAGAATACAATAAAGCCCTGGAAAACTACAACCATATTCTTCAAAATCCGGAAGATAAAGAATCGGATTTAAAAAAGGAAGTGGAACAAAGCATCAAGATAGTAGAGGAATATATGAAAAATGTCAAGTAGTAGTTATCAGTTGCCTGGCAAATTTAAAGATTTAAAAATTTAAAGATTTAAAGATTCTTGACTACTTACTACTTACTACTTACTACTTACTACTTTAAACACTACACCTCTCCTTCGAGCATAGAATCCCTGTAACCAAGGAAATACAAAATACCATCAAGGCCAACCGTAGATAAAGATTGTTTCGCATTTGCCTTAACTTTAGGCTTTGCATGGAAAGCAATTCCCAATCCGGCAATCCCCAGCATCGGTAAGTCATTCGCCCCGTCGCCCACGGCGACTGTCTGACGGATATCCACTTTTTCTACCTGAGCAAGCAGACGTAGTAATTCGGCTTTACGTTTGCCATCTACAACATCGCCTACATAATTTCCTGTGAGTTTTCCGTCTTCTATCTCTAATTCATTAGCATATACGTAATCGAATCCATATTTATCTTTCAGATAGTTGCCAAAATAGGTAAATCCTCCCGACAGGATAGCCAGTTTGCAACCACTCTTTTTTAAAATACGGATAAGCCTTGTCATCCCTTCTGTGATAGGCAAGTTTTCGGCTATTTCTTTCATTACAGATTCATCCAAGCCTTTAAGCAGGCTAACACGTTTTCTGAAACTTTCCGTAAAATCAATTTCACCTCTCATCGCGGATTCGGTAATCGCTTTCACCTCCTCTCCTACTCCGGCACGTTCCGCCAGTTCGTCTATTACTTCTGTTTGTATAAGAGTAGAGTCCATATCGAAACAGATAAGACGCCGCATACGACGATACATATTCTCTACCTGAAAGGCGATATCGATTCCCATCTTGTCGGCAAGGCTCATAAAATCGTGTTTCAACTGCTGAACATCATCGACAGTACCTCTGATAGACAACTCAATGCAAGAACGGCTTTGTCGTTCCGAAGCATTTAAAGGAACACGTCCGGTAAGACGAATTATTTTTTCAATATTCAGCTTATATTTCTGACTAATTTTTGCTACGGCTGATATATGAGTGGGATTCAAGGTTCTGCCCAAAACAGTCACTATATAGCGATTCTTCGTTCCCTGCAAGTTTACCCAACGCATGTACTCATCTTTCTCGATAGGTGAAAAACGGATGATAACGCCTAGCTCGGTAGCCTTGAATAGCAGGTCTTTTATTACATCGCCTGCATTCTTCGCCTCGAACATAATGGCCAGAGATAACGAATGATGAATATTAGCCTGCCCTATGTCAAGAATATTCGCATCGTGTTGAGCTAATACAGCTGTCAAAGCAGCTGTTACTCCCGGTTTATCTTCTCCCGATAAACTCGCCAATATAATTTCTGATTCTTCCATTCGTCTGAACGTATTATAATAAAAAAGATATAGAGAATATTCTATATCTTATCTTGATTCTGTCAATTTCTTTTCAGCCGCAACGACCTTATCGAAGTCAAACTGATCGACAATTTGCTGCTTAAGCAGTTCAATTCTATCATTACACAAGTTGCCTATACTACCTTCATGGGTATGGGCAACCTTCTTGTTATGCTTAAAGTTACCTTTCTCTATTTCCAGTCCCACCTGCTTATAGGCATCCCTGAAAGGCACACCTTCCAGAACTAAGCGGTTTACTTCTTCTACACTGAATATCAACAAATATTTAGGATCATCCAGTATATGCCCGTTTATATTCACTTCGCCCATCATACGAGCAACCATTTGCAAACAATCGTTCATCTCTTCGAAAGAAGGGATAAACAATTCCTTTATTATCTGCATATCGCGGAAATAGCCTGAAGGCAGATTATTAATTATTAGTGTAATATCGTTAGGTAATGCTTGCAGTTTATTACATTTTGCACGTGTTAGTTCAAATACATCCGGATTCTTTTTATGCGGCATAATGCTCGAACCGGTAGTATATTCATCCGGCAATTTCACAAATCCGAAGTTCTGGCTGTTGAACATACATGCATCGAACGAAAGTCTGGACAATGTACCCGCAATACTTGCAATAGCAAAAGCGACAGTACGCTCCATTTTACCACGCCCCATCTGTGCATAGACTACATTATAATCCATAGAATCGAATCCCAGTAAATCGGTCGTCATTTGACGGTTTAACGGGAACGATGAGCCATAACCCGCTGCCGACCCCAAAGGATTTCTATTACAAATTTTATAAGCAGCGAGCAACACTTGCAGATCGTCGACAAGGCTCTCTGCATAAGCGCCAAACCAAAGGCCAAAAGACGAAGGCATTGCTATTTGCAGATGCGTATATCCCGGCATCAAAACATCTTTATATTTATTACTTTGACTAAGTAATACATCGATTAGTTTTGAAACCGAATCTACAAGCATATGAATACGATCGCGAGTAAAGAGTTTCAGGTCAACCAAGACTTGATCGTTACGCGAACGTCCGCTATGTATTTTTTTGCCTATATCTCCCAACTCGCGGGTAAGCATAAGCTCCACCTGGGAATGTACATCTTCTATACCATCCTCTATTTCAAATTTACCATCAATAGCCTGTTGGTAAATGTTTTTTAGTTCCTTAAGTAAAAGGGGAAGCTCTTTTTTATCAAGTAAACCAACGGATTCCAGCATTGTAATATGCGCCATAGATCCTAATACGTCGAAAGGAGCTAAATACACATCCATCTCGCGATCGCGGCCTATGGTATAAGATTCCACATCTTTGTTTACCTGAGTGCTTTTTTCCCAAAGTTTCATCAGCTTATTCTTTTGATCCTTTCAATATTTCGGAATATGGCAAATCAGCCAATCCTTCAGCCACTTTATCCAGGCCAGCTTGTAATGGCTTAGAAACCATCGGTTTGAGAAAAGGATTTAAATCAGCTTTGATGGTCAATTTCATCTTAGTTTCATTATCTGCCGTAGCTACAAGTTGTATCCACATATTAACATCAAAAGGCAATTTCTCCGATTGAAATTTAATCGTTTTATTGGGTTCACGTTCAACAACAACAAACTTAACCTTACCTATAGGATCTACATTTACCGAACATGAATCCTGATCGAACGTCAAATCTTTTACTGCATTTTGAGGTATTTTATCCTTAGCCAACTCCAGATTGTTTAAATCGGAAAGTACGGCAAATATATCCGCGTCAGAATATGGTATTGTTTTTACTTCACTTACAAATTCAGCCATCCGGTAGTATTAATTTATTTCCAATCCGCGGGAGCTTTTCTCCACTCTTGCAAAGTATCAAGGTCAGATTCTGCAATATAATTAGTACGCAATGCCTCACGAAGGACAGCATCGTAGTTGGTCAATGTGATAAGCTCTACACCTGCTTTCTTAAAATTTTCTGTTGCAACAGGAAATTCATAAGTAAAGTTAGCAACCATACCTATAACCTCCGAACTATCGCGACGGATTGCCTCTACAGCTTTCAGACTGCTTGTACCGGTAGAGACAAGATCTTCGACTACCACAACTTTGCTACCCGGTTTTAGTTCCCCTTCTATCAAATTTTCTAAACCATGATCTTTAGGCGTAGCACGAATATATACAAAAGGTAGTCCTAATGCATCGGCGACTAAAGCGCCGGGAGCTATAGCGCCCGTAGCCACACCGGCAATAGCATCTGCTTCCGGGAAATTTTCAAGTATAAGCCGGCTCAATTCGGTCTTTATAAATGTACGTATACGAGGATACGATATAAGTTTTCTGTTATCACAATAAATTGGAGATTTCCATCCCGAGGCCCATGTAAAAGGGTTGGACGGTTGTAGTTTGATAGCCCTTATACTTAGTAGTTTTTCGGCTGTCAGCTTTTCTAGGGTATTCATTTTGTTCGAATAAAATAACAACAATCAATATTATTAGCTCACAAATATACAACTAATAGACAAAATAAAAGAAAATATGACAGAAAGAAAATGTGAAATAAAATGTATTACAAAAAAGAAAGGAATCGCTAAAAAGCAATTCCTTTCCTATATAAAAGTCGTATTGGCGGATATACCGAAACTCCGTAAAACAGGATTTGAGTGCTTCGACCCCTTTGTAATCCACCGCGCTAAGCAACCCGAAGGTGTGGCCCGCCATTGGAATCAAAAGCTTGTCTCGGTCATTTTATTAATTGATGAGCTTCCCAATCGACCAATACGACCTAAGCTGTCATCGAAATTCTATACCAAAGGTACCAAGTATATTCTCAGAAACCAAATAAATTCTCAATATTTAACGTGTTTAGGCTTCGTACTGCACCCACAACCTGAACATCCGCAGCTATTCTTTTGCTCATTTTTCGAAAAAAAGAATCCATATATTTTGTATGCAATTACCAAAGCTATAAATACTCCTATTATC
>BNXH01000026.1 GCA_025999435.1 Bacteroidia bacterium | reverse complement strand
ATATCAGTTGTTTTGGTGAGGAAAAGTTGTCTCGGACGACTTAGTTCATTACAGAGAAGTATCGGAAAAAGTGATGATAGTTAAATAATTTTTCATAATGTGCTTTTTAAAAATCGATATTCATATTAGCTTGCTTTAAATACCAAAGTTCACCCTTCACTTTTATATCTGTATCTTCAGTGAATAACTCGAATTGGCTACTATTTTCTTTCAATGGAAATATACGTGTAGTAAATGCATCCTTATTATTAATAAATACCTCAATAACAGAGCCATCGATGAATATATGAAAATCTACGGGCTCAGATAAATCAAGTTTATATTTTCCTTTACGTATATTTAATGGAACATATTTCTTAAGACTTGAATATCGTTGGTCTACAACTATTTCTTGGCTTACAGCGTCATAATAAATCTTGGTAAATTCTGAGTTATCAGTATTTTTATGTATATAAAAACCAAATTTCTTAGAACCGTTAGGATTTACAATCAGTCTGACTTCCAGTTGATTATCATTATCTGTCAATTTCAATGGTTTTTCTTCTGAAATGGATTTTGGGGACACTTCAATCCGCTCCCCTCTTAATTGTTTTAGTGATGGATGGGGTGTTTGTTCTATTATCCCATTGTTAAAGTTCCATACCCGAGGAATACTATAAAGATGAGTCCAGCCATGTTGGTAAGCTGCCCAGCTTCCTATTTCATCAGGTATTATTGCAATCGCTGTCACTAATCCATTTTCATCATATGATACTGATGGGGATAATAAGCGGTTTATAACTTCCAGATTATGCGGTATTTTATGATCCGGAATAAATTTTTCATTTTTGAATTCCCCTGTCCAGTACATTGCTTTGGCTGGAACTCCCTGATGTGGAACTTTGTTAACCAACAAGATATATTTATTTTCATGTTTCCAAAAGACAGGCATTTCCCAGAATATTCCAGAATCATCGGTCTTAGGATCACCTTCAAATAAAGTGTGTATGAACTCCCAATCCTTTAGGTTTTTCGATTTATATAATAATACAGCACCCTTTTCAATACTATCATCAACTATACCGAAACCAATAATCATATACCAGATGTCTTTTTCTTTCCAGACATACTGATCTCTTAAATCCGTCCTTGCATAACCTTTTGGTTGTCCCCATACGACAGGGTTGTTCTCATATTTGCTCCATTCTATAAGATTTTCATCTTTCGGGTATGCCAAACCTACTCCCATTTTTTCTCCTCCAGTTGTATATACTAATACCGGTGTCTGGTTATCATCAATTACAGCATGTCCTGACCATATGCCATTACAATCATAACCGGGCTCAGGTGTTATGGCTGGCTTGTGTTCTGTCCAGTTGATAAGATCAGGACTACTGAAATGCCCCCAGTTTATTTGCCCTAGAAATAGATTAGATGCATTTTTTTGATTGAAAATATGATACCTGCTTTTATGAAAAAATAAGCCATGTGTTTCATTTGTCCAATTGGCTGCAGGAAGCAAATGATATTTTGGCCTGCTAAAATCTTTTTCGAACCTGCTGTGTGGGATAGCTAAAACAGGTTTTCTTCCTGCTAATACAGATGACTTATTCTTTATCGATTGATAATCGTCAATAGCTTCTGTCCATATCTTTATATCATCAACTATTGCATTTATTACAGTTAGGTCATATATTCCTAATTTTTTATCCTTAAAATCTTTTGCTAAAATCACCTCATTAAAAGAAGTTGATTTTAGTTGATAAGGAATGTGAAAATTTTTATCTCCATTAATAAATACATCTATATTCTTTTTATTGATTGACAACAAAAGATTTATCCATTCAAATCTTCTAACCTTGGATGTAGTCGGCAGATAAACATATTCCCCATTCTGATATATACTCAACATAACGGACCCATATTTGTCTACACACAGAGAAAAAGCCTCCTCTTTATCTAAAGACCTTATACCATAGAATGCAGCGGTATCGGTAGGGAATGATTCCAATGCGAACCAGGCCGAGATCGATTTTATTTCCTGAGCTGGGATAAAATTAGCTGTAAGCCATGTGGTATATCCGTCTGTTCTTAATCCTTTTCCTTCTATACCTTCTACTAGTTCCGGGAAATCCCGGATACTATGAAGAATCAAAGGTGTGTTCGAATCAGAATTTAGTGGTTTGTTATTATCAAAGTTCCATGTCTGTTGGGCATATATAGGAATTAATGATAATAAAAGAATGTAAATTAAAATGATTAGTTTTTTCATTGGTATTTAGTTTATAGGCTTTTTCATAATAATCAGCTATCCGAATAGGTTATACCCGGATAGCCGAAAAATGTATAACCATTTACAATACTTTATTTAAATTGCCCGTAACCTGGATTCTGAACATATAGTCCTTCAGAAAAATTATACTGACCATTGGATATTGGATAATATTCATCTCTTCCATCCTGGAAAGTGGAATTTGCATAATAAACTCTTTTACTTTTTTCTCCGGAAAAATACTTATTCATTACATCTTTAGCTATACCCCATCTAACTAAATCGAAAAAACGTTCTCCTTCCATTGCTTTTTCCAATCGAGATTCAAATTGAAGAGCTTTACGCGCATAATCCTGAGTCCAACCAGTAGCCGGATAAGGTTCTATTTTATAATTAGCTGCATATTTTGTTTCATCATTGAAATCTTTTACATATTCACTATCTTTCGCTCTATTGCGAATATCATTTATCAGTCCGCGAGCTGTTTCTAAATCAGTTCCAATTTCAATCAAGGCTTCTGCTTTCCATAATAAAATATCTGCGTACCTTATTATTTGCCAGTTAAGTTGTGAAGCACCCCATGGCCAACCTTCGAACATATCAGGACTTTCTGGAGAAACACAAAAACGTTTACTACAATTGTATCCATATGTTCCTTGATCACGCACCCATGAGTTTAAACATGGAGACTCAGTATATGTTTTCCATCGGATATTGGGGCGACCTATCACAAAATCAAGTCGCGGATCGACGTTTGAACTAACATTTGTATTCACAGGTTTACCGCTTCCGTCAAAAGTTATAGTACTGTAATCTTGATCATTGAATGTGTCAACTAATGGGAGACCATTAGCATCTGTTTTATATGAATTAACCAGATTCTGACTAGGCAAGAAAAATCCATCCCCACTATATGGACCTTGTGGTGTATTCAATAAATGACTCCAATTTATGCGACCTGCGCTGGCTGTCCCGTCATTCATAGAATATTGAACTGCAAAAATGGACTCCTTACCATTTTCAAAAGCGACAAGGTCTAATTGTTGAAAATCATCTAGCAGATCATATTTATTACTTCCAATGACTTCATCGCATAAATCTACCACTTCCTGCATCAATGTTTTATTTACAGATATAACGGCATGTGTATTCTCATCCTGAACGTAGGCTTGATAAAGTCTGACTTTGGCTTTATATGCCAATGCTATGTATTTATTAACACGTCCAATCTCCGATTGGGTGGGAGGAAGGATATCGGCAGCTGTTTGTAATTCGTCAGCTATCATGCCTAAAATTTCATCACGAGTATATTGATTATTCGATATCTTGGTATAATCATCAATCTCTATATTTTCATCAAAATAAGCAATTTTGTTATATAGACGGCTCAGTTCAAAATAGTAATGCGCTCTAAGCGTTTTCATTTCTCCTATTCGGGACGAACGATTTGCAACCTCTTCATCTGTACTTTTATTTAATACACGTAAAGCCGAATTGCACCGCTGTACACTACAATACAGATGATACCATTTGCCATCAATGTTGCCCAGTGTTGCATCTACATTATAAGTCTCAATTTTATGAATGTCCATTATATCACCCGTACCACCACCTCCTTTGTAGGCATTATCGGAGCGCACTTCTCCGTATGACCAGTTTGTTGTTGGAAATGACCATACACCCCATTCTTGTCCACGTGGACCTCCTAGTGCCGCATAGGCTGCATTTACCAACAAATCAACCCCTTCACTGGAATTTAGTATATCTTCACTCAATCGTCCTTGAGGCTTGGTATCCAGGAAATCGTCACAACCTGTGACGAAAAACAATATAAGAAGTGATAAAACTATATTTTTCATATCATTTATTTTTTATCTGTTAGATATTAAAAACCAAAGGACAATCCAAGTGTATATGTTCTGGGAAGTGGATAAGTATATCCTAAGCCTTCAGGATCTGCACCTTTGTATTTTGTGATTGTAAAAAGATTTTGTGATTGTATATAAACCCGGGCATTTCTTAATTTTAGCCTACTCATCAGTTTATTTGGCAGTGTATAACCTAATGTTAAAGATTTTAATTTTATGTAAGATCCATTTTCAATGTAATAATCAGAGCCACGTTCTTCATTATTTTTATTATCTACAGTTAATGCAGGTATATCAGATTTATAAACTCCTGTTTGTTCATATTCTTTCCAAGCACTTAGGGCACTTAGTAAACGAGTGGAGTGATTGCCTGTCCATAATTGAAAAAAATCAGTATAATATTTTGAATTATTCCATGCATCCCGAACCATTCCGTTAAAGAACATGTTTATATCGAAACCTTTATAAGATGCTGCCAGATTCAGGCCGCCAATCAGCTTTGGCCTATCAGATCCAAGCCATGTCTGATCAGCTGTGTTTATTTTACCATCATCATTTATGTCCTGATATTTGACACGGCCTATTCCTGCTTCGCCTATCTGTACGTCATATTTAGAATTATATTCATTCACCTCTTCTTGGGTTCTGAATATACCATCGGTCTTATAACCCATCCATGAGCCCAAAGGTTTTCCAACTATTGTTTTGTCTGTTCCATTACCTCCTCCATAAGTATAGTATATATCACTTGGCAAATCTGTTACCTTGTTTTTATAATACGAAAGATTTAACGCTATTTCATAATTAAAATCTTTTATATTGTCTCTCCAATTCAAAGTGACCTCAAACCCTTTATTATTCATTGAAATACCATTATACCAATAGTAACCGCCTTCACCTATAACAGCAATATAGTCACGTTTAATTAGCATATCTTTGGTGTCTTTGTTGAAATAATCAAAAGCTATTCCCATGCGATTGTTAAGGAAAGCTGCATCTATACCAATATTTGTCTGAGTTGTCTGTTCCCATTTCAAAAGTGGATTACCTGTTATATCTTTGAATGCACCCGGTGCTAATATTGACCCGTCTCCACTGATATTATAGCTGGCATCCCTTAAGCTTACAATATATTTTGTATATGTAGCTTCATTGTCGATCATATCATTTCCGTTGATCCCCCATGATGCTCTCAGCTTTAAATCAGAAAGCCAGTTTGTTGTAGTTGACATAAATGGTTCACTAGAAATACGCCATCCTCCTGATACTGAAGGAAAATAACCATAATTCTTTTTTGAACCAAAACGAGAAGAGGCATCTCGACGTAAAGTTCCGGACAATAAATATTTACCATCATATGAATAATTTGCCCTTCCGAATACGGAAACCATGGCATAAGTGCTGGCATTATTCCCTACTGTTTGACCAGCAGTTACTCCATCCAAATACAAATAGTTAGTATCTTCGATTGATAAATTAGTCCCATAGCCGTTAAGATGTTCCGAATAGTCTTTTTTCGCTTCAAATCCTAATAAGGCTGAAGCTGAATGCTTATTTATAGTGAAATTATAAGCAGCTGTATTAGATGAAACCCAATTATATTTATAGGCATTTGAGGTCGTCAACTCATTTGTCTTCACAGTTCTGGAACCTTCTTGCCATGATGGGATAAACACAGAGTTAAACTCATTATAATAGTTTATACCGAAATTGGATTTTAAAATAAGGTTTTTCACAGGTTCCACCTCAATATATGCATTACCAAAAATACGCCAATATGTATGTCGATTATTCTTTTCGTTATCTGTTAGACGTATCATATTAGGTTTATCACCTAATATATCTACATAACCTCCTGCATATCCGCCATTCTCATCATAGATAGGAATAGCTGGATGTTGAGCAAGTACTTGTTCTTCAATACCTCCGGGGTTCAAGTGACGTGTCCAACGGTTAATGCTAATACTCTCACCGATACGTAAGCGATTATTCAAAAAATGATAATCAGATGTTAATCTTGTATTAAGACGCTTAAAGTCAGTGTTTCTTATTAATCCGTCCTGATCCATATAGTTTAATGTCAATGACGTTGAACCGTTGTCTGCTCCTTTAGATAACGTAACATTATAATTTTGCATCAATGAAGTACTATAAATTTCCTTAGCCCAATCTGTATTTGCAGTTCTAATTTTCAATTTATCAGTATTATAATAATATTCTTGCGGAACTGCTGTTTCACCATTTCCGTATACTGCACTATTCGGCGTAACCCCATATGAATATTTATAGGCTTGCCAGTAAACATCTCCCCATTGTTGAGTATTTAGAAGGTCAATTCCAGTAGTAAATGTTTGTGCAGTTAGTGACATATCAAAGTCTACTTTGATTTCACCTTTCTTTGCTCTTTTTGTTGTGATAATTATCACTCCATTGGCTGCCTGTGCCCCATAAATTGCTGCGGAAGCAGCATCTTTTAATACTTGAATAGATTCAACATCATTGGATGATAAAATAGAGGCTATATTATCACGTGTCATAACCCCGTCAATAACATAAAGAGGAGAACTATCATTGATTGTTGTTGTGCCACGTATTAAAGTCGAAGTATTCATTCCACCGGGTGTGCCATCAGTAGTTATATTAACACCGGGAACACGGCCTTGAAGAGATGATAACACATTTCCAGTAGGAATATTTGCTATATCTTTCATTTTTACAACAGATACAGATCCTGTTATATCAACTTTCCGTTCACTTGTATAACCTGTCACAACCACCTCATCTAATAATTGTTGGTTTTCAGATAAAACAACATCAACGACATCTCCATTTCTAACAGTTTTTTCTTGTGCTACCATTCCAATCATAGAGAAGACAAGAGTAGCCGATTCTCTTGTTAATTGAATTTGATATTTTCCTTCAATATCAGTAGTTGTTCCATTTGTCGTCCCCTTTTCAACAACACTAACTCCTATTGTACCCAAACCATCTTCTGCCGAAGTAACAACTCCTGTTACTCCTTTAGTCTGGGAGAAAGAAAGTGAAGGAAGAACAAATAAGAATAATATTGAAATACAACATTTCAATTTAATAATGTGAGTTTGTTTTTCCATTTGGTAATTAAATTTATTGTTTAACATATTAATTTCATGATTGTACAAAACTACATGGATTTAATTTCGCCCTGTGTAATGGATGTTTCAGATATATGTAAAAATGTTGCAATATGCAAGAAAATAAATAAGATGCAACATTTTTACAATCGTTGGCAACATTTGTTATCACATTATTATACTAATAAGTATTCCTTTGTATAAAAGATAATAACTTTAAATCTCAGTGGGTATTTTCTAAAAAAATAAATCAATATTATATAACTTAAAAAATAAACCATGAAAAAAATAGAAATATTTTTTTGTACTTTCCTAACCCTGATGACCGGATGTTCCTCGGTAGACATCATCATTGACGATTTTGAATCAGGAACATACGATAGATGGACAATTCAAGGAGATGCTTTTGGGAATACTCCAATAAAGGGAACTTATCCCGAACAGCAGGAAGTAAAAGGCTTTGAGGGGAAATATTTAGCCAACAGTTTTAATCAGGGAGATAATTCAAAAGGAACTCTTATTTCTTCGGAGTTCAAAATAGAAAGAGGCTATATCAATTTTCTATTGGGTGGCGGAATGAGTAATGATACTTATATTGAATTAATAATTGGAAATAAAAGTATTTATAAAAGTACCTCATTGGAAAATAGCGAGACTTTACAATGGATAACATGGGATGTTAAACAATTTAAAGGTCAGAATGCCAGAATTCAGATCGTTGACAATCACACTGGAGACTGGGGGCATATACTAGTGGATCAGATTGTGATGAGTGATAATCAGATAAGTACACTGATGATTAATCATAAAATATCATTTAAGGCAGACAAGAAATATCTTTTGATACCAATTGAAGATTCAGCACAGGAAATAAGTACCCGATTAATTATAGATAACGAAACAAAAGGTGTACCTATTAATATACGTCTTGCACAAACCAAAATATCATATTGGGTTCCTATAGATATTGAAAAATATAGAGGTAATAATATAGATTTAATATTCTCTCAGATTGCAAAAGACAATTTGGGGTATTCTCAAATAAAACAATCGAATGATTTCCATTTCGACAGTAATGAGAAATATCGTCCGGCATATCATTTTTCACCTAAATATGGTTGGATGAATGACCCTAATGGGATGATATATCATAACGGGAAGTACCATCTCTTTTATCAATATAATCCTTATGGTTCCGTATGGGGAAACATGCATTGGGGACATGCAATATCGAAAGATTTGAAGAGATGGGAACATCTACCTGTAGCAATAGCTCCAGATTCTTTAGGTACTATATTTTCTGGAAGTGCTGTTATTGACAAGAACAATACAGCAGGTTTTGGAAAAGATGCTATGGTCATTTTTTACACTTCTGCTGGAAAAACTCAAACTCAAAGCATTGCATATAGCCTCGATAACGGGCAAACATTTACCAAATACAAAGAAAATCCAATCTTAACAGATCCCAATATTATAGATTTCCGTGACCCGAAAGTATTTTGGCATGAAAGTTCACATAAGTGGATTATGTCATTGGCTACTTCCCAGACCATTACATTCTATGGGTCGAGAAACTTAAAAGAATGGGAAAAGCTTAGTGAGTTCGGAGAAGGCATAGGTGCTCATGGTGGCGTATGGGAATGTCCGGATCTGTTCCCATTAGACTATAACGGACAAAAAAAGTGGGTTTTATTTGTAAGCATCAATCCCGGTGGCCCTAACAATGGAAGTGCAACCCAATATTTCATTGGCGATTTTGATGGTAGAATATTTAAAGCCGATGATTTACCTTATCCTATTTGGCTTGACTATGGAAGAGATAATTATGCCGGAGTAACATGGAGTAATGCTCCGGATAATCGTAAAGTTTTTATCGGGTGGATGAGCAGTTGGGATTATGCGAATCAAGTACCAACAGTTAACTTTAAAAGTGCAAGTACCTTACCTAGAGAATTGAAACTCATACACAATGGGAAACATTTAGTTGTAGGTAATTCTCCTCTAAAAGATATAATCGATTTAAGGAATGAATCGAAAAAAATAAAAGATATTCAAGTAGAAGGCGCATATACCATTGATAAGCTTTTAGATAAAAATGATGGAGCGTACGAGGTGGCAATGACCTTAATTACCAAAGGCATTGATAGATTCAGTTTTACGCTTGAAAATCGCAGGAAAGAAGAATTGAAATATTCTTTTAATTTAAAAGATGAGGTACTCCTGACTGACAGGTCGAAGAGTGGAATCACTAATTTCAGTGAAAAATTTGCCACGGAAGAGATAAAAGCTTCCCTTGTTAAAAAAAATACATATAAAATTCGCCTCTTTATAGATAATGCTTCTTCCGAACTGTTCATAAATGACGGCGAACTAGTCTCGACAAATATAATATTCCCTTCAGAACCTTATAACTCATTGAAATTTGAGGGTAATATTAATGTTCAAGATATATCCGTGCATAAAATAAAATAATTGTTTTTTACTTTAACGAATAAATAATCGATATGACTAACAATAAAAGTTTTTATACGAAGATTCTTCCTATAATGCTGGCATTCTTTTGTATGGGGTTCGTAGATATGGTTGGTACAGCTACTAATTATGCTCAAAAAGATCTGGGATTGGACGATGCGACAGCGAATATATTCCCATCAATGGTTTTCTTCTGGTTTCTTATCTTTTCCGTTCCTACAGGACTATTAATGTCCCGGATAGGAAGAAAAAAAACGGTTATAATCAGTTTATTGATAACTGCCCTGTCAATGATAATCCCATTTCTGTGGTATGACAAGACATCTCTTATTATAACCTTTTCTTTATTAGGAATAGGCAATACATTGATGCAAGTTTCGCTGAATCCGCTTTTATCAAGCATTGTAAAAGGTGACAAACTTGCAAGTTCTCTGACCTTCGGGCAATTTGTAAAAGCAATAGCATCATTTAGTGCTCCACTTATAGCAACAAGGGCATCATTGATGTTTGATGACTGGCGAATGATTTATCCTTTGTTTTTGATTATATCTGTAATTTCAACAATATGGCTTGGTATAACCAATATCGATGAACAAAAAGAGGATAGTAAAGGTGCTACATTTACAGAATGCTTTAAGCTATTGGGCAATGGAGTTATTTTACTATGTTTTTTTGGTATCATATGCCATGTCGGTATTGATGTGGGCACCAATATTACTTCTCCCCGGATACTAATGGAAAGGCTTGGATTAACAAACCTTGATGATGCAAACTATGCGACCAGTGTGTATTTTGCTTTTCGTACAGCCGGTTGTTTTATAGGAGCATTTGTTCTTGCTCGTTATTCAGCTAAAAAGTTTTTTGCATTGAGTGTTTTTTGCATAGCTTTAGGTATGGCAGGACTATATTTTTTACAAGGTGAAATTGCATTATGTGCATGTATTGGTCTCATTGGTTTTGGTAATTCCAATGTTTTCTCTGTAATACTATCTCGTGCAATGCTATATATGCCCAATAAGAAGAATGAGATATCAGGTCTAATGATTATGGGACTTTTCGGAGGAACTATATTCCCATTTTTCATGGGGCATGCTACTAAAGCATTGGGCAATTCACAGATAGGAGCATTGGCAATAATGACTATAGGTGTTATTTATCTTCTTTTTTTAGCAACCAGAATAAAAAATAAAGTAATTTCGATTAAATAAATTAAGTAAATAACTATGAATAATACTATTGTAGGACTAGGCGAGATTTTATGGGACATATTTCCTGAAAGAAAAGTTATGGGCGGTGCCCCTGCAAATTTTGCCTATCACGTATCGCAGTTCGGATATAATGGATATACTGTAAGTGCTATTGGTGAAGATTTGTTGGGAAAAGAGATATTGGACTGTCTTGCTGAAAAAGGACTGAATTATCTGATAGAGACTACGGATTATCCGACAGGAACAGTAAATGTAAAATTGAATAACAAAGGAGTTCCTGAATATGAAATATGTGAGAATGTAGCATGGGATAATATCTCTTTTACTGCAAAAACAGAAAATCTGGCAAAAAATACAAATACAGTTTCCTTTGGTTCATTAGCTCAGCGAAACAGTGTATCCAGAGAGACTATAAAAAAATTCTTAGCATGCATGCCAGAAAATAGTCTTAAAATATTTGATATAAATCTGCGGCAACATTTTTATTCCAAGGAGTTGATACATGAATCCTTATTACTTTCAAATATGCTAAAAATTAATGATGAAGAAGTTATTTTAGTTGCACAGCTATATGGATATAAGGAGGATAATGAACAAGATATCTGTAAACGTTTACTTGAGGAATATAATCTTGATATTATCGTACTTACAAAAGGAACAGATGGAAGCTTTGTTTTCACTCAAAAAGAAACGTCATACCAACCTACTCCAAAAGTCCATGTAGCTGATACTGTAGGAGCAGGAGATTCTTTTACTGCTGCTTTTGTGGCATCTTATATGCGTGGACAACGTCTTACTGACGCACACCAATTGGCAGTGGAAGTTTCAGCTTATGTATGTACGCAACATGGTGCAATGCCTAAATTACCGGATGCTTATCTGGAATTATTTTGGAAATAAAATATTAAAACATCGTTTTTAACTTTTTAATTACGATGCTTTTTATAGATTTGCCTATTATTTAAATCAGCCATGAACAGGACTTGCTTTATCCTCATAATCCTTAACCTCTTATGCTCCTGTACTAAAGAAGAAAAAGGTAAATATATCATTGGTATTTCGCAATGTAGTGATGATTTATGGAGGCAAACAATGAATGATGAAATCTTATTGGAAGCTTCTATCAATCAAAATATCGAAATTGATATCAGAACTGTAAAAGATGATACCCGGCAACAAATAAAAGATATAGAAGAACTACTGGAAAAAGGAGTAGATTTGCTAGTCGTTTCCCCAAATGAATCTACAGCTGTTACTCCTGTTGTACAGAAAGCACATAATATGGGTATTCCTGTTATTTTAGTTGACAGAAAAATAGATACAGATGATTATACTGCTTACATAGGGGCTGATAACTATCAGATAGGAAAAGAGGCTGGTTTATATATAGCTGGAATACTTAATGATAAAGGAAATGTAGTTGAAATGCGCGGCTGGCATGGTTCAACCTCCGACACAGAAAGGCATGCGGGTTTTATTGATGGGATTAAGAACTATCCTGATATAAAAATTGTAGCGGAATGCCGGGGAAACTTTTTAAAAGAAGATTCTGAAAAAGAAATGACTAAGGTTCTGAGTAAATATAAAGAGATAGATCTTGTATTTGCAATGAATGACCCAATGGCATTGGGGGTGCATGAGGCTGTTTCAAAATATAGCGGACGTTTTCCTTTTATAGTAGGTATAGACGCCTTACCGGGTAAAGGAGGTGGAATAGAAAATATAAGAAAAGGAATACAAGACGCTTCTTTTATTTATCCGACTGGTGGGGATAAGGTGATTGATCTGGCACTAAATATATTACAGAAGAAGCCTTTTGATAGAGAGAATATTTTGCACACGGCTGTAGTAGACAGAAGTAATGTAAGGGTACTACAATTACAAACAGAACAAATAGCGAATCATCGACAAAAGGTAGAACGAATAAATGGACTTTTAAATAAAAGCCTTAAACAATATTCTAACCAACAAACCTTTTTTTACGGGACAATTCTTGTTCTTCTATTAATTTCGATATTATTATTAGTTTCTGTTCTAGCTTATAGAAGTAAAAGTAAATCAAACAGGCTGTTAGAAGAACAAAAAAATCAACTGGTTTCTTTATCCAGGCAGTTGGAAGAAGCTACAAATGCAAAATTGGTTTTCTTTACGAATATATCACATGAATTTCGAACTCCACTTACCTTAATTCTGGGGCCAATAGACACATTGCTCACTTCTGAGAATATATCCACAGAGCAAAAAGTCCTATTGGAAATCATGCAACGTAGCAGTAATATTCTTTTAAACCTTCTTTCACAAATTATTGAATTTAGAAAATATGAAAACGGGAAAATGGACATTCAATTTGTAAGAGATGATATTAAGTTATTTTTGGAAGACTTAAATATCGCTTTCTTAGATTATGCCAAAAGAAAGAATATAAATTTCATTTTTTCCACAGATAACAGTTCTTATATAATTCCTTTTGATAAAGAGAAAGTTGAAAAAATGTATTTTAATCTTCTATCAAATGCATTTAAACATACAGATAAAAATGGAACTATTAATATAAATGTGGCAACAGTTATATATAATGGGACTAACTATTTTAAACTATCTGTATTTAATGATGGAAAAGCTATCCCTCCTGATAAAATCAACAGTATTTTTGAAAGATTTTATAAAGTCAGTCCAACAGATGAAGGTACTGGAATCGGACTCGCTCTCACCAGCGCATTGGTGGATATACATGGTGGTCGAATCTCAGTTGAAAGCATAGAAGGAGAAGGTACAACATTTAATATTCTATTACCTTGTAGTCAAAATGTATTAGATATACCTACAGAGGAAGCTATCGTATATCAGGAAGGATTTACAAAAACTCAATTAAAAAATGATATAGAAGTTATATCCGAAAAATTATTTATAGAGAACATTTTAGAAGAGGATAAAAAGATAATATTACTCATTGATGATAATCAAGATATGAGGAACTATATGCGCTTAATCCTTCGAAGTGAGTATACTGTTATTGAAGCTGAAAATGGGGATGAGGGAATAGAACTTTCAATAAAATTTATACCCGATATTATTATATGTGATATTATGATGCCAGGTAAAGACGGTTTTGAAGTTTGCCGATTGCTTAAGGGGAATATGTATACAAGCCATATCCCTATTATTTTATTGACAGCTTGCTCATTAGAAGAACAAAAGGCCCAAGGCTTTGAAAGCGGAGCAGATGCTTATATAGCAAAACCTTTTAATGCTAAATTATTGAATATAAGAATTCATCGTTTAATTGAAAACAGGCAGAAAATTAAAGATTCTTTTGCCAATAGTTTACTAAGTAACTCTAAAAAAACAACATTGGCTGAAATAGAACAATCTTTTATAAACATATTCCAAGAATATGTCGAAAAGAATATTACTGATCCAGATCTCAATATAGTAGATATTGCGAAACATATGGGTCTCTCCCGATCTCAATTATATCGAAAAATAAAATCATTAACTGATTATTCTCCAAATGAATTTGTAAGAATTTTAAGATTAAAATATTCTGCACAAATGATTATTTCCGGTATCTCTATCTCTGAGATAGCTTATAAATCGGGGTTTTCTTCAGCATCTTATTTTACAAAATGTTTTAAAGAGTTTTACAAAGTAAGTCCGACTGAGTTTATAAAGGGAAATAATTTATCATAAGTGCTAAAACACAAGTGATCTATTTGGAGTCTACTTTGATTTTATATAACAATAATTTCATAGAAGCAATTTTGACTATTTCTTCTGCCGTGTTAAAAGTTGTTTCGTAATTACGGCAAATTATCCCATCTGTATTGCCGAAATAAGATTGTTGTAATAAAATAAAGTCTGAAATCATTATTTAGGAATAAAAATTCAGACTTTAATATTGGGATAGAACCTTTTTTTTTACTGTTTTACCAAATGCTTTAAATTTTCATCACTTTTAATCCGTTTTAGTTCAACTTCTACTATCTGTTTAGCCTCTTCCTTAATGCGGACATAATTTAGTTGTATTTGTTGCTCCATCAAATCAACACTCTTATCATTTCCAAAATTAGTTAGCGTAGGTATCTTTTTATAAGCCTTTGTTTCAGCAGCCACCTTGTGATTATCAATAACAATTTCCGCATGAAATATCTTCTGCTCAATCCTTTCATCGAAATTATCGCTGACGGCTCCGACGAACATACCCTGTGTCAGGTTCGATATTTTACTGGCAGGGATCAGGCTATCCAACTGCGTAGAGATAGAGGTTGATTTATCCTGACGGTTAATGGTCATGGATTGCCGTTTTTGCAAGACTTTTCCGAAGCGTTCCGATAAAGTTTTAGCCGATTCACCGACTACTTGCCCGGAGAAGATATTTCCAACCGTATTTTGCACCACTTTCGATTCTTTATCCCCATAATCCCGGTTTAACTGGCTATAATCCTGAAAACCCAAACACACAGCCACTTTATTACTCCGGGCAGTAGCAATCAGATTGTCTAATCCCCGAAAATAAATAGTCGGCAATTCATCAATAATAACAGAAGATTTCAGCATTCCCTTCTTGTTTATCAGCTTTACGATACGACTGTTATACAAACCAAGAGCCGCAGAATAAATATTCTGCCTGTCGGGATTATTACCCACACAAAGTATCTTCGGCTCTTTCGGATTGTTGATGTCCAATGTAAAATCATTCCCTGTCATTACCCAATAGAGCTGCGGGCTTATCATTCTGGAGAGTGGTATTTTAGCAGACGCTATCTGTCCCTGCAACTGGTCGTTCGCTTGCGATTTCCAAGCATCCATAAAGGGAGACATATAGTTTTCAAGTTCCGGGTAAGAACTTAGAATCGGGAAAATATCTTCATACCTTTTGTTCAGGAACTCGATGGCATGAGGGAATGTACAATATTTCCCATTCTGGTATATTTTGAGATACCATATAATTGCAGCTAACAGGATAATAGGCGATTCCACAAAAAAGTCCCCCTGCTTTTGAATCCACGTTTTGTTCAAATTTAACATTATTGTATACGAAGCTTCATATGCGTCGGAAATGTCGGTCATGAACTCCGGCGCAATGGGGTTGCACCGGTGGCTCTTTGCCGGATTATCGAAGTTGATTACATAGAATTTGGGAGTAACATCGTACTTATCGAGGTTCTTCAACAATTCATTATAAGCAATAGTACTCAAGTCATCAAATTTATAATCATATATATACATCGAATATCCTTTGCTGAGTTGCTGTTTTATGTAGTTATTTACAATCGCATAAGATTTTCCTGAGCCCGGAGTACCCAATACAATTGTCGCCCGGAAGGGATTGACCACATTTATCCAACCTTTGTTCCATTTCTTTTTATAGAAAAAACGGGTCGGTAAGTTGACGGAGTATTCGTTCTCCATCAGCCGTGTCTCCTGCATAAAGGATTCATTCTCCAGATTAAAGACGTCTTCCATCAGGTTATTCTTTAATAAGCGGCTCATCCACAATCCTGCCATTAATAGCAGAATATACCCGATAGTCATTGTAAAAATATAAATGGCTGTATTAGCAATCAATGGCAGGGGTAAAGCCAATATCCACCAATTGAGGAAGAAAAAGATAAAGCCAAAGAATAGAAATACATATATTTTATTCCATGTGATTTTTTCTTCCTTTACGCCTTTCGTCCCCAGGCAGGACAAAGCAAGGAATACTACGGCAAATAGCTTTGTCCACAGGATATTGGAAAACAATCCTGCCGTTTTCTGAAAGTTCAGCAAGATTTTATCTACTACACCTATATTGATACCCTGTTCTAAAATAGATTGGTAACAGAACCAGTAAATATGGATTACTACAAATAATATACTGATAGCCCTCATGAATTCCATAACTTTTGCCAGGCCTCTTAAATCGTCTTCTTGTTGCATAAAAAATCAATTTGAAAATTAGTAAATGTGCCGATGTGCCAATTGAATTGACACACTGACTTGTTATTATAGTTTCGGACCACGAGGCTTTTTCTTCCTGCGTTTCATGCGGTTGGTAAAGGCAATTTCGTCGTAGTTGTCGCCATGCTGTTCCATTGCCAGCAATCCGCCCAAAGAGTCAGCAGAATCCTGTTCATGCGAAAAAGGCACAAATGGTTCCCATTTATGGGAATGCTTTTCTTTACCGTCCCCGTTGAACAGGTTATGAAAAACATTAGCGGAAAAGTCCTTACCCATCCGGGAACCGTTAAACACCGCTTTCTCCCGGTGGTCGATAAAAGTTACGCCGTATATACGTTTATCGTCATTCTCCCTGAATAATACAGAAATGCTATTCTTAGCCAACTCCTTTTCGAAATTTTTCCGGGAAAGAGTTTCTTTTAGCAGGGCAGCAACTATATATTCTGTCCGGGCATAGGCTTTCTTATCCTTCAAGGCTTCTTTAGAAGAAGTTATCTGCTTCAGTAGAACTCCGTACCCAACATCCCGGCCAATCAATGAAGCCTTGAATGGATTGCCAGCTTTTTCTCCCTTTTTATTCAGGGCAGAATACATCAGCCCATTATAAGATTTACCCCGGACTTCTCCCTTTACTTCCTCTACCGTTACACCATATACATTAAGGAGCGCCCGATATTCATTGATACTCTGAAAATGATAATCCTGCACCAGCGATTTGACAATATTGGAAACCTGTTTTTTGACATTGCCGGATTTGATATTTACCGGCTTTAGCGGTAAAGTATTTGATTGCCCCTGCTTCCCGGCAGGGATGAGATTGTATTTCTGCTCCAGTTCCTTACGGATCTTCTCCGAACGCCTTTTCTCATAAGAATCGTCCAGCTTTTTACCGTTCTCATCTACCCGAACTGAAACGATATGTAAGTGGTGTCGGTCAATATCTTCGTGTTTATAGACAAGGTAAGGTTGATTCCCATAGCCCATCTTTTCCATATACTCCTGCGCTATAATAGCCAGTTGTTCGTCCGCCAGCTTATCGTCAGGATGCGGATTCACCGAGATGTGCAGTACCGGCTTTTCGGTTCTTTTATTGGCAGCCAGATAAGGCTCGAAAGACTTCATATTAAGATACATATTATGTGAGCCATCGGTATTTTGGATAATACGGTTAGAGAAAAGGATTTTCCCCTCGCCCTGCTCTATCTTCTCCTGATTATAGGATAATGCCCCGAATAATGAGCTGCCATTATTGATTTTAGCGACCATGATCCTGTAAATACTTTTGTTCAAACTCGGCTGTAAGGGCAATAATTTGCCTGTTGAGCTGTACCAGTTCAATGGTTTGCTGCTCTAATTTGTAGAGAAAAGCAAGCGCTTTTTTCTCCGTGAAATTGGCATTGAGGGATTTTACAATCTGGTTATAGTTCGTAGCTATGCCCCGGAACTGGCCGAAAAAGGTTGTTAACCGCATGTAATAATCGTGTATTCCCTTGTCGATTTTGACTACTTTGAGGAGTTTGTCGAAGATACAGGAAGTGATAAAATGAGCTTTACTTTTTGCTTCCGCTGCTTCGAAAAGGGAGAGAAAGCGGGCATGATCGACACTATTGAAGCTGATCGAATAGCGGAAAACAGCGGGGTCTTTCTTGGGAATACGCCCGACCTTTCGTTTTTTAGGATTCTTTTCTTTATTCATAACTTGGATAATTAGCGGTCGCAGACCGTTTTGTTTTACGCAGTCTACGACAAGTTTTACATCAGCTACCACAAGAGGTAGTCATTACATTCAATCGAAAATCTAAATCTTGCAACTCCGGCGCAAGATTCTCCCCCGACTTTTCAAAGGAGTGGGCAAGATGTTTTGGGATGCTGAATTTATTCAGAGCAGCTCAAAACACATCTTGCTATTGTCTGACGACAATAAAGATCCGCATGAATGCGGATTGCCATTTTAGCTGTAAGGGGATAGCTTGCAGCTAACAGGATATAGTTGATTTCAAAAAAGAGAAGAATCTCTATTCTTCCGTTTTTAATCTTATATATCCGGTGATAAAGCCGGAAGTGGTTTCACCGTGGCAAAGTTAGAGGCTTCATAATTAGTATGCTAATAATCAGGGGTGGACAATCAACGCCAAATACTGCCAAAAGGGTGGGTTAAGGATATCGGATGAAGAAAAGACCAGCATGAACGGGTATTCCTGCAACAAAAGTTATCCGGTATGTTGATTTTGCGATATTGACTTCCCGGCCAACTATATTTTTTTACATATTGGATAAAGACGGGCATAAGAAGCCTTTGTTTTTGGTTCTGTTTTTTTCAGAAAAATCCAATCTTCCGGCATGGCTGTCTCCCCAATATTTTCCTTCCTTCTTAGTGCAAAAATGAAATTAACCTACGCCAATCAACGCCAAATACTGCCACATGTGTTGAAAATGAATATTTTATGGGATTTTTATTATTTATTTGCCGGACGGTTGATGCGGATAAGCAATTATTCATATAGTCGAAAGAATAGGAAACTGCTATTTTAAAGGAGCAACTTTTCAAATTCTTAAACTTATGAGAAGAAAATGTTCTGCTGTTGTACTGTTGTACTGTCGTATGATTTTGTAAAACCGGAACAATGTATTATCAGATAAGTAATCAATTGATTTCTTCGTGATGCGCTGTGGTATACGTCTGATTTGACTTGTCAGGGATGAATTACAGAAGCAGAGGGAGAGAAAACCATGAAAATATAAAAATAAGACAAGGGTGGCACATCTCATGAAAAGAGTATGGATATACCGGTTTATATACAGATTGTTTTAACGAACTAATTAATTATCAAATGAAAGAAAAAAAGACTTTATTAATTGCCTTTTCCACTCAAAAGGGCGGAGCAGGCAAAACTGCCCTGACAGTCCTGATGGCCGGGCACTTCCATTATGTCAAAGGATATAATGTAGGAGTGATAGACTGCGACCTTCCACAGTTCAGCACCTATAATATGCGGGACCGGGACCGGAAGATTGCAACCTCTATCGACCACTACAAGCTAATGGCGTTTAACCAGCTCAAAACACTGAATAAGAAGCCGTACCCGATTCTTAAAAGTTCCCCTGTCGATGCCATTACAGCCGCCGAAAGGATGATCCGGGAATCTCCTGAGGATCTGGATATAATATTTTTCGATTTACCGGGAACGCTCAACAGCGAAGGTATTATCAAAACCTTGTCCATGATAGATTTTATCATTACCCCGGTTACTGCCGACCGGATGGTATTGCAAAGTTCCCTTGAGTTTGCCTCCCTGCTCAATGATAATGTCATATCGACGGGGAAAAGTAATATACAAGGCCTGTACCTTATCTGGAACCAGGTAGATTCCAGGGAACGAACCGATCTGTACGATACCTTTAATACCCTTTTCGGCGAACTGGGGCTGCACGTTTTAAAAACAATGATCCCTGACAGGAAACGTTTCCGGCATGAACTGACGGAAGAGGTCAGGTCCATCTTCCGCAGCACCCTATTTCCCGTTGATAAACAACTGGTAAAGGATACCAATCTGGACCTGCTGGCTGACGAAATTGAAGAATTAACAGGCCTGAATGCTTATGGGGAAGAAAGATAATATTATCCGCCGTGTAGAAGGCATTGACGAAAAGCAGCTCCTGGAGTCGATGGTCGATTTTGGAAGGCCGGAAAGTAAAGCGGAGACTGCTCCTGTTGAAAAAGAGATAAAGCCGGTGAAGAAAGATGAAGTAGAAGAACGGGGAGCAAGTGAAGTCGTAAAGCCAAAGGTCGCTGATAACTACAAATCTGTCTTTTTACAAAAGAGGGAGCTCAAAAGCAGGCAATGTGTTTATATCAGCCAGGATGTACACGAGACTATCGTTAAGATTGTTAATCAAATAGCGGATAACAATGTATCGGTCGGCGTATATGTTGATACGGTAATGAGAGAACACTTCGAGGCGAATAAACAGGAAATCAACACCTTGTATAAAAAGAAAAAAGATGATTTAATTAAATAAAACAAATTATGAAGAATAGAAGATTTAAAAGAAATAATGATTGTGCACAGCCAAAAACAAATATGATTGATAAGGGAGACTATAAAATTCTGTTCATAGAAAAAGCAGGAAATAGGAATTATCAACGCGTGTGTATGTATGTAAATGAGGATCTGGCCACTATTATCAGTCGTTTGGTTGCTGTGAAACATGGAAGGAAAATAACAATAACCGGATACCTGAATGCTGTTATAGGACATCACTTAGAATCCTACAGAGAGGAAATAGAATGTTATTATAAAGAAAATACGGCTAAATCCCTGATGTAATGGAAACACTATTATTAATTGTAACAGTATTTACATTGATTGGAGGTATTATAGTTCTAAAACTGGTCAAAGGCTACAGGCGTATTTTTTCAAATACAAAAAGGGTGGAATATGAAAAAATGGATATACCGTCAGGCCGTCGAAACATATCTATTCCTCGAAAAGAGGAACAGGAAGTCTCTCGAAAGCGAAAAAACAAAAAAGATTATGAGTCCCTTTTTATTCAGGAAACCCCGATAACAGGAAGGAAAGAGAAAACAACCTATTTACGCAGTCAATTCTATAAGAAAATACAGGGCATTATTCTTTGTTATGACAACCCCAATTTATCGGTGTTCGGATATATAGATACGGTGCTGGCCCATCATTTTGAGATGTATGAATCGGATATAAAGGATATACTTAAACGAAAGGTAGATGAATAATATTAAAATCAATAGCCATATGGTACAACTAATAGTTGTTATCGCCTCCATTCTATTAGGTATGATCCTTTATCCGATTTTGGTAAGGAAATGGAGACAGTTTGTGGAATGGTTGTATTTGATTACCTACGGAAAGGCAAAAGAAGAAGTTAAGGTTGAAGATTCGAAAAAAACAACTGTCGAAGAGAATAAAATAGCATCGATTGTAGGCAAAAGTAAATTTAACCTGCGCCAATCGACGCCAAACACTGCCACGGATTTGAAAAGTGAAAATCCTATTGAAAAAGAATCTACATTTGCACCCGAACCGGATAGCGATCCTGAAAAATTCGATGTAGATGTCCCTTTGGAGAAAGAACAATCGGTGACGCCGGACGAAGCAGCAGCAGAAGAGGAACCGCTTGATGCCGGACGTGACGCTGTACTGGCCAGTGGAGCCAGCTATGACGAATTAGTGCATACGAACCGGACTATTGTCAACAAACAGGCATCGGAAGCTGACAAAGTAGAGGCAGGACGCGTACTTTACGAAAATCATCAGACAGATATGTTTGAACAGGTAGCTGCCAACAGTGAAGAAACAGCCAGGACAATCGCAACACTTATTGATGTCCATCTGGCTATGTGCGCTCAACGATTGCAGGGAGTGAATGAAATTATCTATCCGGATGAATTTAAAGATTTTGATATCGACAGTATTTTTTAGAAACAGTATATTAAAAACAAACGCCTATGGAAAAATAAAATGAAGTAAAGACAAAACGGCTTGCGGCCGCGCTAATTATCCAGATTATTCAAGTTTAACCCGCCGTGAGCGACGATCCAATCCTCACGGCAATTAAAAACAAACCGACAATTATGAGAAAGAAATTCCTTCTTTCTATGGCTGTGTCCTTAGCCATAGGTTCAACGCTATTTGCCCAGGGCAACGGCATGCAGGGCATCACCGACGCCACCAATATGGTGACCTCCTATTTCGATCCGGCCACCAAACTTATCTATGCCATCGGGGCCGTTGTAGGACTCATCGGAGGGGTAAAAGTCTACTCGAAGTTTTCGAGTGGCGACCCCGACACCTCCAAGACCGCCGCCTCGTGGTTCGGGGCGTGTATCTTCCTGATTGTAGCCGCTACAATTCTTAGATCTTTTTTCCTGTAAGGGTCACAGATCCTCTTATTAATCTTTTAATAACGAAAAAGAATGGCAGCATATTCAATCAATAAAGGAATCGGCAAGCCCGCCGAGTTTAAGGGACTCAAAAGCCAGTACCTGTTCATCTTCGCAGGCGGGTTGTTGGGTGTATTCGTAGTCTTTGTGATTATGTATATGGTCGGTATCAGCCAGGTTATCTGTATCGGGTTCGGGGTTGTTACCGCCGGGACACTGGTTCGGGGCACTTTTTACCTGAACGACAAATACGGGGAATTCGGGCTCATGAAGTTGCAGGCTATCCGTAACCATCCCCGCTATATCATCAACCGCAGGCGCATCATCCAACTGATTTCAAGAATCAAAAGAAAGGAGGATCTATGCGGAATACACTAACAGCAGCTACATTGGAGAGCAAGTTTCCGCTGCTGGCTGTCGAATACGATTGCATCCTCAGTAAGGACGCGGATATAACAGTTGCCTACCGGGTAGAACTGCCCGAACTGTTTACCGTCACCTCTGCCGAATACGAAGCGATCCATGCGGCCTGGGCAAAAGCGATAAAAGTATTGCCCAACTACTCTGTGATTCTCAAGCAGGACTGGTTTACCGAAGAGGACTACAAGCCCGAATTACAGAAAGAAGACATCAGTTTTTTATCACGGTCTTTCGAGCGTCATTTCAACGAACGGCCGTTTTTGAATCACACTTGTTATCTCTTCCTGACCAAGACAACCAAAGAGCGGGCTAAACAGCAAAGCAGCTTTACAGCTCTTACCCGTGGCTTTATCGTCCCAAAGGAAATGCAGGACAGGGAAACGGCGCAGAAATTCCTGGAGTCCGTCGGGCAGTTCGAACGCATTATCAACGATAGCGGGTTTATCAAGCTGAGTCGATTGACAACCGATGAGATAGTAGGCGTCCAATCCCCGGTCAATCCCGAAGGGACGGGAGCCGCAGGCATTATCGAAAAGTATTTCTCCACATCGAACTGCCCGTCGTCGGTATAGAACGGATTGAATGAAATCGGCTTTTTTTCGGTATAGGTAAAGTAAATCCCGTCTTCCCCTTTGGTTTTATTACGGATCATTTCACATAAGCCCTGATAGGAGTTACCCGTATCGACTAAGACGACATGCGTGCCCTGCTCCCAATACTGTCTGACCATATGGTTCATAAAGAAAGATTTGCCACTACCAGAAGGTCCTAACACGAACTTATTCCGGTTGGAGATAATCCCTTTCTTCATGGGAAGGTCGGATATATCCACATGGAGCGGCTTGCCCGTTACCCGGTCTACCATCTTAATACCGAATGGAGAAGGTGAACTCTTGTAGTTTGTTTCTTCCACAAAAAAACATAAGGCCTGCTTGATAAAAGTGTAGAAACTTTCTTCACCCGGGAAATCCCCCTGGTTACCCGGAATACCTGCCCAGAACAAGGTCGGCGTATCGACCGTATTGTGCCGGGGCTTGCATCCCATCAAAGCCAACTGGCTGCCCACATCATTTTTGATACGGGAAAGTTCTTCTTTGTCTTCGCTCCATGCCATGACATTGACATGGCAACGCACGGAGGTTAAGCCGAAGCTATGCGCATCATTGAGATACTCTTCGATCCATTGTTTGTTTATTTGATTTGAACGGCTATACCTTGACAGCGAGTGCATATTCCTTGCCTGCCTTTCAAAGCGTTTCAGGTTTTCCGCATGG
>BNXH01000025.1 GCA_025999435.1 Bacteroidia bacterium | reverse complement strand
CTTCGAGCGTGA
Organism: Bacteroidia bacterium; assembly: GCA_025999435.1. GTDB lineage: Bacteria > Bacteroidota > Bacteroidia > Bacteroidales > Dysgonomonadaceae > Dysgonomonas. The sequence continues at coordinate 24,982 of BNXH01000025.1, read as the reverse complement.
AATGGGAATAATACTCTTCCCATTCATACTTGAACATTGGCAACAAGGCTTCAAATTGGGGAACCGTAAAACCTGTCATACTCAACATTTGGGGCGCATTTTTCTTTACTTTGTCATATCGCACTTTGCTGTTTTTTTTGCAAAGATATGTAAAAGAACGCTTTATATAATTATTCGATATAAACTCTATTGAATTGATAAACAATAATATATGATATATTGAAATCTTCCGACCACTCCTGTCAATCCGGTCACTTTTTTAAATTGATTGGATAAGTGAGCGACGCTGCTATAATGTAATTTATAGGAAATTTCGGTAAGGTTCAATTCATCATAAAGAGTTAATTCTTTCACCTTTTCTATTTTATGTATAATAATACATCAGTTCATTTGATTAGTAACGATTTCCATTATAGCCACCATTTCCACCACGATTGTTGTAACCTCCGCTACTTCTATCCGTTTTAGGACGAGCAATAGTTACGGTGATTGTCTTGCCTTCATAATCAGCATTGTTTAGCTCATCAATAGCTTTTTGGCCTTCTGCATCATTAGGCATTTCAACAAAGCCAAATCCGCGTGATTTTCCGGTTTCTCTGTCTGTAATAATCTTAGTAGATTCTACTTCGCCATAGGCTGTAAATAATTCTTGTAAACTCTCGCTTGTTGTGCTAAAGTTTAGATTTGATACATAAATGTTCATTCTTTTTCTTAAATTAATTATTATTGATTACTGGCCGTCCTTATTGGCAACAGTAATTCTTACGGCATTCATGCCTTTTTGACCACGTTCCAATTCGAATGTCACCATATTTCCTTCTGTAATAGAAGCCGGAGCACCGCTCACATGGAAAAAATATTTATCCGTACTTCCTGTATGTTTTATAAAACCATATCCTTTATCGTGATTAAAATATTCTACACGCCCACTCAATATGGGATCTTCCATATCTTCTTTTCTGGGTGTAGAAACAGCTATACTTTCGATCTTGATTTTTCGTTTATTCGTGAGATCGGGAGGAGTACTGGTTATAACTCCGTTTTCATCTACATAAGCAATCATATCCTCAAAAGAATCGGCTGGATTATTTTTTCTTTCTTCCCGTTTTTGCTGTTTCTCTTTTCTTTTTTGTTGCTTCTTTTTTTCTATTTCTTTTTTATTAAATGTACTCGCCATATTTATTCTTAAAATCTTTATTTTGGATTAAAGGGTATGTTTTTTCTGACTTGATCCTATTCGCCCCGCAAATATTCAGGACAGGTTCTTATATCTTCGATTTATGCAACTTTATATATTTCTCCACGCGGGCATCTATCTCTTCCTGTGATAAATGAGCCGGGAGTTCAATTGTAGTCCTGTCACTAATTGCGACATGAATAACATTTCCGGCACGCTCCTTTGCATTTTTCAACACCGACTCGGCTTGTTGTGTTGCCGAAGTTCTTTCAGAACGGGTTATTTCGCCTTCTTTTCTATTTAGGGAAGAACTTTGTTTTGCTACCATATATTGTGTTTTTAGTGAATGTTTATTATTGACTCGATACTGTAAGACACTTTCCTGTAAGTTTCGGCAACGTCCGGCAAATCATAATTAATGACTAATTCCAGTGGTGTCGGATTTGTATATCCTTTTTCATTCAGAGCCATCAAAACCGGCTCAATAATATTTAATTCTTTAAATGCCATGTTTCTATTCCGCGTTAAAAGCAGTTTTTAATTAATAATAGAGTTTATATTTAATAAAAGATTATTCTATTTATTTACAGGTGTTTATACATAGTTGATTTTTTAACCACAGAGTTGCACCGAGTTAAATATCAGGGAGTTACACCGTGATACACCGTGAACCATAACTCCATAAACTCTGTGGTTAATTGTTTGTTTATGAAATCCATAAATCTTTATTCTATATAATATCTAATGTATAACTCATCTTTAAAATATGAATTACGTTTATAAAAGGTCACTTCCTATTGCTCAGAAACCATATCCTTATATATTTTAGCAATCCGGAATAACCGGGATGACCGGTCATTCTCTGTTATAGCCGGATAATCTTTGAGTATAGTGATAACCTTCTTTCTCAATAATACCAACAGTAATAAATCAGAAGAATTTTGATCTATTGTTATATTTATATTTTTACGTGCCATATACTTCGTCAGTTTATCATATTCATATTTTGCGACAGCAATCAGCGTTTCATCTTTATCGAGAAGCTCTGAAATGATTATTTCAGGAGAATCCAGTTTCAGATTTAAAAACTCATCATATAACAGCCCCGCATTATTCGCAAATAGTTCTCCAAGATTCAGAAGTTCTCCCATCCTCACTGCAAAATCATGTACATCGATGAACTCTCCTTCCTGAAGTTTCAACCTTTCGTTTGTGGCTTCCAATAACCGTCGAATAGTTATATCTCCCGATTTTGTTATGAGTCCTAACTGATCGATCAAAATCTTTTCATCTTTCGATAAATTTCCTGTTCGTGGCTTATATTGCAAGTCATGTTCAATTTCATTATATACATGCGACAACAGGCTGCAAACCTGAATTTCGCATGTTGTATTTTTTAAATTGAAATTGTCTGTCAGATATTCGGAAGGTAAAGCTACCTGACAGTGAGTCGCTTTATAATATTTACCATCATTTCCATTTCTATCTTTAAGTTCAATCCTGATTTTATCATTACCCTTTCCTATGAAAATGCGTAGAATTTCCTCTACAACTTTCGGTCTGTCTGTTTCCTGATAAGTTATAATACGAACGCCGGCAAGGTCACTAATTCCTTCAAAAACACTGTTTACTGATTCATATTTTATGCTTTTCCTTAGTTTCTCGGCAAGGCTTGTCGGGCTTTTTACCCGGTGTTGAACAGTAGCCCTAACCGTCAGATTCTTTTCGACTATGATCTGGCATATATCAAAAACTATATCGGCCAGCTTTTTATAACGATCATATTCCCTGATGTATCTTTTGACGGTTTCTTCTATCAAATTATCATTCATGAGATAGAACTATTACTGATAATGCTACTTTTTCGGCTAGAGCAAATTCTTCTTTCAATTTGCACACAACTTCTTTAACGCTACTTATTTTCTGAGCCAGATGAGCATTTATCCCGGCAAAAGCATACCCTTTTTTCATATCGCCTTTCGCCGCATTGAATAATGCCTTCATTATACAATAGGGGCTCTTAGTATAGTCGCAGGTTTTTATACAATGTACAGGACAGTTTTTAGGAACTTCTAATCCTTCGGCAACACGTTTGAGAAATTCTCCTTTAATGGCACGCCCTGGCATTCCTACCGGACTGTTGATTATCATTAAGTCGTCTTCTTTAGCTGTAAGATAGATCTGCTTGAAGGCTTCTGAAGCATCACATTCGTCTGTAGTAACAAATATTGTTCCCATTTGTACAGCTGATGCACCCATTTCTATAAAACGATACATATCTCCTCCTGAGGATATCCCTCCTGCTGCAATAACCGAGATCGTTTTTATTTCTTCGTATGAAGCTACCGTTTTTATAACTTCTGGAATTATTTGTTCCAGAGAATACAGGTTATCATCAATTTGCTCTTTTTTGAATCCTAAATGCCCTCCTGCTTTCGGGCCTTCTACAACTATCGCATCAGGCAAATAACTGTAGTTATTATACCATTTCTCACAAATTATTTTTGCGGCACGGGCTGAGGAAACAATAGGCACTAATTTAGTTTTGCTATCGGCAGTTTTATACGATGGTAAATCCAACGGAAGTCCTGCACCTGCAAATATTATATCTGCTTTTTCTTCGATGGCGGTACGCACCATATCTGCAAAATTAGATAAGGCTACCATTATATTGATGCCAATTATACCTTTTGTCTTTTCTCTGGCTAAACGCAATTCTTCTTTCAGTCCCCAAATACTACTCTTTATGAAATTTCCGTGACCTTTATGAATGAGACCTAAACCTGCACATGATATAACACCTATACCTCCCTCATTGGCTACCGCCGATGCTAAGCCGGATAAAGACACTCCTACACCCATTCCGCCTTGGACAACCGGAAGTTTAACTTCCAGATTCCCTATAAAAAATGATTTCATCTTATTTATAAAAATGTGTTACGACAAAAGCATTACACATTCTCGTAACTGATTAATAGCATAAACAAGAAAGTTGATTTTGTTGTCGATTTTGACGATGGGAAGATCCGCAAACCAGCGCGGAGCAAAACATTGTGAAGATAGATACAATAAAAACTAGATTGCTCAACGTGTGAAGATACGGAAATAAATCGACTTATTTGTTGTTTTTCAATATCTTATTAAAATATTAGCCTATGACAGCAATAATAAACGGACTTACTATGTACGTAAAGCACATAGATACATCATTTGCCTTGCTGGTAGATGATGATGACAGAGAGCATAAAGTAATACTTAGGGACTTGAAAAACGTCCTGCAATTCAAACGAGTTAAGAACAAATTTTAAAAATAATAGTATGAAAGTGGAACCGGATAACAGGCTTGTAGAAATAGCCTCTAAAGTAGGTCAGTTACAAGATACTTTTAGCCTGTATAACTTTGATGTCTGACCTCATCGTATTGTCCGAAAACTATAACGATTATAACCAGCCTCAAAACGCAGCTATGCGATAAATAGCATTGTTTACTAAATTTGTCATGAAACCGTCTTGCTTGTGATAGGTAGGGCGGTTTACTATTCTCATCAGCGTAAAATGGAGATTTTGGAAAAAAGTGCAACACAAATACCCTGAAAACAAAAGCAACCCATCGAAAATCAATGAGTTGCTTTTAACTTTTGGCGGTATGGACGGAAGATGAACCAACCGGTTATTTGCCATCCAATCAATATCTTAGCTAGGTCTGAAAATCATTGCCCACGAATTGGCATTGTGCACATTTCTATGATTTTCAGCTTGATGTATTCTGTCAATGAACTATGTTGTAAAGATAATGAAATATTTATCTACTTGGTTACTAACTTTAAAAAGATTCTTCCTCGTTTAGTTATTCTAAATTTTTGCTCCGGATGATTCTTGTTATCTGGAATTGTATGTTCAATCAATTTATCTTCGGCCAGTTTTGATAATATTTTATTTAGCTGTCCGGAAACTTGTTTCTGCCCTAATCCTTCTGATATTTCTTTGCGGGAAAGAGGTGTTTCCATTATTTTACTAAGGACATCAGAATACATAGTCTGGTTCGACAACTCTTGCTGTAACTCTTGCTGTAACTCTTGCTGTAACTCTTGCTGTAACTCTTGCTGTAACTCTTGCTGTAACTCTTGCTGTAACTCTTGCTGTAACTCTTGCTCCTCAACATAATCAAGCTTCACGAACTGCACTTGGAAAGATAATCCTGTTTCTTTCCAATGAAATTCTATCTGAGGATATTCTTTTAGTTCGTCAGCAATGAGTTTTAATCCGTTACCCCATTGGTCGATGATTCCTATCCGCTTGAAAACGGGTGCTATAATTTTGTTTCGAGCGTCACTTTGACGACTCTCCATTGCTGCATAATCAATCGAAGGAGGTAAAAGTCCCGGACTGGTGATCTCTACCATATCATCATAGATGGCTACTTTAACATCTTTTCCGGTGAGTGAATAATCCCGATGTACAATGGCATTTCTAATTGCTTCTCTGATTGCTTTGACGGGATATTCCCAACGTGAAATTGTATAAACACCTTCGACTACTGCACCTTTATTTATATGACGGAGGACAAAGTTATAAGCCTCTTCTGCTTGCGTAGCGATATTGGTTAAAATACTTTTTTGGTCAATAAATTCTTCGGTCTTAATACCCTTAAATCTTGCGCACTCAACTTTGGCAAAAGGAAATAGTGATCTGCGAAGGTCATCATCAGAAAACAATATTAAAGCATTGGTTGGATACTCTGTAGCATTTATATCTTTAATAAGTTCGAGTTTTCGAAGAGTCTGTATATCTAAAGTCTCGCCTGTCTTGTCTTGATACTCTTGCTTAAAGAATTCAAAATTCAACTCACTCACAGCTTTGTCCATAATCAGTTCACTATCGAATGATATGTTTCGTTTTCTTCGTTCCAATTCAGCTATGATTTCTCCATCGGCCAAGCGATTGGAAGAACCAACCCGAATGTATGTTCCTTTCAGTTTACCCTTATCCTTTAAATAATATGGTGGAGTACTACCTCGAAATATAGTTACCCGTATGATATGTTTCTCCTCTTCTGTCAGAAAAGTGATGTCTGGCATAATAGCAGGATAGCAACGATCGAATATAATATTGCTTACTTGCTCTTCTATTTTCATGAGTTCCTCTTCAGGTAGTCCGATGATTTCTCTCGGACTATTTCGAACACCAATATATAATTCACCTCCTGCATCGTTAGCAAAAGCAATGATTGTATTTGCTAATTCAGCATTTTCAGGGAGAACTTCTTTGAATTCCAAACGTCTTCCTTCAGGCTGTTTTATGATTTCTTTGATGCTCATACATTCAGTTTCTATAATATTATATAGTCATTTAGACTTTTTTATTATCAACAATCGAATCCTTCACACTTACTTGCAGTATCTCCGCAATCTGATATAAAGTTTCCAATGGGGGTTGAATCCGATTACAAGCGTAGCTATTAATAATTTTAAAACTCTTACTGAGCTTCTCTGCAAGCCATGTTTGCTTGATTCTTCTTTCTTGTAATACTTCCCTTTATCAGGCTTATATTATAAAGAACAAATATAGGAAATCTAACTGGATAATTATAAGGAGATATTGTTTTCAAATTAAACCTGATTTTTAATTTCCCGGATAGGAAGATGACATAATATGATTTATCAATTATCTTCTCACCATCTTCTTTTGGTTATTTATCTATTGTATAGTCTCTTCTGTATTCTTACCTTCAAGTTTAGCAAATATTCTTTATAATATTTCACTGTATAGGCAATTACTCCCATGCTTGATAGAAGTTATTATCTAAAAGTTTTTGTACATCAGACATCTTGTACAAAAGTTTTCCTCCAATTTTATAGAATGGCAATATCCCCCTGTCTCTGTAATTTTGTAGAGAGCGAGAGCAAATATGAAGTAAATCACAAACTTGCTTTTTATTCAGGAATTGTTCATCTTTTAATGTTGATTTATAATTTTTAGTTGCAAACTCAATATTTGCATTTATTTCTTTTATAGCCAGAAGTATATCATTTATCTCTGGAGATGATTCTTTTAGTATATCATTATTATTCATAATTCACATTTTATTTAGTTATACTCATGTTTCTTTCAATAAATAGATTTACATCCTCAAGCTTATAATAACACTTTCTATCTATTTGAATATATGGCAAAATCCTTTTATCTCTATAAGTTTGAAGAGTCCGAGGTGAAATGTTTAGTAATAAACATACATCTTGGTTATCCAAATACTTATTCTCCTTTTGAGAAGATCTTAATTTCCGACTTTTCTCTAATAACTGCTTAATCTCATCTGAGATTTTATTTAAAGTGCATTCTCCAATAATTTTTAATTCCATAACTATCAATATTAAAATTTACTACAAATAAAAATAATCATGAAGAATCTAGAAACAGTATATCTTTATCTGGTAAGGAGTGGCTTTGATTTGGCCTCGATTTGCTTCGACAAAATATATTACGGCTCGAAATCAATTTGAGGTGCTATACCAATTTTCTTATTGAATAATGTATCTTTGTTTGTTACCTCTTCTAAATTATTTTGTTATGAAAGACTTGGTTGATAAACTATTAAGCGTGTGTTTTCCTGATGATATTCTGCCATATTTTGAATTGTCAGCAATTGAAGAGCACAAAAATAGGATAGAGATCCGCTTTGATGAAAAAAAGGAAATGATCCCTCAATGCCTACGAAGAATACCAAACATTGTTTTAGATGGTTTTTGTAACCCTATAGGACTACTAAGTTTTCCATTAAAAGATAAACCGACTTACTTAAAAATATATCGGCGTCGATGGAAGCAATCCGGTATCAATAAATACTATTCCAACACATACCAATTACATCCGAGCGGAATAAAGACAACGCATCATTTTGCGTCTTTTTTAAAAGAAGCACATTGATACCTTTTATTGTAATCTGCCAACACTTTCTGTATTATTTCAAATAAATATTCAATCCCTATATCGCTGGTATCAGAATCATTTGAGTGATTATCCTAAATGGAGATCCAGTAAGTATCAGACAACTATTCGAAACTTGTTACCAGAAAGTAAAAAAGATGTAAAGAATATATTCATTTTTAAAACCGAGAATCTAGGCAAATCAATAGGGATCAATGAAATAAAAATTAAAAATGAGCACCATTTGTTTATCAGCAATCAAGAAACAGGGAAAATAGTGCTAATGCTTCATGGTTGCCGTTATTCCGATATACGAAATTTGCTTTTATCTGAAGAAGATGCCTGTAGTATTGTTGAAACTGTGACCTCTAGCCTGTCTATATCTAATAAATATTCGAAATTATGTAAGGATATTTTTGTCAATGCTTGCTTTATCATAGATAAATTCAGTATTATTCGATATCTATTATGGTGTTGCCAAAAGGTCCGTATTCGGCAACAAATAGATTATTGTAAGAAAAGCCTTAGAAACGGCGAAACATCACTACAAGTATTAGCCTGGAGTCGTTCCTTATTATCTAAGTTTCCTCAAAGTTGGACAGTAATCCAGTCTGATCGAGCAAAAGCTTTATTTGAAGAATTTCCTGTTATAGAAAAAGCATATATGAGATGCCTGTCTTTCAGAAATATTATGGAAAGAGATAGAAGTTGTGATATTCTCAAAATAAAGAAAGAGTTACAAGTATGGTTGAAAGTTGTGGAGGATGATAAGATTAATGAAATGCTAATGTTTAAAACGATGGTGACTAACAATATGTCTTTCATCTTAAATTATTTTAGATATGGTACTACTAATTCAGCTTCCTATAACCTCAATAAGAAAATACAACACCTAGCTAATAAGCATAACACAAAAAATGATGAATATTTTCTGTACTTTTTAATCGAAAGGGAACTATCCTAACGCCTCAATAGAATAATCGACCCACTATAAAGAAGAAGCCTATAACAAATCTATTTCATTTTTCTTTGTATTAAGGGATTTATCGATAAAAATATAGTCAAATGGAATCTAACACTCATAATAATTACTTTTCAGATAAAACCAGCCAAATATCTGATAAACCTCCATGTAATACACTTCCAAACGAAGATGCTTTTGGTCCTGAAGAATGGTGGAATAATCGAGAGGTATGTGTGTTCTTAGGAATATCTTCCCGTACACTTCAAAGATATAGAGTAAAGAATATTATTCCTTATATCCGGGTGAGAGATAAATATTATTATCGATCAGAAGATGTTAAATCATTAAAAAAATAATAACTTAAAGCAATAATAATATGGAGGTTATAACGATAGAGAGTAAAGCATTCAAAAGTTTAGTTGATAAAATTGAAATATTAACTGATTATATCCTAAAGCACCAAGTGTCAGATAAGAACAAAGAAGATATTTGGTTGGATAGTCAGGAGGTTGCTGATTTACTTAAAATAAGTACAAGAACGTTGCAGCGCTTACGTACAGAAAATGCTATATCCTATCATAAACTCCGTGGCCGCTGCCTATACAAGCTCTCTGAAATAGAAGATAAACTCAACAATAGGGTTATTAAATCTGATCCTAAAACAATAGATGATTTCTACAAAAATTATATAAATCTCTGTTCGAAGAAACGCTCTAAATAGTTTTTAGACAAAAGAGAAAAGTCACAAATTTACTTTGTGGCTTTTTATTACAATAGGATGTACCTGTTGAAATAACAACAACCTTTACATAGCCAAAATAAGACATGAGGCATCCTATTTACAGACAGAAAAGTAATAGGTTCAAATCCAACTATTCGCATTATTTCCTCTTTTATAATTCACTCTTTTTCCTCAAATTGCTTAGCCAAATAAATTATAATACTATCTATCGTGAGTTTTTATACAGAAACCCACAATATGTTGATATATTGATATTTAAAATGATAAAATAAGGAAAAAGACGGGATGAGGAAAAATGTGAGAGTGAAAGATGAGTTGTAATTGCTTTGTTTTGCTCTATTTTGCATAAGCGAAAGACGGGATTCGAACCCGCGCGCCAAGCCTTTATTTTATAAACATATATATGTGAGATTGTTAGTTCGGTTAGTTTTGAGCCGATTTATATTTGTTTCTAAGGTTCAAAATCCTTAATTATAGCTTGCATTAGCGACTTCAGTTATTTCAAAGAACTAGCTATATTCAGTTTTTTTGCTAATTTATCCATTTCATTACTCAATTTCTGATCAGTTATCTGAGCATATATCTGAGTTGTTTTAATTTTCGTATGCCCTAATAATTTAGAGACACTCTCTATTGACATTCCCTCTGTAAGACAAAGGGTTCCAAAAGTATGTCTGGCACAATGGCTCGTTATTCTTTTGTTAATACCGCAAATATTAGTGATTTCGGATAAATACTCATTCATTTTTTGATTACTAATTATGGGTAATAATTCCCCATATGCCTGTAAATATTCATATTTCTTAAGAATAGCTATAGGTATAGCTAACAAACGTACCTTATATGGAATTCCAGTTTTATTCCTGGTAGCCATAATCCATAGATGGCCATCAATATTTGTTCTAATTTTTTCTTTAGTCAGGTTCTGGAGATCAGAATACGATAAACCAGTATAGGAGCAAAAAAGAAAAATATCTCTAACTCTTTCCAGCCGTTCAGAGGGCAATTTTTTATTATACAATGCGATCAATTCTGTTTTTGTTAGAAATGACCGCTCCTTTTTTTCAAAACTAATTTTAAAATTAGCAAATGGATCAGGAAAATACTCTCCGCTATTTTTTATGTAAAAGAATATAGCTCTCAAATGTTGGACGGTTTTCATCGCATTATTGTTTCCAGATTTATATTTACTTCGCAGAAACTGATAAAAATTTTGAATAAAAACGGTGGTTATTTCCCTATAAGGCATATCTTTTACCTTATATGTTTTTTCCATAAACTCTGATAATCGTTTTTTTACTAATTCATATCTTAAGTAAGTAGTTTTAGTAACTGTCACTCCAACTTTTGATCTGTATTGTTCATTGAATTTATTGAAGTAATAGATGATGGTTTTACCCTTTTCTTCGAAACCCAATAGAATATTTTTGATTTTATCGGGGCTGGCATACCCGTCTATATCCATTAATTTATAATAGGACATGACTATCTTTCCACGGATCTTATCTAACATAGAGTTAATAGCGATTGCTTCTATATTATTACCAATGGATTTTCCCCATTCATTATTCCACTCGTCGGGATAAATTTCAAGCTTTGTGCTAAATTGAGAACGTTTTCCGTCTATGGTAATTCGACCCATTATAGCTACTTTTCCATTTTTCTTAGGGTTACTTCTCTTAATATAAAAAAGAATTTTAAAAGTACTTCGTCTCATATTTGTCGATTTAGACTACAAAAATAGTTCTAAATACTGTCAGAAAAGGAATTGATACAGAGACAAAAAATGACATATCAAAGACTTCGTTCGGACAATAGACACTCTTTAGCTTTAGCACACGTTTTTGTTTAAGTGGGGGGGAAGACTACTTCCCTGTTAATTTAAAATTCATCTTTTATAATTCAATATCGGTTATATTATATTTCTTAAGTAGGAATTTATTTATTGAGTCTCTATTTTTTAATTCCATAAAAACCTTTTTTTCATTTAACGTGAATGGAGGAATACTAAAATTTTTTATGTAATTCTTAGCTAAAGCGAAATAGTTATTAGCATAAGGTTTACTTGTATGTTTTATGTAGTACCAAAAGATTTTTGTTTTTAATATTTTTTGAATAAATTTCAGATCTTTTTCAGAATCAGACACTAGTGCATATCCATTATAAAATAATAACTCGGTATCATTTGTATAGACAAAATATGGGGTATCAGATATATAGGGAAAAAGTAATTTTAGCCCTGTAATATTTAAAGCCTGGCTTCTACCAAAGGCATACCAAGTTTCGTATTCTCTCTGCCCTTTATCTCTTTTTGCTAATTCTGCTTTGTATAAGCAAAGGTAATTGTATGTATCGGGAAATTCTTGAATAAGCCTTTCTTCATCGATAATTTTCACTAAACGATTGGTCTGATTTTGAAACAAGCCATTATTTTGTTCTTCAACTATAATATATGGAAAAATTATCTTCTCCATGAAACGTTCTAAATCAGATTCATCCTTTAGAATATTAGGTTTAATTGCATCTCGACAAATATTTCTTTCTATTCTATATCTTACAGAATTTTTTTCAAAATAATAAAACCTATCATCTTCATCAATAGGCTTAAATAAATAAATATAATTTCTTAAAGTAGCGAAGCCATTTCTTATATTGAACAAGCATCCTAGTTTTTCTCCCGCATTCTCTAATTTTTTTAGATTAAGTTGAGTTTTAGCATCTTCTAACTGCCAACCATCAATATTGTTTAGCTGTTCATATTTAAACTTGACAAAGTCTTCATCCACTAATAAATCAATTCTCTGTGGTGTTGAGTTTGTATATCGCAAACTACCTTTTGTTTTTTTTATCTGACAGATACAAGTATAAGTCAATCTTGATCTAAAAACTTGTTCACTACCAAAGTCAATTAGCTTGAAATCAAAACTATTCTCAGAAAAGAAGCTTCTTAATGCTCGCCCATTTAAACTTCGATAGAAATTATTTACTGTTATGTATCCTAATATACCTTCTTTTGTAAGCCACCTTAGGCCAATCTCAAAAAAAGGAATATAAAGGTCTAATTTTCCAGTTAATGAAACTGACCAGTTTTTCATTAGATTTTTCGTGTATTCATCTAAATTTGAAGAGCCTACATAAGGGGGATTTCCTATAACTGCATCAAAGCCCCTGTTTATTTTTATTTCTTTAATTTTATTCCAATCATAATCTAAGGCATTCCCTTCAAATAAATTGAATTCAAATTCTATAGAATCTTCACCATTGATTATTGCATTAAGAATCAATAATATTTTCGTTCTGACAATACTATAATGCTGGATATCTAATCCAAATATATTTTCTTTATATATTTCAAAATAGCTTTTATTAGTTTTATTCCTGTATTCTTCTGATATTGTTTTAAAAAAGCCGCCACAGCCACAAGCAATGTCTCCAAATTTTAATGTATTAATATCTTTTTCTTGGCCCTCAAATTGCAAGATTATTTGTTTAACAATATATTCTCTAATAAACTTAGGCGTGAAGACTGCTCCATTAACTTCTTTATCTTCTGGTGAAATAACAAATTCAAAAAGCTCTAACAAGAATTCTATATCAAAATTAGAATCAAAAAAAGTCAAGAATTCATCTAGTTGATGACTTTCTTCTTGATTCTGATTATTAATAATAAAACCTCTTATAAACTCATTATTGATTTCTTCAATCCTATTAATACGTACAAATGAAGAAACTAATAATCTATTTATATCCTGTTCTTTGTAAGAATAAGTCCTGAGATATTTTAAGATGTTTTGATTCATGCCTAGCTTATATACAAGGGAAATATTTTATTGATTGTAAAATCACTATGAGTATTTGCTGAATCAAATGCTTTAAAATAAGGTTGCCAGAGTCTATCTTGTGCCCTTTTTATAATTCTTTTATAATCTGGATTATTCATTATTCCTTCGACAAAATCAAACTGTTTTTTATTGTAGAAATTATTTAATATAAAATGAAATCCAAGAAACACATCCATAGGAGGATGGGGGATTCTTGGACAGTTTAATAGACCCATATCTGGATCTATATATTCATATTTTTTCCCACCAAATTGAAAATGATAAAATGGATGAGTATATTTAAAATTTACTTCATTATCTTCTTTATCCAAGTGCCAAGAACAGCAATAGGCTTTTTTATTGTCATTTTTACTTTTATATAAAAAAATATTTATATTTAAATTGTATCGATAGAAAGGATCATGATTCTCATCTAAAGAATCTTTTAACGCAATTTTATTATCAAAATAAATTTGACAATAATTTAAATTCTCGGGGGTTGTACCTGCAATGCGTCCATTAATGTGAAAACATAGATTCCGTATATCATATTCAATGATTTCCTTGTCATCTAATTTATCAATTGCATCCTCAATTATTTTAAAATCTCCATCTATATTCGCAGAGTCTAAAACTTGTTTAAATAGCGATAAATCATTCTTATATTGTCTTTTATCCCAAATATTCATCTTAATTACTTATTATATTTGCGCAATTCTCTTTTATCAGATTCACTAATTATTTTAGAATATTTCTCCAAATTTTGCAATGCTCCTTCTATTGATACGTATTCTTTATCCTGCCATGGTTTATACTCTTCATCTAATAATTCAATGCCATCAAAAGGATCTAAAGGTAGTTGGGTTTCTTTACATATACTCCAATAATTTTTGCTGAGATTCATAGAGCTACTTTTCACCTCGTTTAAATCATTCAATCCTAACTGCTTTTGTAAAAGTAAGACTCTTTCTGTGACATCGTATTGTCTCAACGGATAATCAATTTTTAATATATCATTCCACCAAAATTCAATTTTAGACATCCACCATCTATCATATACGTCAGAGAAAATTCCTATATATTTATACTCTAAAAGCTTTTCCTTCAATTTTCCCCAATCAGTAGAATCCTTACTTACCCCTAATCTAGCAGATAAAATATCTTCTCCGATTAATAAGCCAGAGCATCTAATTAAATGTTCAAAAATGAATCTGCTAAACTCATATGCCGATTGAATATCTTTGTTCAGTTGAATTCTTATTTTTGAATGAATTAGATTTATTTCACCATTTAAACCTAATATTTTATCTAAATCAAATTTATTTTTGACAATATCTGTATAAGAGTTCAAAAATGAGAGACATTTACACCTAAAGTATTCAGTATTTTCTAAAGCTCTTTCTTTACTTATTGCATAATCAAATAAATCATGACTTGTATAATCTTTCTTGTATAATTTAACAATATTATCTAATGTTGATATTAACACAATAGGTCTTTCCTTTATCGCATTATTATATTTTGACCTTAGAGTCGAGGCTATTGTAGGTGCATCACAATAGGATAACTCACTACCTTCTGTCAACTTATAATCCATTAAAATTATATCAGGGTTTTCATCAATAATTTTTTGAATAATATCATCAATATTGACATCTGGCTTAAATGATACAATTTTGAAACTATCACTTTTCAGTGTTTCAATTCGACTTTCAGGATCTAAATCCTCTATATAAAAAACTTTACAAACCATGTTTATCTAAATCTTTATCATTTGCTTTTGGAACTTCAACATATATTGTTGTAGAGAAACCTTCTTTAGGTTCATCAACATAAATCCTCCCTCTATAACTTAATAAAATATCTCTTACAATTTTCAAACCTAATCCAGTGCCTGTCACCTCATTACTTGTGTTCAAACTTTCCAGTGTTTTAGGCGATGAAGTAGTGAAAAATTCCTCAAAAATCTGCTCTTTTATTTCATCTCGAATCCCATCTCCTGTATCAGAAAATTTCAGAAAGATTCTATTTTCTATTTTCCCACATTCTATATCTATAACACCCTTATTTTTAGTTCTTTTTATCGCTTTTTTCGCATTTGTGTATAAATTGAACAAAATGGAAGACCATTCCGAAGGGTGCATTGGAGTCGTAAATAAGTAGTATTCATTTCTAATAGGTTTATCGAATTGGAGACTACTTCTGTGAGCATCATTTCTAGTACTTTCCCAAAATTCCTCAATTTTATTTTGTAATTCAATTGGAATTAAATTTCGGACTATGTTTTGAGAGATGACCACATCAAAATACGATGTATACGATTTAAAAGTTTCAACATTAGATTGGAGAATAAGCAGCCTTTTGAATATTTGCTCTTCTGACTTTAACTTATCCAATAGAAATTTAATATCGGCGTTCATATTTAAGATATAATCTTTTACCTCGTGGATAAATAGAGCTATAGTTAATCCTACGCTACTAAGAACCCGAAGCATTGATCTTTCTTTTAAATATTGATCCTTTTCTTCTTCTTGAGCTTTCTGTAGTTCAGAAATTTCTTTTTTGACCTGCTGTATTTTCTTTTTTCTACGACTCTTTACTTCAACACTGCCAGAATCCTTCTCTAATTCTCTATCGAGCTCTTCTATAGTGAATGCAATATTTTTTATTCTTACCTCTACAGATTCATAAATACCATCACTTATCTTTTGTCCAGAGACAATTTTTACATTTCTGACCTCTGCAATCTTTATAACAGCTGTCATTATAGCTCGATAAATGAAATTTTTTAATTGGATTAATGCCTCATTCTCTACTAATCCTTCTCTACTTGATGTTTCATTAAATTCATTCTCTTTATCGATCAACTCGACAAAGCCAAAAAAATTAATATTAGCATGAACGGGGAGAACCGAGCGCCTAACCGTTGAGGCATCTAATCCTAGCCAGTCGTTATTTGGCTCTCCATATGGAAGCACTCTAAATCCATTCCTATATAATCGAATACCTCCTTGTGTTCTAGCTAGTTTTCTGATATTTGACTCTTGCATTTTGGGAACCATATCAGAATTATATATAAAATAATAAGCCCTAAACTTAACATTTCTCAACTCAGAGAATGGTACATTTTCTTTATCCGGATCACTACTAATATATCCGATTTCATTCAGGTCTATCTTTCTGCTTTCTAACGTATAAATTCCCACTCCGCTTTTATCAATAGTACCTTCAATTATTGCAGTAGCATGATTATAAACCATGGTTTTATCATCGGCAATATTAATTTGTTTACCATTTATTATTTTAGAAAAGTAGACTTTAAATCCAGGATCTATAATGAGGTCACTTTCAGGTTTATGTTCATCTATTTCAGATAGGGGAAATGGTTGTAATATGTCTCCGACATAATTATAAATTCTTCGAATAGACGCTTCAGACCATTTATCTTTTAATAATTCAATTTTTAAGGTTGTTCCATTTTCTTTTGATTTATCTTGCCTTGTTAGAATTTTGTTATTTACAGTTAATAAATCAATATCACTTGTATAATCATTCCAATCTATCGATACAACCAATGCATTTTTGCTTTCTTTTGTCTGTGTTATAATAGTTAGTTTTTCGCCCAACCGCTGAACGGCAAATCTCCCAATGCCTTTTTGACCAGCTCTCTTACGTTTATAAATATCTGATAGTGGATTATGTATTTTAGATGTTGAAGATATTCTCATAAAGCCATTAATTAATTGCTCTCGAGTCATTCCTGTACCATTATCTTCAATATAAAGGGTACCGCCAATATTATCTGAATTTTCAAATTTTATATTGATCTTTGTTGCGTCCGCATCATAAGCATTCTTAACCAACTCTGAAACAGCTGTTTCCTGCCTGGCTACAAGCTCACTCCCTAATCTATCAATAACACCCGCATCAACACTAAAGCGAATGTTTTCATTATCGAAACTTGATAATTTTGTGGATAGTTCTAGGATACGACTATAGTTATTCGGTTCTTCTTGTAGCACCCTTCCCAGTTCTTGTCTTATTGCTTTTTCATCCATATCTTAAAGCTTTTACTTGATGTTCTTTCAAATTAAACCTTATGTAAAAGAAAACCTTTTATAAATATATATGCTTCATCTATATCGTATTCTATATCATTTCTTAAAATCCATTCATATCACCTCTAAAGTCAGTATTTTCAATTTTCTCCTCCATATTATTGAGAAACTCCTTTTGTACAACATTATTTTCTTCCTCTTTCATATAGCATTTGAATGCTTCAATAACCTTACTACATTCATTTTTGCTTTCTTTAAATCACGAGTTTTCTTACGTTGATACAAAGCCTTAAGTTTAGTCTCTAACAATTCATCCAAATTAATGTCTTCAGAATATCTTGCTGCTGGAATCAAGAATAATTTATAGAATGCCGCTCCTCTCGAAAAACTAAACGTTTTCTGATAAATTCATCACTGAACAAAGCAATCAAGGCTCGCTGTCTAATTAAATCCTGTTCTACCTGACAGTTTTTCTGCCACGGAGCCTGTTTTAGCCATCCTGTTATGTATGACTGTGGTATCATATATCTGCTTCTATTTCTACATTAGGCACCACTTTCCATCTATTGCCAGTTATCATATTCTCTGGTTTCTTTCTTTGGATACGTAATAAAATTGGATAAAACTCAATTTGTCCAAGATAATTGTATAGGGCATCGCTTATTTCATTCTCTTCTAAAACATGCTCTAATAAATACCCTAAACGCTGAACTGCTGATGTTTCATTATATTGTATTGCTGTTTTTACCAATTTATCAGCCTGTATCGCTTCTTTTAACTCTTCTATTACAGTAACCACACGATTTAATCCACCCACTTCATTATAATAGCTAACCAAATCTAAAGCAGTTAGTTCAGGAGACGAAACATTGATATAACCGGTATCTACTTTTTTCTTTATAACATCCTTTTTATTCCATGTCTTTTTGATATAAAAATTAATTTCTACCTGATCTCTTCTGATAGGTCTCAAAGCAATACCTTCAGTAACGATAGAATAGTTTTGAGGTTGCTGATAAGCTGCCCCATGATAAGCTGCTGCATTCAAAAGCCCCACATAATAATCCCTATTCAAGAAATTCATCAAATCATATACATAAAAGCTGGTTGGAATAATGCCTTTTACCTTGTATTCCGGTGGAACAATCACATAGAATCCCCTTCGTATCATTACTACTGCCCTCTGATTCTTCAGACGTTGTAACGATTTTTTTAGTGCGTTCTCTGATACATCCAATTGACTATGTAAGCCTTCAGTTGTAAAACTATACTTACCATTTGCCCTCTGCTCATCAAGAAAGGATTCTAAATATTTGTATTGTTTCGCCATTTATTTAGTTTTCATTTGCAATACCAGTCTAAATTCAACCTTTTTTGCAATCACAAACTTAATCATTCTCTTTGTATTAACCAAAATGTTTTTAAGTTTATTTAGAGGGTAAATATCGTTCTCCATAAATATTAAAATTAGAAGAATACGCTAATTGAAAAAATATCAAACAGTTTATCTGTAATTATACTATAATAGTATGGTGTGTGTTTTTTTTTAGTCAATTTAGATCATTTCTCTTCTAAAGAAATAGAAATTAGAGTGAACTTATCTATAGATAATTGATTATAAAAGACTTTATCTTATAAATATTTCAAAATAAGTCTATTACACAAGTGTATAGTTATATTTTTTGATATTGACAAGTCATCTTCGTCTCAGAATATCTAAGCACCTGGAATTGCAATTATTATACTCTAACTAATTGAATCATCAGTTAAGAGAAAAACAGTTACCAGCCATAAGAACAGGATTTCCAATCCTTCCTGCCATAATCGCACCATATATCCACTTGCGAAATATCTCCGAATTATGGGATTTAATTTTGAAAGATAGAGCAATAATCATTTCCAGATTATATAAATCTATGGAATTTCCATTTTTATAATAATAAGTTTGGCATACTTTTGTATTATCAAGTGCATGGCTTTTAAGTATCGTACGGATATTAGCGTTTATCTTCGAAATAAAGCATTCGAATAGATTGGCTATTTGATTAGCTGTCATCCATATTTCATTAAGCCCGGAAGGAATAATGACTTTGTTGTTGACAATTGATATTGATTCGGTCTTCATTGTCCTTGTATTTTGTTATTCTCCCGACTGTGCGAAACATTTTTCTACTGTGGACATATCACGCATGATAGAGCTATCTAGTACTTTCGCATAATGTTGTGTCATTTTTGTACTGGAATGTCCCAATATTTTAGCCACATTTTCCATAGAAACATTATTGGCTAAAAATACAATTGTGGCCGCTGTATGCCGGGCTACGTGTGTTGTAAGCTTCTTCTTAATCCCGCACAGATCAGCGATTTCCTTCAAATAACTATTGAGCTTTTGGTTACTCAATACAGGTAATAGCACACCTTTTTTTATGCACTCTGGATGATCTTTATATTTGTCTATCAGCTTTTTAGTAACCGAAAGCACAGGAATGTTACTCATGTTACCTGTTTTCTGACGAGGTTTGCGTATCCACAATGCACCATTATTGTCTTTCATCAAATGGTCTGGAGTCAGATTTTTAACATCAATAAACGCCAATGCTGTGAAGGAACAGAAAACAAAAATATCCCGCACAAGTTCAAGTCGGGGTAGTTCGAATTCTTTATTCATAATTCTTTCGAGTTCTTCCTGCGTCAGAAATTCAACATGAGTTTCTTCGTGTTTGAACTGGATACCGAAAAAGGGATCTTTCTTGATCCAATCATTCGCCAAAGCTATCCGGACAACCTTTTTCAGATTCTTTAGATGCTTGATGCTGGAATTATTCTGGCATTTGCGGACTGTCTTTAGATAAAAGTCAAAATCTGTTACAAACTGACCATTGAGCTCAGAGAGCAAAATATCATCTTTACCATATTGATATTGTATGTATTCAATAAGGTGTGAAAGAGATGTATCGAATTTTTCTACTGTAGAACGAGAATAATCGATCCCGATTAATGCTCTACATTTTCTATTATGCTCCCGATAAACATCACCAAGAGTCTTGCTGTCTTCGTCTTTTCCGTAAAAACTATCCCGTAAAGCTTTTGCCGTGATTCTCTTACCGTCAATTTCAAACTCCCGATGAATTTGATACAGACGAGTTTTGACAGTTTCCAGATAATGGTTTAATTCTTTGTCCCGATGTAGTTTTCCGAGACTGCATTCCCGTCGCTGATCCCACATTTCAGGACGGACACTACGTTTAGTGGTGATGTCGGCGACTTCACCATTTACTGTAATACGTAAATAAATAGAGGCTTCTCCGTTTTTAAGAAGCCGATGCTTTCTGATAACATAAAGCAAACTGAACGTTGTTTGAATTGCATTCATGGGCTTGAAATTTTACTGTTACAAAATTACTTGTTACAGTTCATTTGAAAGCTATGCAAAATTCTGAAAATCAACGAATAGAAACCCTATTCGTGGGCAAAAATAAGATATTAAAAAAGCCCACGAATTGTACCGTGAATAGTGCGTTAATTTGCTGTTTTTCGTGGGCAATGGCTAAAAAGAAAAAGGTCTGAAAGTGTTGACTTTCAGACCTTTGCTTCGATTTGCTTTCGCTTTTGGCGGTATGGACGGGACTCTAATTATTTTCTAATAGTTTCCAATATTTTATAATAATTATTGAATATCAATTATTTAACTTTTTATGTTTTCGAATATTATTTGCATTTTCGGATAGTTTTTGTAAGTTTGCAACACAAATGCAACACAATTTTTATATGGCTAAATACTTTGTTTACATCAAGAAAGACTACAATTCTAAATCAGGTTATACGCCACTTTATGTACGTTACAACTATGATCGGACTAAACGGACTTTAATATCGACCGGATATTCTATCAAATTCGAGCATTGGGACGATAAAAAGAAGTGCGTTAAACGTGCTTGTCCCGAATATGACGAAATAGAAATAACTGTCAATAAAATATATCTGCGTCTGTCGAATATATTGGATTACGCTAACGAAAATGATATAGAACCGACTGTTGACTTTGTGCTGAAAGAATTAACTGTTGAAAGAGAATATGAACAGAAACAGGCTCGGACAGACTTGTTTGCCCTTTTGGATAAGTATATCGAAGAGAAAGCTCCTTTCGTATCTAAAGACCAAGTAAAGGACTACAGGACATTAAAGAAGCATTTGACGACATTTAAGAAGTATTCTTCTCAACCAATATCTTTTCGCAATCTTAACATGAAATTCTACAACGAATTTATGAACTACCTGTTTTATGAAGCCGTAAAACCCGATGGTACGGTTGGGCTGGTAACAAATTCTGCCGGAAAAGTAGTGAGATTGTTAAAAGGTTTTGTAAACTATCAAATTGCAAAAGGAACTATCCCGACTGTCGATTTGAAATTTTTCAAGGTTGTAGAAGAGGAAACCGACGCTATCTATTTAACAGAAAATGAATTAGCTAAAATATATCAGCTTAATCTCTCCGATGATAAAGAATTAGAGGAAGTCAGGGATATATTCATTGTTGGCTGCTATACCGGATTACGATACAGCGATCTATCAACTCTTAATAATGAACATATCGACTTGGTAAACGGGAACATCAATATTAAACAACGGAAAGTACATAAAGCCGTTGTTATCCCTATGATTGACTATGTGCCGAATATTCTCAAGAAATATAACTACGATTTACCGAAAGTTTCTTCTTACAAATTCAACGAACGTGTCAAAGAATTGGGCGAGAAAATCAAGCTGAATCAGAAAATAGAAATAGTCCGAAAGAAAGGAAACGCCAGAGTAACAGATATACGTAAGAAATATGAACTAATGTCCTCGCATACATGTCGGCGTTCGTTCTGTACAAATATGTATTTATCAGGCTTTCCAGCAGAGGAACTCATGAAAATATCGGGACACAAAAGCCCTGCTGCATTTATGCGCTACATCAAAGTCGATAACCAGCAGGCCGCTAACAGGCTGAAAGCCCTGAGAAATAGTTTGAATAGATGATACCGATACGCCGGTTATTCATTACTTTTGTAAAATACATTTATCCTTATGATAATAAAGCATCAAAATTTCGACCAATTGATTGATAATGTATATCAAACACATTACGCATTACAAGAGAATGCGAAGAAAGTCATTAACCAAAATCTTACTATTCGTAATTGGCTTGTCGGATATTATATTGTTGAATATGAACAGAGCGGAGAAGACCGGGCAAAATACGGCGACGGGCTTATTGATGCAATGTCTAAATCCATAAGGGCAAAAGGGCTTAAAGGTTTCTCTCCTATGGCATTAAGGACTTGCCGAACTTTTTACAAAGTTTATCCTAAAATTCAACAGACGCTGTCTGTTAAATTGCAAAATCAAGAAATTAAATCGCTGTTTAGTAGCGGCGTAGAAATTCAACAGACAATGTCTGTCAAATTGAGCGATAATTTTGAATTGTCTCCAGAGTTACTACTGTCCAGATTGTCTTATTCTCACTTTATTGAACTGATAAGATTTAATGATCCGCTCGAACGCCTCTTTTACGAAGTGGAAGCTATAAAGAATAATTGGAATGTGCGGGAACTGGAACGGGCGATTAATTCCGCTTTATATGTTCGGACAGGATTATCTAAAGACAAAGAGGCAATTATCAACAAATTCAAAAATCAAAAGCCGGCTCAAAGCGTGGATATAATCCGCGACCCTTATTTTTTGGAATTTCTCGGACTGGAAGAACGCTCGGAATATAGCGAGTCGGAATTAGAGGAAGCTATACTGAATCACTTACAGCAGTTTTTGATAGAACTCGGAACCGGATTCTGTTTTGAAGCCCGTCAGAAGCGAATCACATTCGATAACACCCATTACCGCATCGACTTGGTTTTCTATCATCGTATTTTGAAAAGCCATATACTGATTGACCTGAAAATCGGCAAATTCGACCATGCTGATGCCGGGCAAATGAATGTCTATCTGAATTATTACAAAGACAATGAAATGTCGGATGATGATAATCCACCCATCGGACTTATACTTTGTGGTAGTAAAGGTGAAACTTTGGCTAAATACGCCACTTCCGGCATGGATAATCAGCTATTCGTTTCCAAATATTTAGTGAAGTTACCTGAAAAGAGAGTGTTGGAAGAGTTTATAAAAAGAGAATTAGAAGAAAAGTAAATGTTTAATGCCCTATAATCATTTGATAAATAGGGTGTAGAAGTAGAGATAATATAAATCTCCAATATGAAAAATACATACCCAATCTTGTTAAAATATCTTGATGTCAATGGAGCAAAAGCGATGTTAAATAACGGCAATCTTCAGTTTACCAACGCCACAAAACTCAACGACCCGTTTGACTGTCATCCGGAGTTAATTGATTTCTCAAAGATACCACCAGAGCGCGCTAAAAAATGGGGGCGAGAGAATACAATTCTATTGGATGCACATCCGTATAGACGGAATCAAGAAGAGGCTTGGATTTGTTGTCTCTCAAAAATCCGTGATTCAATATTGATGTGGACATTTTATGCAAAAAATCATACTGGCGTTTGCATTGGATTGGATATTGAGAAAGTGAAGCCGCATATTAACTATATGCTCGGCACCATGGTATTTAACGACTGTAGAGATGTGAAATATCGAGACATAATTAAGAAACCCAATTTTTACACAAATACTGAAGATTTTTTCACATATCAGCTTATGACAAAAGCCAAGGAGTGGGAATACGAACAAGAGGTTCGAATGTTTATTTTTGAGCCAGTACCTTGGATTATGGCTTTGACTCGCAAGCCGGAAAAAAATGAGGTGATAGACTGGAAAGAAGTTCGTGCCTATCCCCAAATTGATGCTGAGTGCTTTGTTGCTATTTATTTAGGAGTGAATATCGGTAAAAAGGATAAAGAGGAAATCATTAAGACAGGTCAGAAATTGAATCCCAATATCCGTATTTATCAAATGAATGTCAATCCAAATGCGTTTAAATTAGATTTTTGTGAAATAATTTAGATAATCTGTTAATTTCTCAGGTAATCTTTTCTCATCATAGTACCAATACATTCCATTATCAGATAAAATAATAGAGTTTATATCGAATAATCATATAAAGCGTTCTTTTACATATCTTTGCAAAAAAAAACAGCAAAGTGCGATACGACAAAGTAAAGAAAAATGCGCCCCAAATGTTGAGTATGACAGGTTTTACGGTTCCCCAATTTGAAGCCTTGTTGCCAATGTTCAAGTATGAATGGGAAGAGTATTATTCCCATTTCACGCTCGAAG
>BNXH01000024.1 GCA_025999435.1 Bacteroidia bacterium | reverse complement strand
TAGTACATCCTTAGTAGAAAGTTTTGTATTTTTGGTGTATAACTTTATGTTAGTAAATATGAATAATACTGATAACTACACAAAATCGGATATTGAGAATCCTATTGCTTTCTTTGAAGAGTTTTTTTCTAAAGGGTATTTCTCATTATATTATAAAATAACCAATCTTGAAATAAAAGAAATTGTTATTGAAACAATAGGAGAGGCCAAAGATATTTCAGAAGGCAACAAGGTATTAACTACACCAGAAGAAATACAAGAACAACTAAATTATCTCTTTTGGGTGAATGTCAAAAGTACTTTAGAAGAACAAGTAGAAATATCAGTAAATTATACAAAAAAGGCTGTTCTACAAAGAGATACACCAAAAGCAAAGAAAGAATTAGTACATACTCTTTTTGATAAAATGAGTATTATAATTGATAATGTGGAAAAAATTCAAATTGGTAGTCAATTTACATTAGATTTTCAATCGGTTATAGTTGATTACTATAAAAGAGTCAATAAAGAATACCCACGGTATGTTAATAAATCAAATTCATCTTATTCAAAATATTTGAACTTCACAAAGAAAGATAAGGCGACTATATATTCAATAAAGATGATTGCTCCAAAACTATTAAATATAAAAAAACTACTGCAAGGACTTCAAAGCTATGGGTTTGTAGAAGAAAGCCTTTCTGTCAGTATCTTTAGGCAGGCTTTTGATGGGAAAGAGATTCAAAAGCCATTGAATATAAAATGGATGAAAACAATAAACAAAGAATGTAATTTTGCATCAATTATTCAATTTTTAGACTTATTAATGGAGAAAGAATATATTGACAGCTACCTGCCTTATAAACGCCTTAGCTCAATCTTTGTAAAAAACAATGGAGACAAGATTATAAACTGGAAGCAAGCCTCTTACAGGATAATATCAAATAAACATAGTAAAAAGAAACCTTTAGACGATTTAAAAGAAATAGTACGTAGATTTTAGCTGCATTTTTGTTAAATATTATACCTAACAGCCCTTTATCTCACTCTTGAGGTAAAGGGTTTTTCTTTTTATACCTGTAATCCAGTTGTATATAAAATATATACCCACAATCTTTTTAATAACTATTCTACCCAAATTCCAATATCAATAAGTTATACAGGAGAAAACCCTTTACCATGTACAGGGCTTTTCAGGTGGTGTCTAAATACCTGATTATCTTTCGGAAATTTTAAAAAAAGGTAAAATGGAAAAAGAAGTAAATAAATCACAGAAAAGCAATGTGCCAGAATCATTAACAGTGTATATACCTAGGAATTTGGATATTGATAAAATACTATTGAATAATCCTCCTGTTTTCAACTATCATCGGGATAAGTTCTTATACATCATTTCATTGATGTACTCTATTCCTGAACATTTGAATGACTTTGACTTTGAAAGGAATAAAGGGTTTGTTCCTGTATATGCAACTATATTACAGGGTAAGATTCATGACTATAAACTATATCTTAATTATCTTATTGAAAATGGCATACTTGAAACTGATGGTAAATATTCACATGACGGTGGTAAATCCTATTGGTTTAGATTTACACAAGAATATAGTGATAGCAATACTGTTCCTGTGGTAATTACAAGATATACTTTAATTAAGAGTATTGTTTTAAGAAGCCATCCTAAAGATAAAGATTCTTATTTACCTGAAATCCCTTTAGATGCTGTGCCTTATTTAACAAAATGGTTTAATGAAAATTTACAGATAGATAAAGATAGGGCTGACGCCATATTACTTGATATAAGGGATAAAGAACTTGAAAATCCTGAAACAAAGGATTATGCTAAGAGAAAATACAATATCCGTAAGATAAGTGTAGATAAAATATCGAATAGGGAATACACTTTATCCATAGACAGGACTTCGGGTAGATTTCACTCACCTTTAACCCGACTTAAAACAGAGGTTAGACCTTGTATCAGCTATGCAGGAAAAAAGTTAGTCAGTTTAGACCTCAAGAACTCTCAGCCTTTCTTATCCCTGACATTACTAGATATAGACCTGTATGAGAAGAACAGAATGCAGGATATACTATCTATCTATAATGGTAGATATAAGAACATAACAGACAGGAATGGGAATGTAATAAAATCCCCCTCTACCATTATGTTAGAAGATTTTATAAGGCAGGCTACTAATTCCCCAGAAGCCCTTGATTATAAAAATTCGGTGGTAAAAGGGACTATCTATGAAGATTTTGCTTTGCTGACTGGTAAATACGGATATATTCCAGAAGGTGCTCCTCAGTCTTATATAGATTCGTATAATCCCAGAAAGTCAGGGAAAATGGCTTTGTTTGAGATTCTTTTTAGTCCAAATAATTCTCCATTCAGTGAGAGAAGAGATGGATTAGGGTATTTCTTCAACTACTATGGGTCTGTCTACAATGTATTCAGGCTTGCCAAACAGGGAAGAAGGACACATAATGCCTTAGCCTGTTCTTTGCAATATCTTGAAGCCCAGTTAATCCTTCATGGGGTATGTAGAATTATCGGAGAAGAAAATCCTGATATACCTCTGTTCACTATACATGACAGCATCATTACCACAGAAGAACATGTTGATTTTATCCTTCAAATTATGCGTGATGTAATAAGGGATGCTATTGGCTGTGAGCCTATGATAAAAATAGAATCTTGGGAATAAATTAATAATAATTCAAAATAATAATGAAACTAAGAAGAAAATCAAGTACTAGTATTGGAATATTAAACCTCAAAAATTTGAATATTATGGAAAAAAGACCAATTTTTAAACATCCTGATTTCGGAGAAGTCAGAATATTAGTAAGAGAAAATGGAGAAGTTTGGTTTATTTTGACTGATGTTTGTAAAATTCTTGATTTACAAACAAATAAAGTTAAAGAAAGACTAAACCCAAAGGGGTGGAATACTATTCCACTCCTTACAAAAGGCGGGACTCAACAAATTATAATTATCAATGAGCCAAACTTTTATAGATTAATACTACAATCAAGAAAGCCAATTGCAGAAAAATTTCAAGATTGGATAGTTGAGGAAGTCCTACCATCTATCCGTAGACATGGCGCTTATTTAACTCCTGAAAAGACAGAGGAATTAATAACTAATCCTGATTTGATTATTGAAATTGCTCAAGCATTAAAAACTGAAAGAGCAAAAATAGTCGAAATGCAACCTAAAGTTGAATTTGCTGAAAGAATTGCTAATTACTCTGATAAGGTATTTGATATTGGTGAAACTGCAAAGATTCTTAAATTATCTTATGGTAGAAATACTTTGTTCCAACATCTTCGGGAGATGGATATTTTGATGAAATATAAAAATGAACCTTATCAGAAATATATTGACAGCGGATATTTCAAACTTGATGCAGTTGAAATATCTATAGGTGGATTAATGGTTTACGAATCTAAAATATATATTACAGGCAAAGGTTTGAAATGGTTGGAAGGAAAGCTTAAGGAAAATAATCTGTTGTAATCTTCAAAATTCCAGAGGGGCTTAAAATTGCCCCTCTGTGCTTTGACTCTACAATAAATTCTCCATTGCTTTATCAATCTGCTCATTCTTAAAATTGTCTAAGTAGATTTGCGTAACCTTTTCTGAACTATGCCCCAAAGATTCACTAATAATAGAAGTTGAAACTCCTGACCGTTTAAGCACTGTGGCATAGCTATGTCTAGCAACATAGGTTGTCAGCTTAATTTCAATACCAACCTTCCCAGCTATCTTCTTAAGAGAGTAGTTTATTTGTTTTATCTTCTTCTGAATACGGCTATACTTCTGTATAGGAGTCTTATGGCTCTGCTTATTTAGAATGGGGAACAGATACCCTCTCTTTTCATCAGAGTATTTATGTATCAGTCTGATAGATTCCTTTTGCAGGGGAACATTTATCATTGTATTAGTCTTCTTGCGTGAATATTCTAATCTCCCATTGATTATATTTTCTGCTGTTAGACTGGCAATATCAGTAAAACTTATACCACCTTGCAGATAACTGAAAATAAACACATCTCTACTTAGTTGGATCAACTCTTTTTCATCAGATAAGTCCACTTCCAGTATCTTTCTGACTTCTTCTTTACTTATGGCTCTCTTCTTCGTTTTAAGATTGAATTTGGACATCTTAAAGCCTTTGAAAGGGTAGTCTTCACTTCGGACTAAGTTTTGCTCTATAGCCTTATTAAATGCACTTCTTAGGGTTCTAAACAACAAGCTCATTGTAGTCTCGGCTTTGCTGCAACTAATCAGGAACTTTTCATATTCGTTGAGCCATACAAGGTCAATTTCTGAAAAGTGGAAGTCTAATTTGTCTGTCTTCTTAAATGTCTTGATTGAATTGTAGGAATCTCGATAGATGTTTGAGTTTCCTACTTTACCAATACCTCGATAGTAGGCTATCAGTTCCTTGTAGAACATATCCACTGTTTTTACGATAGTAGTTCTTTCTGTTGCCTGTATCAAAGTAGATGCTGTGAAGTTCTTATGAGAGGTTTTGAACTCCAAGATTTGAGTTTGATATTCAGCCTTTTTGTCAATGATTATCTTCTGAATATACTCTCTGTCTGGGCAAGATAACTTGGGCTCATTCTTCTTAAAGTCCCAGTCTTCAAGGTTAACTGATATACCAAGACTTTGATAACTTCGTTTTCCATCCTTGCTAACTCGTAACATAAGGGGATGTCTGCCATCTTTTTGAGGTCTGTACTTGTAACATACAACGCTAACTGTAATGTTCATAACACTGATTGTTGCTAACGTTCTTGCTAACATCTCTGCTAACATCAGCTATCAAAATACCCCACTTTAAGACATAAAAAAAGACACTCACATTTCTGTAAGTGTCTCTTCATCAGAGCGGAAGACGGGGCTCAAACCCGCGACCCTCAGCTTGGAAGGCTAATGCTCTATCAACTGAGCTACTTCCGCAAAGTATGAGTGGGCAGTGAAGGATTCGAACCTCCGAAGACGTAAGTCAGCTGAGTTACAGTCAGCCCCAGTTGGCCACTTTGGTAACTGCCCCTTTATCTTTAGCGAATGCAAAAGTAACACTTTTTTTTATTCCGCCAAATTTCTACGGTAAAAATCTACCATTTTTAGAGCGGTAATTGCACATTCATCGCCTTTGTTACCATGTATGCCTCCGGCACGGTCAGCAGCTTGTTGCATGGTGTCGGTAGTTAATAGCCCGAAAATGAATGGGATATCATATCGTATGTTCATATCTGCAATACCTTGCGTAACACCACCGCATACATAATCGAAATGAGGGGTATCGCCCCTTACAACGCAACCGATAGTAATGATTGCATCAATACTTGAATTTTCTACGAGATGTTTTGCCCCAAAAATCAATTCAAAACTTCCGGGAACAAAATCTATAAGGATATTTTCCTCTTTCACTCCATGCTTGACTAATGTCTTGTATGCACCATCGAGCATTGCTCCTGTAATTTTTTCGTTCCATTCCGACACTACAATCCCTATTTTCATATTTTCTCCATCAGGAACAGAATCAGGGTTGTATGAAGATAAATTGTGATAAGCTGTTGCCATTTATTTTCTTTTTTTTGAGTCACAAAGATATTGAATTACTTGCATTTTTCAAACACTGCCTAATATTGAGCTTAATTTCTTAATTTTTATCAATTTGCAAAGTAGATTGCAAAGATTTAAGTAATTTCGCAAACAATAATTACCAATTGAACAATGAAAGTAAAAATCATAAATAAATCTCATCACCCACTCCCTGAGTATGCAACACCATTTTCGGCCGGGGTAGACCTTCGGGCAAACATCGATAAGCCAATAACGCTTGCGCCTTTGGAACGTACCTTAGTACCTACAGGATTATATATTGAACTTCCTCAGGGATACGAAGCTCAGATACGTCCGAGAAGCGGCCTTGCCCTGAAGCATGGCTTGACGGTGTTGAACTCGCCCGGAACGATAGATGCCGATTACAGAGGCGAAATACGGGTGATCCTGGTCAACTTATCAAATGAAAACTTTGTTATAAACGATGGTGAACGCATTTGCCAGATGGTTATAGCAGAGCATGCCCAAGTGGAATGGGAAGAAGCGGATTCTATCAATGACACAGAACGTGGAGCCGGAGGGTTTGGGCACACCGGAAAGCAGTAATTAAAACAGGTATATGTACAAAAAGATATATATTCTTTCTTTTATTTCCATAATCCTTATTGCCGGGAGTTCTCATATCTGTGCGCAAAAGGGTAAGCAGGTAGAGACTAATAAGGAATTTGATCTTCCTGTAAAAAAACTTACAGTAGAAGAAAGAAGGAAGTTCGACTATTATTTTTATGAAGCGATGAAAGCTAAGTCGGTGAATAAATACGACGCGGCTTTCGATTTGCTTAAATATTGTCAGGCTATCGACTCTACTAACGCGAATGTTTATTTCGAATTAGGTAATTACTATAGCCTGTTGGATAATAAAAATAAAGCATTGGATTTTTTCCGGAAAGCTACGGCATACGATAGTGATAATTTTTATTATAATATGGCCTATGCCAGTCTCTGTCTCGAGTTTAAACAATACAGCGATGCCATAGAACAGTTTGAAAAGCTTACAGAACAAAATCCTGACAATACAGATCTTTATCTTTATCTGGCTGAGGCTTACAGGCAGGATGGTGATCTTGCCAGCGCCGTTTCTACTCTCGATAGACTGGAACAAATAACAGGGCTTAATGAAAAAGTAAGCCTTCAAAAGTTTCAGCTTTATACCATGATGAAGCAGGAGAAAAAAGGCTACGCTGAGATACAAAAGTTTATAGATAAATATCCGGCAGAAATCAAATACCATGTGTTATTAGGAGATTTATATTTACAGGCAGGGAAAAAAGACGAAGCTTTTGCTGTTTATAGTAAAGCAAAGACTATTGACCCGGAAGATCCGTATCTCATCTCTTCTATGGCAGAGTACTATGAGCAAACAGATAATAAAGAGGCAGCAGAATCAGAGCTAAAAGCCGCGCTCGTGAGTCCTAAAATGGATATAGATACCAAGCTCGCTATTCTGGCTCAATATGTAGGCACATTGCAGACAAACAATCAGGGGACTCAAACAGCCAATGCTTTGTTTGACACCCTCATGTTGCAGCATCCGCAGGAACCCAAGCTTAATCTGATGTATGGTAATTTGCTGATGATGCAAAATAAACTAAGCGATGCCCGTTTCCAGTTTCAGGTATATGCAGATGCAAATCCGACCAATTCATTTGGATGGGAACAAATGTTGAGTACCACATTTCCGGATAGTATAGATCTCTCTATCAAGATATGTAAGGATGCCATTTCTTATATTCCCGACCAGCCTCAATTCTATTTTTATCTGGGTATGTCCGAGTATCTGAATAAAGATTATACAAACGCTTTGGATGCACTGCAAAAGGGAGTCGGATATGTAGACGGGAAAAATGTAGGGCTATTGTCGGATTTCTATGGACAGATGGGTGATTTATATTATCATATGGGAAAGAAGGATACTGCCTATGTTGCCTATGATAAATCCTTATCTTACAAGCCGAATAACCTGGGCGTACTGAATAATTACAGTTATTATCTGTCATTGGAAAGAAAAGACCTGGATAAGGCTGAAAAGATGAGTAGTATGACGGTAAAAGCAGAACCTTCCAATCCTACTTACCTGGATACCTATGGCTGGGTTTTATTTGAACAGGGAGCATATACAATGGCTAAGATCTATATCGAAAATGCTGTAAAATACAGTGAAGATAAAAAAGAAGAGTTAAGCGCCGAAGTGCTGGAACATTATGGGGATGTGCTATACAAGACCAATGAGCCGGAGAAAGCTTTGGAGTATTGGATCAAAGCAAAAGAAAAAGGAGATAGCGAATCTAAAACGCTGGATAAAAAAATTGAAACAAAAACCTATATTGCCAAATAATGAAACAATATAAAAATATAGCTACAGTTCTAATCGTCATGTTTTCTTTGCTTTTGGTAAGCGGATGTAAATCGAAAAAGACTTTGACCACAGGAGGTGAGTTAGCAAAAAAAACTCATAAAGAAGTGGTTGCTGATGCTTTGAAGTCGGAAATTAACTTCAGGACAATAACATCAAAGGGGAGTATCGAACTTAAATCGGGAAGTTCCTCCAACAAGGTTCCGGCTGTATTTAAGATAATAAAGGATAGTGTGTTGCAAGTATCACTTCGTATACCGATTATCGGAGGAGAGGCTCTCCGAATGGATATGACTCCCGAAAATATTGTTATTATCGACCGGATAAAGAAGCAGTATTTTTCTGAAAATTTTAAAGACTCGGAGTTTTTGAAACAACTCGATTTCAATTTTTACAATTTACAAGCTCTGTTTACTAATAAACTTTTCGTTCCCGGAAAACAAGAAGTTGAGTATAACGACTATAATAATTTTGTAGTGAATGTTGCAAACGATCTATATATGTTACAAACAAAAGGAAAAGGCAGCCTGTCGTACAACTTTGCAGTAGATGCGACAGATCATATTGTTTCTACATTGATTTATAATGAGAAACAAAATCTTTCGCTGCAATGGTCGTATATGGATTTTATTAAAGACAATAACCTTATTTACCCAACAAGCATGCAGGCGAAAATAGAAGTGGTCAAAAAGCGTGCCGATATAAATATATCGTATAATAAACTGGAAATAGATAAAGACTTTAGTGTAGATACATCTATTCCTTCGAAATATGCAAAAGTAAGTTTTAAAGATTTATTGGGTTCGTATCTGAATTTGAAATGAGAATACCGGTTTTCCTGTTAGCGCTGATTGTCAGTATCTCATCTTTTGCCCAAACTGCGAAGATAAAGCAGCTTGAAGAGCAAAGGAAACAAGCTTTGCGCGAGATATCGAATACAGACCAGTTGCTGCGGGATACGAAGAAAACTACTTCTAATTTGCTGGATCGTGTTAAGCTAATTTCTAATCAAATTTTTTCGCGGCAAAAAGTGTTGACCCTTTTGGAACAGGAAGTAAATGGTATTAACGCAGAACAAAAGCTGATAGAAAACGATATTGTCAGGCTAGAAAACGATCTGAAAGAGAAACAAAAGAACTATGCAAAGGCGGTTGATGCCATGCAGCGTAACAGGATGAGTGAGAACAAATTGCTATTTGTGTTGTCGGGAAGATCACTTACGGAATCGTATCGAAGAATGCGTTATTTGAGCGAATATTCAGGCTGGAGGGCCAAGCAAGCTGATGAAATAAAAGAACAGAGTGAGAAACTCAAAGAACGGAAATTGGCTCTTACTAAGGTGAAAATGGAGAAGACAGCATTATTGGGCTTGCGTACAACCGAACAAACAAATCTGAAAAAAGAGGAGGATAATTATAAATTGGAGGTAAATGAAGCTCAGCAAAAACAGAAGGATCTTCAGAAAATTCTGTCACAAAAACAACAACAAGCTGAAGCTTTAGACAGGCAGATAGCCAAGCTTATAGCTGAGGAAGTCGCTCGTCAGGAAAGAGAGGCCAAACGTCGCGAAGAAGAACGCCTTCGGGCTGAAACTGCAAATTCTTCTACAGGGACAAGGACAACTACTGCTACGCCAAGATCTACTACGCCGAAATCGACAGTAGCAAAAGCTCCTGTTACTCCGGAGAATGTAACTCTTTCTAATAACTTTGCTTCGAATAAGGGCCGGCTTCCATATCCTATTTCCGGAAATTATACTATAACTACCCGGTTTGGTTCTCATCAGCATACTAAGTTTGTGACTACATCGAGCAGTGGCATCGATATCCGTTCTCAGGCCGGAGCCGAAGCTAAAGCGGTATTTGCCGGCGAAGTAACCTATGTGGCAGCTATTCCGGGCTATAATACATGTATTATTGTTCGTCATGGCAATTACTATACCTTCTACGGAAATATACAAAGTATCTATGTGAAGCAAGGGGATAAAGTTAAAACCGGACAAACGTTAGGAAAAGTTTATACAGACCCGGATACGGGTTATTCCGAAATACATTTCCAACTTTGGCATAGTACAACAAAGATGAATCCCGAACCATGGTTAAGATAACGCCTAATGAAAAGGGAACAAGTCATAGAATTACCCAGAATAACAGATCGTCGAGGGAATCTTTCGTTTATCGAAGCGGAGAAGCATATTCCGTTCCCGGTCGCCCGCGCATACTGGATATATGATATTCCCGGTGGTCAGAAGCGGGGAAGCCATGCTTTCAGATCGCAACACGAGGTAATTATAGCTTTGTCGGGTAGCTTCGATATATTGCTGGATGATGGTAAAGAGAAACGGGTGCATACTCTTAATCGCTCTTATATGGCTTTGTATGTGCCAAATATGCTATGGAGGAGTTTGGATAATTTTTCTACAAACGCGCTTTGCCTGGTGCTGACTTCCGGATCATATGATGAAGACGACTATATAAGAAATTATAAGGACTTCAAAAAAGTACTCGGATCTGAAAATTCTGAAAGTTCAAAAATATCTTCTTTATATGATGCGATCAATCGCCAACCTCAATTTAATACCGTGTCTGACTGTTCTCTAATCGAACTTCCTGTTATAAAAAACAGGGCAGGGAGTATAACTCCTGTGCATGGAAGGGAGACTATTCCATTCGATATTAAGCGTATTTTTTATATTTACGATATCCCTTCAGGCGCGAAACGAGGTATGCATGCTCATAAACACTGTCATGAGATTTTAATAGCAGCCAGTGGCAGCTTTGAGGTAGAATTGAATGATGGGCTAAATAAAAAAACAATCCTATTGAACCGTCCGACCTACGGGTTGCATATTCCTCCCGGAGTATGGGCTACCGAAAAAGAGTATTCGTCAGGGGTTGTTTGCTTGGCATTAGCATCCGACATATACGATTCGGATGATTATATCAACACTTATGCCGACTTTAAAAAGTATCGACAAAATGGAGATAAAAATATATAAACCGGAATATAAGAAGGACTGGGATGCTTTTGTAGATTGTTCCAGGAACGGGACTTTTCTGCATTACAGGAACTTTATCGAATATCATGGCGACAGGTTTGACGATTATTCCCTGATGTTTTATATAGACGGCGATTTGGTAGCGTTAATACCCGGTCATATTATAGATAAGGTATACCATTCTCATCAGGGACTGACATATGGCGGCTTGATTATGTCCCCGCAAACAACCGCCTCAAACATATTGAGGATTTTTGAATATCTGACAGTTACTCTGCGCCATCAGGGAATAAAGCAGATTGTATATAAGGCGATCCCGCATATTTATCACCTGCTTCCGTCAGAAGAAGACTTATATGCCTTATTTTGCTACAATGCGGTCTTGTCGGTTAGGAATATATCCTCTACAATACTTTTGCCGAACGACCTTAGATATTCCGATTCCCGGAAAAATGGGCTGAAGAAAGCCGAAAAGAACAAGCTAAAGGTTCTGGAATCTGATGACCTTTCCGGCTTCTGGAAAATATTAACAGATAATCTAAATAATAAATACGATAAAACTCCTGTACATTCGTTAGTTGAAATTAGTTATCTCAAAGAAAAGTTTCCGGATAACATTCATCTTTTTGTCGCTGTTGCTCCGGATAATGAAATACTAGGAGGATGTCTTGTTTTTGAAATGAAAAATGTAGTACATGCCCAGTATACAGCAGCGTCCGATGAGGGTAAGAGTATGGGAACCATAGATCTGCTTATAGATCATATTATTAGAACATATTCTCATAAAACTTATTTTGATTATGGAATATCTACCGAAAACAATGGGCTTTATCTCAATGAAAGTCTCATCTATCAAAAAGAGGGCTTTGGTGCAAGGGGAACCGTATATGATACTTACACAATAAATTTATAAGCCTGTTTCTCTTGTAGTCAGGGAGTCAGAAGTATGGTAGTAAGTAGTAAGTGCTTAAAACTTAAAACTTAAAACTCAGAACTCATAGCTTTTTAACTCCTGCTTGACATAATTAAGTCAAAATCACCATCGATTAAATCAAAATCACCCCCTTTTTATAATTTAAACTCACTATTTTTGTATAAAAATCTTCAAAACCATGAAAATGTCTCTTGCATATAAATATTTAAGAAGTAGGAAGTATTTATTGTTTTTCCTGCTGGTGTGTGCGCAAACAACATCCTTGAGCATAGCTGCGCAAGTGGCGACAAAAAGTATTACAGTAAAGAACTCTTCTCCTCAAGCTATTACAGATTACACACTTGAAATACCGGCGAAAACGTTGAATTTACCTCTCGGGAATTATGTGGCTGTGGTAGAAGAAAAAACTGTTCCGGTAGAGATTATCGAAAATATTCAGGGAGAATTGACAGCTGTTCTGCCGATTGCAAGGATAGAGGCAAATAAAACTTTGGAAGTAACTATCAGGCAAGGTACAGCGGATAGTTATCCGAAACGGACTTATGCAGAATTGTCTCACAAGATAGGAGGACACTTCGAAGGTTATAAATATGTAGGAGGGTACTCGTGGGTAAAACCGAATTATATTACTCTTCCCGGAGATTTCCGGGACCATTCTTATTATATAAAATATGAAGGTCCGGGTTGGGAAAGCGATAAGGTCGCCTTTCGTTTCTATCTCGATAACCGGAATGGTATAGATGTGTTTGCTAAGAAGACATCGGAGATCGTTCTTCCCGCAGTAGGAGTTGATGGTTTTGATAATTATCATAACATGGCCGATTGGGGAATGGATAATATGAAAGTCGGCAAAACTTTAGGTTTAGGTTCTATTGCTGCTTGGAGTGGCGAAAAGGCTGTTCGTGTTGAGAAGAAGGATAGTGTGACATGTTACATTCCGGCAGATGGAAAGATCCGTTCGCAGGTGAAAACTATTTATTATGGATGGGAAGCCAATCATATTAAATGTGATCTGACCTCGATTATATCGATAGATGCGGGAAGCAGGGCTTCGCATATGGAACTGATGATGAATCGTGGTTCTTTTATCGATATAGCGACAGGAATTTTCAAAGATGAAAACGCAGAATTGATAGTGAAAAACGATAAAAACAGTACTTGGTCATATATCGCGACATTCGGTAAGCAGAGTCTTAATAATGATATACAAGGGCTTGTCGTTTTTGCCCGGACAAAACAAATAAAAGAAATTACAGGGGATGACTTGAACCATGTTCTCGTTCTGACACCTGAAAATGGATATATAGAATATTACTTTATGCCTACATGGGAGCTGGACAAAGAGCCTATAGCAACCAAAGAGGCTTTCATCGAGTGTGTTGAAGATGTTTTGAACAAACTGAATCATCCACTTACCTGTTCTGTCAGATAATTGAAAACAACTAAATAATTTATACCAATGAAAGAACTTAATAAAACCACAGTAGAAAAGAAAAATTTACACGTAAAGATACTTCAATTCGGAGAAGGTAATTTCCTGAGAGCCTTTGTGGATTGGATGATTGATAAAGCAAATGACGCGGGAGTGATGAATCACGGAATTGTAGCCGTGCAACCGATAGCAGGTGGCGATACGATGATAAAAATGTTCAAAGATCAGGATTGCCTTTATCATGTCTATCTGGAAGGAATAAAAGACAAGAAGCCGGTAAAAGAGGTTGCTCTTGTAAAAAGCATCATGGATATAATGAATCCTTACAGCCAATACGCTGAATACGAAAAATTATTTTTGAGCGAAGAACTGGAAATGATTATATCCAATACTACGGAAGCCGGTATCCGTTACGAAGAAGGAGATGAGTTGAACGCGACACCTCCAAAATCGTTTCCGGCTAAGATGACGGCTTTGTTGCATAAACGCTATAAGAAGTTTAATGGTGATCCGGATAAAGGTTTACTGATTATCTGCTGCGAACTTATCGAAGATAACGGGTCTACCCTTCGCGAATATGTATTGAAACATGCTAAATACAATAAGCTTGAAGAAGGCTTTATTAACTGGGTGGATACTGCCTGCCATTTCTATGATACATTGGTAGACCGTATTGTGCCGGGATTTCCACGCGAGAATATCGATGAAATCAAAGCTGAAATTGGCTTTAATGATAATCTTGTAGTAAAAGGTGAGTATTTCCATGTTTGGGCAATTGGTGGTGATAGTATTATCAAAGAAAAATTCCCATTGGATAAAGCTGGGTTGAATGTCTTGTTTATGGATGACATAAAGAATTTCCGTGCTAAAAAGGTACGTATCCTGAATGGTTCTCATACCGCAATGGTGCCGGTAGCTTTGCAACTTGGTTGCGAAACGGTAATGGACGCTTTCAATACACCGGAAGTGGAAAAATATATCAACCGGATGGTAGCCGAAGAAGTACTCCCTTGTATCGACGAAGATCCGGAAGAATTGAAAGCATTTGCGGCTAAGATACTGGAGCGTTTTTATAATCCATACTTGAAGCATTACCTGAAAGATATATCGCTGAACTCCATCTCAAAATGGGAGACACGCGATTACCCGACAGTATATGATAATTACAAAAAATTAGGAAAGAATGCTAAACTGACAACTTTCTCCTTTGCTGCTTTGTTAGTTCTCTACACAGGACAATCGGCTGCGAAGAACTTTACGCCGAACGATACTGCTGAATTTATTGAATTTATTCAAAAGAATTTCAATCGGAGCGATGTCAAAGGATGGGTGTCTGCTGTGGTAAACAATAAAGATATGTGGAAAGAGAACTTTGCGGAAGTATCTTCTTTCATTGATGACGTGTCTAAAGATGCCGAACTGATACTGAACAGAGGTATGCTGGAAGCGCTAAAAGAAATAATCTAAAAAAACAGTAGGCAGTAGATAGTAGATAGTAGGAAAACATACCATACTTCTACTAACTACTGCCTACCGTCTACTAACTGCTATAATTATGAATAACGATTGCCTATACTGTAATAAAAATCAGACTCAAAAAGATCTGATGATTGAAATATGTGACCTGAAAGTTTCCACTGTTTTTTTGTTTAGGGAACAAACATATCACGGACGCTGTATCGTAGCCTACAAAGATCATGCGACAGAATTGTACGAACTGGAAGGCGAAGCTTTGTTGGCCTACATGGAAGATGTAAACAAAGTGGCTAAAGTAATGAAGGAACTTTTTAACCCCGTGAAAGTAAATTACGGGGCGTACTCCGACAAACTTCCACATTTGCATTTTCATTTGATTCCAAAATACCCCGATGGTCCGGATTTTGGAGGCACATTTACAATGAATCCTCAGAAAGTATATTTATCGGATGAGGAATATAAGGAAATGGTTATTTCCATCAAAAGCAAACTAAAATAGGAGAGTGTTTCAATGAACAAATATTTAAAAATAGCCCCTACCGACAATGTCTGTGTTGCCACAGAAGATCTGGTGACAGGCGATGTGCTGAATATTGACGGGGCTAATATTACGATCAAAGACCCTATTACTACAGGGCATAAATTCGCAATAAAAGAGATCAAAGAGAACGAGGACGTCATTAAATATGGTTATCCTATCGGACATGCTACCATCGATATACATGCCGGTGAACATGTGCATACGCACAATGTGAAAACCAATCTGCATGACGATTTGCAATACACATACGTGCCTGTACATCCAAAACTGGATATCAAGAAGAGTGATCTGAAAATAAATGGTTACCTGCGTTATAATGGTGAAATGGGTATCCGTAACGAATTGTGGATTGTTCCTACAGTTGGCTGTGTGAATGGGCAGGCTCAAGCCATTATTAATCGTGTGAAATCGGAACTCGATGTGTCACATATTGATGATATTCGTGTTTATACGCATAATTATGGCTGTTCGCAATTAGGGGATGACCATGTGAATACTCAGAAAGCGCTGGCTGCGCTTGCCAAGCATCCAAATGCGGGAGGTGTGCTTGTGATGAGCCTTGGTTGTGAAAATAACCAGCAAAAAGATTTTAAAAAGGTAATGGGAGAATGGGACGAAAACCGTGTTCGTTTTCTCATTTCGCAGGAAGTTCAGGACGAAATAGAAACCGGCTTTCAGATGATGAAAGAGCTGGTAGACTATATGCGTAACGATAAGCGTGAGCTTCTGCCTCTGTCGAAACTAAAAGTAGGCCTGAAATGTGGAGGTAGCGACGGTTTTTCCGGTATTACGGCTAATCCTCTGGTAGGACAATTTTCCGACTGGCTGATCGCTCAGGGCGGAACCAGTATTTTGACCGAAGTGCCGGAAATGTTCGGCGCTGAAACTATCCTTATGAACAGGGCTGAAAATGAGAAAGTTTTCAATGATACAGTCTTGCTAATTAATAATTTCAAGCATTATTTCCGAAGATTTGAACAACCGATTTACGAAAATCCTTCACCTGGAAATAAAGCCGGAGGCATCACTACATTGGAAGATAAATCATTAGGATGTACTCAAAAGGGAGGTAACTCGGAAGTTGTAGATGTGCTCGATTACGGGCAGCCTGTAACCAAACATGGTCTGAATCTGCTGAATGCTCCCGGTAATGACTTGGTCGCGGCATCGGCGTTGGCTATGTCGGGTTGCCAGATTGTCTTATTTACTACCGGGCGCGGTACTCCGTTCGGGGCGTTTGTTCCTACAATGAAGATTTCTACCAATTCCAGGTTATATAATTTCAAGCAAAACTGGATAGATTTTAATGCGGGAGCTTTATTGGAAGGAAATAGCATGGGGAAAGTTTTGGATGATTTTATAGCCTTTACAGTAGAAGTCTGCGATGGCAAACATCTTAAGCATGAAGAAACAGGCTTTAAGGAAATAGCCATCTTTAAAACAGGAGTCACACTTTAGAAACTGTTTAAATTTTAGCGAAAAAAGTTATTATGTACTCTGACAAACAATTCCTGGCAACTTTTTTATGCTCTTTTTAGCGTATTTTCCCCCTCTTTGCCATAAGATGACTAAAAAATGATAAGTGAAAAATGAAAAGTGAAAAATGAAAAATGGCGCAAAGCGATGAAAAGTGAAGAACGAAGAGTGAAACATTGTCCGGCGTTAGTTTTATCTATAGATGTAGTGATAATTTGATAATTAGCGAATTTGAAAATGGCGCGAAGCGACAAAGGCTATAAGCTAACGGCTAATTGAGTGTGGAGTTTGTTACATTTTAGTTAAAAAGTTACAAGTAGACGGGATACGAGGTACAAGTTGTTGACTGTTGACTGTTGACTGCTAACTGTGGAGGTTTGTTACTTTTTAGTTAAATTCTGGTTTGTCATGCTGACGACAGGAAGCATCTCCTGCCTCTCGGGGATCGGGATCCTTCCCTGCGGTCAGGATGACAAAGAGGGTAGCCGCGCGAGCAAGGGGCTATCGGCTAATTGACTGTAGAAGTTTGTTACTTTTTAGTTAAAAGTTACGAGTAGACGAGATACGAGGTACAAGTTGTTGACTGTTGACTGTAGAGGTTTGTTACTTTTTAGTTAAATTCTGGTTTGTCATGCTGACGACAGGAAGCATCTCCTGTCTCGGGGATCGGGATCCTTCCCTGCGGTCAGGATGACAAAGAGGGTAGCCGCGCGAGCAAGGGGCTAACGGCTAATGGCTAATTGACTGTAGAAGTTTGTTACATTTTAGTTAAAATAAGTACAGATTATTATGTATTGTCGCATATGTTTTTTCTGGTTTGTCATGCTGACGATAGGAAGTATCTCCTGTCTCCCGGGGATCGGGATCCTTCCCTGCGGTCAGGATGACAAAGAGGGTAGCTGCGCGAGCAAGGGGCTAACGGCTAAAAGCTAAAAGCTATCGGCTAACAGCTAAAAAATGACTGTAGAAGTTTGTTACATTTTAGTTAAAAAGTTACGAGTAGACGAGATACGAGGTACAAGTTGTTTACTGTTGACTGTTCACTGTAGAGGTTTGTTACATTTTAGTTAAAATGAATGAGTAATAATTGATGACGAATGTAAAATGAATATATAAGCAGAACAATCAGATGCGACAACAAATATTTTATAAAACTTAATATTATATTTAAATATAATGATTATCCGCATACTGTCCGTTTATAAATTCTGGACTTGAAGTCGGTGTTGTAGCTGATGGCAGCAAACACAAGCCTGTCAAAGAGGTTCTCACCGAAGTATCGTCTGTTGAACTTGTAGCAGAACTCATGCAGATAGTATTGTAAATATTCAGTTTTAAGTCTGTGATGAACATCCGGCAGCAGCCTTTTGGCATTGCTTAGGCAATATGCACCCATGGCAGGAACGTTTTTATAGTATTCTTGTCTGCTATAACAGCCTGATGGCTCTGTACATGTTCCTCAAACTTGATATAGGATGTGGAATCGTCCGTCGTTAATTCCACCGACGGTTCCAGTTGTTCACCCACAATATCGGTGATCGTCTTCGATTTCAGGTCGGGTATGACCTGCATTTTGAGATGCCTGACTGTTTTGGAAGGCCTTCCTTTCTTTACGACTTCCTCCGATGGGGAACTTTCAACCATTACAAGTACTTTGGCCTTCTTTTGACTGCCGCGTCCTCTTTTTAATGGTTCGTTTTTCTCTTCCTCAGGTAGTTCGATGGAAAAGAATCCTTCATCCAGTTCCACTTGCCCGGTAAGTTGGTAACGGTCATCACGTTTACCCATCACGTCTCT
Organism: Bacteroidia bacterium; assembly: GCA_025999435.1. Classification (GTDB taxonomy): domain Bacteria; phylum Bacteroidota; class Bacteroidia; order Bacteroidales; family Dysgonomonadaceae; genus Dysgonomonas. The sequence continues at coordinate 6,512 of BNXH01000024.1, read as the reverse complement.
TAACTTGCAGGCCATTTCCCAAATGGGTTGATAGCGTTTGTGCCCCAACTGGCGGCGGAGTTCTTCCGTGGAAAAGGATTTCTTAGTAGCAGTTAACAGGAACATGGCTGCTATCCAGTACCAAAAGGAAGCTTGGAGTGTTCCATGACGGTTCCTGAGCGCAAGGATTGCCTGCTATGGCAGTGTTTGCATTCATAAGACAGCTTATTGGCGTCCCAGCGATGTTCCATACAGCCGCAATTCTTGCAGACAACACCGGATTGTTCCCGCTGTTCCTTCAGATAGGCTATACACGAAGCCTCGTCGGGGAAACGTTGCATGAAATTAAGTATATTCATAATGTATTGCTTTATAGGTTCTATATTATAAATATACTGAATATCAGCAAAATATGGAATATATGTATGTATAAATTCATCTGAATAATGTTAAATATTTAACGGACATTATGCGGATAATCATTAAAAACAATTTATCAAAAAGATATTAAAGTATTGGAGAATTTATTTATAAAAGAATGGAGAGAAAATAGAGGGCACTCTACCTTTTGGAGGGCCGTACCTCGTAGAATAACCCTCCGACAATAGCCTTTGTTGGTTAATGATTATATGAAAGCCGCAATGCTTTTTATAATATAAAATTCGTATCTGTACCTAGAAAATAATTATTTATTTACCTTATTTGCTTAAATCCAAGTATCTTTGCTACGAACGAAAATATCTGTAAGCCATGAAAATAAGTCAAATATTTAGTCTCAATAAAAATCAAACAAAGTTAGATTTTATTGATATCGGCATAAGTCAGAATATCCCTTTGTTTATCGACTCCTTTTTTATTTCAATACGGACTGATATACATATTTAAGACTAGCGATTATGAGTGAAATGAAACAAAAGACAAACAGACCGTTTTAACCAATAAAATTATGTCAAGAAGGCTTTATCACTATGATAATTGAGAACAACAAATAAGAGCCTATTTGGAAGAATTAAAAAAGGGAAAAAAGTTGATGTTTTATGCTTTCTTATAATTGGAGCATCTGGGATAACTTATAAGTTTAAAGCGTGGCGGAGTGAATAATTTGCAAGAGTTTAAGCAAGCAACAACAGAACTACTGAAAACGGTTGATCTGAAAAAAAAGCAAAAGGATTTTGAACACCTACTTTTCAATAAAGCAAATAGTGAGAAGATTTTGAGGTTTGAGAATTTTGTTAATTCACTTGCGGAATAATGCCTGATAAATATAAAGCAAAGGCTCAAAATGAAATGAAGCAACTATAAAGATATGAACATAAGAAAATACATTTATGAATCGTCTCATAGCATTCGTAGACACTGAAATTGACCCAAAAAGTAGGAATATTCTTGATATTGGGGCTATTAAGGATAATGGAAATTCTTTTCATAAAACTTCTGTCGTAGAATTTACTCAGTTTCTTAACGGAACAAAATATATTTGTGGACATAATATTTTCAATCATGACATTAAATATATTGATACAGCAATAACCGATTCCGGAATCAATCCTAAAAATATCATTGATACACTGTTTCTTTCTCCATTGCTTTTTCCAACAAATCCATATCATGCTTTATTAAAGGATGACAAGCTTCAAACAGAAGACATTAACAATCCTTTGAATGATTCCATAAAAGCAAAAGACTTATTCTATGATGAGGTTGCCGCTTTTAATCAAACAGAGGAAACTCTTAAACAAATTTTTTATTTACTGTTGAAGGGGAAAAAAGAATTTTATACTTTCTTTGATTTCATCGCATATACAAGTATAGATTCGGATATTAAAAAGCTGATTCGGCTAAAGTTTAAAGATGAGATTTGTGAACAAATTGATTTAACAAAAATTATAGTAGAATCTCCGATTGAACTTGCTTACTGTTTATCGTTGATTTACTCATTCATTCTTCACAAAAAGATTCATTCAATTACTCCTCCTTGGGTACTAAAGAACTATCCGGAAGTTGAACGAATAATGTTTCGTTTGCGAAACAAGCCTTGTATAAGTGGCTGTGGATACTGCAATAATGCTTTAGATGTTCACAAAGGTTTAAAAAGGTTCTTTGGATTTAATTCGTTTAGGACTTATGGAGGTGAACCGCTACAAGAGAAAGCAGTTAAAGCTGCAATCGATAATAAATCATTGCTTGCTATTTTCCCGACAGGAGGAGGAAAATCAATCACATTCCAGGTTCCGGCTTTAATGAGTGGAGAGAATTCAAAAGGTCTTACGGTAGTAATTTCCCCTTTACAGTCGCTGATGAAAGACCAAGTCGACAATCTTGAAAAACTTGGAATTACTGAGGCAGTTACCATAAATGGATTACTTGATCCGATTGAAAGAGCTAAATCTTTTGAAAGAGTGGAGGATGGTTCTGCATCCATTCTCTATATATCACCCGAATCATTGCGTTCAAAGACTATAGAAAGATTGATTTTAGGAAGAAAGATAGCTCGTATTGTAATTGATGAAGCTCACTGTTTTTCTTCATGGGGGCAGGATTTTCGGGTTGATTATTTGTACATCGGCGATTTCATTAAGTCAGTTCAAGAAAAGAAAAATCTTGAGGACGGAATTCCTGTTTCGTGTTTTACGGCAACAGCAAAACAAAAAGTGATTGAGGATATTCGGGATTATTTTAAAGAAAAACTTTCTATCGATCTTGAACTGTATACATCAAAAGCCTCAAGAACAAATCTTCAATACAAAGTTTTTGAAAAAGGAGATGAAGAAGAAAAATATCAAGCAGCAAGAGACTTGATTGAAGAGAAAAATTGTCCGACAATTATTTATGTCTCAAGAACAAGAAAAGCCTATTTGCTTGCAGAAAGACTGACTAAAGATGGTTTTAACGCAAAACCATATCATGGGAAGATGGATAAGCAGGAAAAGTCTGAAAATCAAGATGCATTCATTAACGGTGAAACTCAAATCATGGTTGCAACCTCTGCTTTTGGAATGGGAGTGGACAAAAAAGATATAGGCATGGTCATTCACTATGAAATTTCAGACTCGCTCGAAAATTATATTCAAGAGGCAGGTAGAGCCGGACGAGATGAACACATTGTTGCCGATTGTTTTGTACTGTTTAATGAAGAAGATCTCAGTAAGCATTTTATCTTATTGAACCAAACCAAGCTTTCCATTAAAGAAATTCAACAAGTTTGGAAAGCCATTAAAGAAATAACCCGGTTTCGCTCAAAAGTTTCAAATTCTGCATTAGAAATTGCAAGAAAAGCGGGATGGGACGACAATGTGGTAGAGATTGAAACACGAGTTACAACAGCTATTGCCACATTGGAAGATGCGGGATATTTGAAGCGCGGACAAAATATGCCACGAATTTTTGCCAATAGCATTCTGTCCAAAAATGCACAAGAAGCGATTGACAAAATCAATTCATCTGATAGGTTTGGAGAAAGACAGAAAGAAAAAAAAGGAATCCGGATTATAAAGAAACTTTTTTCAAGTAAAAGCCGGAAACAATCAAGCGAAGAAGTGGCGGAATCAAGAATTGACTATATCAGTGATCATTTGGGAATTGTGAAGGAGGAGGTCATAAATATTGTAAACCTTCTTCGCGAGGAAAAAATTTTAGCTGATGCAAAAGATTTAACAGCATTCATCAAAAAAGGTGAAAACAAGAACCGTTCACTTTATATTGTAGAAACATTCAATAAAATTGAAAACTTTTTACTTCCATTATTAGAGGAACAGGAAAAGGAATTTCACATCAAACAACTCAACGAAGAAGCAGAAAAAAATGGTTATGAAAATGTAAATACGTCTAAAATAAAAACCATCCTCAACTTTTGGGCAATCAAGAATTGGATTAAGAGACAGAATCTGGAATATTCAAAGAATCATGTTGTGGTACTTTGCCTACAATCTAAAGAGGTGTTGAAAGAAAAATTGGAGAAACGATATGAATTAGCACAATTTATAGTTGGATTTCTTTACGAAAAGAGCAACCTGAATGCCTCGAAAGAGGATGTAGGAAAAGAGGAAGTCTTGGTCGAATTCTCCATTCATGAATTGAAAGCAGCGTATGGGAATAGTCCCAATCTCTTTAAACTAAACATTGATATTGATGATATAGAAGATACACTATTTTACTTGTCAAGAATTGAGGCAATAAAAATTGAAGGTGGTTTTTTGGTTACATACAATCGATTAACTATAGAACGAACCGACCAGGACAATAAAAAGCGTTATACAAAGGATGACTATCAGAAGTTAAATCAATTTTACGAAAATAAAGTTCAACAAATTCATATTGTTGGCGAATATGCAAAGAAAATGATTACCGACTACCAGAATGCTTTACAATTTGTAGATGATTATTTTCAATTAAACTACACATCTTTTCTCAATAAATATTTTAAAGGCAGCAGACAAAATGAAATCAAGCGAAATTTAACGCCTACCAAATTTCGGCAACTTTTTGGGGAACTTTCTCCGACACAACTAAAAATCATAAACGACAACGAAACAAAGCATATTGTGGTTGCAGCCGGACCGGGTAGCGGTAAGACAAAAGTATTGGTTCACAAACTCGCTTCTCTTCTTTTAATGGAGGATGTAAAGCATGAGCAATTGCTGATGATCACCTTTTCAAGGGCTGCGGCTACAGAGTTTAAGAAGAGGTTAATCAAGCTGATTGGTAATGCAGCTAATTATATAGAAATAAAGACATTTCACTCTTATTGCTTTGATTTGTTGGGTAAAATTGGAAATTTAGAAAAGTCAGATTCAATTCTAACAAATACCATTGAAAAAATTAAGAACGGAGAAGTTGAAGCAAACCGAATCACTAAAACGGTTTTGGTAATTGACGAAGCTCAAGATATGGATATCAATGAGTTCAACCTGATAAATACTTTGATGGAACAAAACGAGGAAATGAGGGTAATTGCAGTGGGTGATGACGACCAAAATATTTATGAATTCAGAGGAGCAAGTTCGAAATATCTCACACAGTTTATTTTATCTAACAACGCTGTAAAACATGAATTAATTGACAATTACAGAAGTAAATGCAATCTCGTAGAGTTTACCAATCAATTTGTAAAACGAATTCCTCACCGATTGAAAGAAACGCCGATTATTGCTAAGCAAACCGATAATGGAAAAATAAAATTAGTTCATTATAAAAGCGAGAACCTCATTAGCCCACTTGTACAAGATATACTTACAGCCGAACTTACTGGAACCACATGTATATTAACAAAAACAAATGAAGAAGCACTGCAAATTACAGGCTTACTTTTGAAAAATGGAATGCAGGCAAAATTAATTCAAACAAATGATGGTTTCAACCTGTACAATCTTTCTGAGATTAGATTCTTTTTGAGTAAATTAAACTTAAGAGATGATATTTTCATCATTAACGATGATAATTGGGAAAATGCGAAACGGGAGTTAGTAAATAAGTTTCGCAATAGCAATAAATTAGAACTATGTGCCAACATCATCAAAGATTTTGAAGCAACTAACCCAATGAGAAAATATAAATCTGATTTGGAAGTTTTCATCCGTGAATCTAAGTTAGAAGATTTCTTTAATGAAAATGGGGAAACGATATTTGTTTCAACAATTCATAAAGCAAAAGGCAAAGAATTTGACAATGTTTTTCTGTTGCTTGAAAATTTAGACATAACTACAAGCGAAGCCAAACGACAGTTGTATGTCGCAATGACAAGAGCTAAACAGAACTTGACAATTCATCTAAATTCAAACTTTCTCGATGATATTTCCGTAGAAAATTTAGAAAGAATGGAAGACTTAGAAATACATTTTTCGCCAAACGAAATTGCTATGCACTTGACTTATAAAGATGTGTGGCTTGACTATTTCATAAACAAGCAATATGCAATTTCCCCCCTCATAAGTGGTGATGTTTTGGTTCTTAATGGAAATGAATGTTTAAATTCCAAAGGCCAATCAGTTTTAAAATTCTCACAACAATTTATCAGACAAATAGAAAATATGAAGGAGAAAAATTATGAATTGAAAAGTGCAAAGGTGAATTTTATTGCTTATTGGCAGAAAGAAGGGGAAGAGCAGGAGGTTAAAATTGTTTTACCCGAACTTTATTTTGAAAAAGATAAGTAATCTGTGCGCGAAAATAACCTTACAGAGTAATAAACTGAAAATTTTATAATATAGATGAAGATATAAATCCCAGAAATATTAGGACAAATTTAAAGCTACTTCTCTTGTATATATGCGTAATACATGTACACAAATCCATTTATACCATAATCATGCGAGCAAAATACCATATATATATATATGGATTCTTAGTTCATATGCGGATAGGCATGAAGATAGTTTAAATAGTCGTCCCTTAAAAAGTACATAAATAGTTATATATCAATAAAATAAATCATTAAAAGATTGCATAAATCTGCAAGAATATGTACCTTAGAGTCATAGTTTCTTGCAGATTTGTTATGTTGAAACCGGGTAAAAAAGCCCCCCGGCAGAGCCTGT
>BNXH01000023.1 GCA_025999435.1 Bacteroidia bacterium | reverse complement strand
CTATTTCTTTTAAATCCCATTTGCTTTTTCTTTGTACCTGAATGATTTTTTCTATAACTTGCCAACCTTGGGCAGAAAGGTCTGAACTATATTGTTTGAGTCGCATTAAACAAACTTAGTTCCCTTTATGCCTTAATCAAAATATTAATTCAAACAGCTTCTTATATTAGTAATACAAGAGATTATCATTTGATAACAGTAGTCCAAAAAGACCTGTATTATGTTATACTAACAGATAGATCTATAAATACAAAAATACCCCCAATAGGTGGTATTAAAATAGAAATTGGTAATGTATATAAACTAGAATTACATCCTATATTAGTAGATGGAAAGATTAAAGATAAAGATTTTCCTACATCTGTTTCATATTTAAGAATCAGTGAACATACTGAATTATATTTACATAATTATAATCCAAAATTTGTAGGTTATTTTACTGATAATCAGAATCATGAATACTATTTAAGGGTAGGCTATTTAAAAATGAAAGTGATTGATGATTTGAAAAAGGAAACCATCAATAAAGTCGTTGGAGAGCTCACGGGCAATGTCACAGAAATGGACACGGATGATTCGACCTCTTATGTCAACTTAAAGCATTTTGTCCCCAAACACAACGCTCAGGTTATTCCCAAGGAGAAAGTGGGCGAGGTATTGCCCTGGGTACACATCGCTATCAGTAACGCCAAAAGGCAACTGATAAACACCTTTCATGACATCAAGCCGGAGTTCCTGCAAAACTACTTGGACGAATTTTGCTACAAATTCAACCGGAGATATTTTGGAGAGGCACTCTTTGGCAGATTGCTCATAGCTTGCGTGAGCTATAAAAATGAGTTTAGGTATAAATACGGATAATCAAAATAAAGATTATCGTATCCGGTCTAATGATTTTACTAAATTCTCATCTTTTTTAATCCTCAATATAGCTAAAACATTAAAAATTAAAGCTATTACGGGTAAAACCAATCCAAATTGAAGAGAAGAAAACGTTAGTTCATATTTCGCGGTATAAGTATTGAAGTACACGTAAAAAGTTACATAAAAAAACAAAATCAACAAGGAAGTCAATGTTCCAATCTTCATCTGTAATTTTCTTTTCTTATATAAGAATATATTGACCAATGCGAACAAAGCGCTCAGTCCGGCAAAAAACACAACACCCCATGTAGGATATTCCACAGTAAATAGCTGACCAATCCCTAACGATGAAAATGTATATGCAAATTTACCATCTCCTGTCAGTTCCAATAAAGGGCAAAAGACGGTTGCAGCCATTAATAAGGCAACGAGGAGCAAATATACAGACTGAATCCGTTGTATCATTAGAAGTTATCTTTATCCTTATTCGGATTTCTGTAATACAGCTTACCTTCGGTATACTCTTGAGCAGCTATCAAAGTCGGTTTAGGTAATTTCTCATAATAACGGGAAATTTCAATCTGCTCTCTGTTTTCAAATACTTCTTCCAGATTATCGTTATATGAGGCAAACTCCTGCAACTTCTTATCCAAATCCTGTTTCATTTCCACAGCAATCTGATTAGCGCGTTTACCAATAATTCTTACAGTTTCGTATACATTGCCTGTTTCTTCCGAAAGGCTCATCATATCTCTTGTAACGGTATTGCTTGCCGCACTTGATTTTCTATAATCCATAGTTTTTTGTATATAATTTGATTATTTTTTCAATTCTTGTTTTACAGCTTCATCAGTGGCTTCATCAACTTCCTGACCCAATTCCTTCAAAGCCTTACGATAATATCCTTCCGATTCTTTTGTGTATTTACCATTTGGAAACATATTCTTATAGTTGAAATGCTCATCGATCAATTCCCTATAACGATCTTGCTTTTTCAGGTCGACACTATATACAGCCGATTCATATTTAGATCTTACGATCAACATCTGAAATTCTTCTGCAAACTCAGAGAACGGATAATTTTTAAGAGCTTCTTTAGCTGTCACTATACACGATTCGTAATAGTTATCCCTATTATAAAGACCCAAATTAAAATACAGGCGGGCAGCTAGAAACTCTTTATATGCAAGTTTTTCCTGCAATTTGAACATCAGATCCTGAGCCTCTGGCGCTTTTGCACTTTGAGGAAAATACTCTAAGAATGTCTGGAATTGCTGTATGCTCTTTATTGTACTGGTCTGATCCAGACGGGCATCCGGAGAATCCAAATACAGTCCGTATGCCGCATTATACCGGGCTAATTCCGCATAATCACCTTTAGGATATTTATTATAGTATCTGGTATAATACTGTGTTGCTGTAGTATAATCTTTATCGTAGAAGTAAGACTGAGCCAGGAGATACATAATCTCTTGCTCCTTGCTAGTTTGCGTATACGCCGAGAGAATCTCATCCAGCAATGTTATTGATCTACCGTACTTCTTTTCATCAAAATATTTCTTTGCATATGTATATTTCAATTCAGCATCACGGCTTTTCAATATTTTATTATACTCCCCGCACGAAGCTAATGACATAGCTAATAATAAGGCACACAGAATTTTGATTCTCATTCTATATAAAAATTAGTTTGCAAATTTACACAAAGCTTTTATAATTAAAAAATAAACTTTTACAATTATATATTTTTGAGATTTTCAGCCAAACATCGCAACTACACGCTTTATGCCTGTTATAAGCCGATCTACCTCTTTTTTTGTATTGTAGAATGCAATAGATACTCTTACTGTACCTTCTATACCAAGCTCTTCCATAAGTGGTTGTGCGCAATGATGCCCTGTACGAACGGCAATTCCCATTTTATCCAAAAGCATTCCCATATCGTAATGATGAATGTTTCCTACCAAAAAGGATATAACGCTACATTTCTTTTCTGAAGTTCCAAATATGCGGATACCCTCGATTTTAGACAATTCGTCAGAACAATATTGTAATAACTCATCTTCATATGATTTTATTGAGTCAAGTCCAATATTTTTTATATAATTTAATGCTTTGGCCAATGCAATCACATCCGGATAGTTGGGAGTCCCTGCCTCAAACTTGAAAGGAAGCTCATTAAATGTAGTACCTTTGAATGAAACATGACCTATCATTTCTCCTCCTCCCTGATATGGAGGCATCTGATTCAGCCATTTTTCTTTACCGTACAATACCCCTACCCCATTCGGCCCGTACACTTTATGCCCTGAGAAAACAAGAAAGTCACAATCCAGTTTCTGCACATCAATTACCATATGCTGTACAGACTGTGCCGCGTCAATCAATACCGGAATATCGTGGTTATGGGCAATTTCGATAATTTCCTCTATCGGATTTACTGTCCCAAGTACATTTGACACATGAGTTATAGAAATCAAACGAGTTTTAGACGAAATGAGTTTTTTCATTTCGTCTAACATTAACTCTCCTTTTTCATTTATCGGAATAACTTTGAGTTTTATGCCCTTTATAGTTTCTTGCAGCTGCCACGAAACGATATTCGCATGATGTTCCATAGCTGAAATAATAATCTCATCGCCTTCTTTACAGAATTGCCGGCAAAAGCTATGCGCCATAAGATTGATCGATTCAGTAGTACCTTTCGTGAAGATTACCTCCCTACTATGTTCTGCATTTATATATTGCTGTACTACCACACGGGATTCTTCGGCCAGGTCGGTAGCTTTCTGGCTTAAATAATGTACACCACGGTGCACATTCGCATTCGTGGTGTAGTATATTTTTTCTATTTCTTCTACAACACATTTAGGCTTTTGAGTAGTCGCCCCATTATCTAAATATACGAGGGTATTGCCGTAAACGGTAGTAGATAGGATAGGAAAATCGGATCTTATTTTGTCTATATCCATTTTATACAGTTAGCAGTTAACAGTCAAAAGTCTACAGCATGTTCATGCTTGCCACTTATAACTCATAACTTTTTAATTCAAAACTACAAACTTATTTACATACGGCACAGTTTCCACACCGTACAGATTCGCCTTTAAATCGCTTTTCAACTAAGTCGGCCAACCGGTCTCGTAATCGGGGAATACGCACATGCTCCAATACACCGGCTGTAAAAGCCTGCATCAATAGTAAACGCGCAGCATCTTTACCAATACCCCGGGAACGCAGATATAACAATGCTTCTTCATCTAGCTGACCTGTAGTCAAGCCATGAGAACACTTTACATCATCAGCATATATTTCCAGCTGCGGCTTGGCATACATATGGGCTGTAGGTGATATGCACAGGTTATTATTCGACTGATATGCCAGTGTCTTTTGGGCATCTTTTTCTACCAGGATTCTTCCACAAAAAGCGCCTTTAGCTTCATCCTGTAATACGTATTTGAATAACTGAGTACTGGTACAATGTGGTTTAGCATGATCCAGAAAAGCAAAATTATCTACATATTGTTTTCTATCGGCAATCACCATGCCACAAACATAGGCTTCGGAATGCTCGCCTCTCAGTTTAACATGATAATTGTTACGGCTTACACCTGTATTCAATGTCATATTATTTACCAGCACATTGGATGCTTCTTCCTGATATACAAATGTATTGGTAAGGCGAGTTACTTTATCCGAATTTTCTTCCAGATCATAATAATCGACCATAGCATTCTTTCCGGCAAATATTTCTGTCACCTGCGTAGCTAAAAAATGAGTTTCGTCAACCGTATGGTCACAAATCAACAATTTAACCTGAGCATCATCTTCCGCTATGATTAAAATGCGACGATTTACCAAATAGTTAAATTCGCTTTTTAATATGTTAATCAGCTGTATCGGCTGCTCTACTATAACCCCTTTGGGAACATATATAACGAAGCCGTCCTGAGCAAACATAGTATTGAAAGCGACAACACCATTATTGTAAAGATCAGCTGCTTGCCCATAGTATTTTGCAAAGACATCGGGATTTTGTTCCGAAAATTGCTTGAAACTACCTACAAAAACGCCTATAGGATATTCTACTTTGGGTTTATGTTCTTCATGAAACAAATCATTCAATACAAAATAAAGATTTGTAGTCATGTTTGGAATTTCACATCTATAAGCCATATAAGGATTACCTGCAAATGGCACCCTGTTCAGATTAAGTCCAAAATCAGGCATAAACTCGGCGGCAACATCCAAATAAAGGTAATCTTCCAATTTCTTTGTAGGAAAACCTTGTCTTTGAAAAGCCTCTAAAGCTTTTTCTCGAAGATTATTTAACACAGCCACCGATTTAGAATCAATCGTATCTCGATACCGGTTAAATATATCTATATATTGTTGTTCTATCATTCTTGAAAGTCTTTAATTATCCAGTCATAACCATTTTCTTCCAACTTTAAAGCCAGTTCAGGGCCTGCACTCTTCACTATACGCCCTTTGTACAATACATGTACAAAATCAGGCTTAATATAGTCCAGCAAACGCTGATAATGGGTTATTACAATGGTTGCCTTGTCTTTACTTCTAAGTTTATTAACCCCCGCGGCAACTACGCGAAGAGCATCTATATCCAGCCCCGAATCTGTTTCGTCAAGGATCGCTAATTTTGGCTCCAACATGGCCATCTGGAATATTTCGTTACGTTTCTTCTCTCCTCCCGAAAAGCCTTCATTAACAGAACGCCCTGCAAGATCTTTATCCAATTCTACCAATTCTCTTTTTTCTTTTATCATTTTAAGGAAATCAGATGCGGAAATCGGATCCTGACCTCTATGTTTGCGGATTTCGTTAAGAGACGCACGCATAAAGTTTGTCATGCTTACACCCGGTATTTCCACAGGATATTGGAAACTAAGGAAAAGACCTTCCCGTGCCCGGTCTTCCGGGTCCATTTCCAAAAGATCATGGCCTCTGAAGTTTACTTTACCTTCTGTAACTTCAAAATTTGGATTTCCTACCAATACAGAAGCAAGTGTACTCTTACCTGCACCATTAGGTCCCATTATTGCATGAATTTCGCCTTCGTTAACTTCAAGATTCAATCCTTTCAAAATTTCCTTGCCTTCAACATTAGCGTGTAAGTTCTTTATGTTTAATAAATTTGCCATTATAAATTTTATGTTATTTAAATAAAATCCCGGTATTCTCCTTACTTTAACACTGAGATATACCATATGTTCAAAAGCCCAAAAGACTTTAGATCACAAAAATAGTAAATAAAAAAGAAAATAGCCTGCTTATGACAGGCTATTAGTTATTTATTAAATCTATATCTTGTAAGCAATTATTGATTTATCCAAATATAAATCTCATCTGCCACATAGTATTTCATTCGATTAAGGTTTATTAGTTTTATATAATATTAAAGTAAAGACTCAGCATTAAAAATCCAATTCCACAACCACCGGACAATGATCCGAGAAATCAATCTCATCCATTATCGACGCCCCTTTTAAGCGCTCCCTAAGAGGTTCTGATATGATGTGGTAATCGATACGCCAACCCAGATTCTTGCCTCTGGCTCCCGCCCTATAACTCCACCAGCTATATTTTTCCGGACTCTGGTCATAAACGCGAAAGGTGTCTATCAAACCAGTAGCAATAAATTCATCGAACCACTGGCGTTCTTCAGGCAAAAAGCCTGAACTTTTCAGGTGTCGCTCCGGATGATTTATATCAATCGGTTTATGACAAATATTATAATCTCCGCAGATCAAAATATTTGGTCTTTCTTTTCGCAAATCATCAATAAACAGAGAAAAGTCTGCAAGAAATTTCATTTTCACATCCTGACGCGCATCTCCCATCGTGCCGGACGGGATATAAACACATATTACAGTCATATCCCCATAGTCGGCACGCAACACACGTCCTTCCCTGTCGTATATATGCATATCCATCCCTACTTTTACAAGATCAGGCTTACGTTTCGTAAGAATACCTACTCCACTATAACCTTTCTTTTCGGCAGGATGAAAATAATAATTATATCCTAACGACTGTATTGTTATCAAATCGATTTGTTCTTCTATTGCTTTTATTTCCTGCAAACAAAAAATATCCGGAGATTCCTTTTCAAGCCACTGAAACAATCCTTTATTGACAGCAGCACGAATTCCATTAACGTTGTATGATATTATCTTCATTTTTCAATTCTTTTTCTAAATTAGTTTTATAATTTTTGTATTTTCACCTTCGCTTTCTTGCCATATCAATACGCAAAAAAATAAACAGCAGGATTGTAAAGCCCCATAGAGAAGAACCTCCATAGCTAAAAAACGGCAAAGGAATGCCTATTACCGGAGTCAAACCGATAACCATACCTATATTGATAGCCATATGAAAAAATAAAATACAGGCCACACAATACCCATAGACACGTCCAAAAGTACTCTTTTGCCGTTCAGCTAAAAAGATAAGACGAAGGATTAACGCCGAAAATAACAACAATACAAATACTGAACCGGCAAAACCCTGTTCCTCCCCTACTGTGCAAAAAATAAAGTCGGTATCCTGTTCCGGCACATACTTGAGCTTTGTCTGCGTCCCGTTCAAGTATCCTTTTCCCAGAAATCCTCCTGAGCCAATAGCGATCTTAGACTGATTAACGTTATATCCTGCCCCCATAAGGTCGTCCTCCATCCCTAACGTTACTTTGATACGCATTTGCTGGTGAGGTTGCATAATGTCAGTAAAAATGTAATCGACAGAACCTATTAGCAAAACACTGCTTATAGCAAAAACAGTTGTCAATAAATATACTTTCGACCAGTATTTTTTAGCCAAAAATAATAGATATACAGACATTGCGCCGACAGCAACAAGAGCTAGTATACCAAAATCGACAGCAACGCCTGACAATGAAACAAGATACCCGATACCCATAATTAATATGAGTCCTAAAACGATATTACGGGCAGTTCCCGAATCTTTACGGAAACTAATTAAAAATCCGGCGCTTATTAATATCGACAGAATTATGGTGATAAATTCCCCTGTGGAAATAACGCCTATGTCTGTAGATGAATACTTTAGTCCTATAACAAAAAATACAATCAAAGCTCCACCTAGAAACAGTATAATACCGGGTAATCCCTCTCTATATAACATTAAAATGAAAACTGAATATACAAGAGCCGAACCTGTCTCATTTTGCAGAACGATCAAGAGCATAGGCAATAAAATCAACCCTGCAATAATCAGCAAATTCTTAGGTGCCAGCAATTTAAAATTATAGCTACTTATAAATTTAGCAAGCACCAATGCAACAGAAAATTTAGCAAACTCGGCAGGTTGTATCTGTATCGAATCTGTTATTTTTAGCCATGAGCCTGAGCCCCTTATATCTGTAGATAAAAATATAGTGGCTATAAGAAGTAATATAAATATGGCATATATGTAATAGGCAAGTATATCGTATAAATTACTATCCAATTTTAGTATTACGAACCCAAGCGCCAATGATGTCCCTATCCAAACCAATTGCATCCCGGCTCTTCCTGACAAGTCGAACATACTGGTGGCATGCTCGTAATTGTAACTTGCCCCATAAATGCTAAACCAGCCAAACAATACCATTATAAGATACAATGCTATTGTAAACCAGTCTACACTTTTTTTTATATATTCTTCCTCTCTTTGATACATTCTATTTATTCTTCTACCGGAGTAAACGGCTCTATTCCTGAATCAGGTGCTATCGTGGATACCTGAGCAGGCAGAGGCAATTCTGAATTTCTTAAAGCCCTGTTCCAGTTCATAAATGTTTGAGGCAGGACTACCGAATTAGCCATATTTTCTTCCAAATACTTATCGCTTGCCGGAACTTCTCCTTTAAGATATTTTTGTAGCATCAACCGACCTATAGGAACACCAAATCTGGCACCAAATCCGGCATTTTCTACAATTACAAAAATAGCAACTTTCGGATTATCCTTCGGCGCAAAACCCATAAATATGGAATGGTCTTTTCCGTGAGGATTTTCAGCCGTACCTGTTTTTCCGCAAACCTCTACATCCGGTATATTCGCGCCACGACAGGTACCCCCTGTAACAGCACGCGCCATCCCTTCTACAATAGATTCGTAATGTGTTTTATTAATTTTTGTATCACGCTTATGTGTGTAAATCGAATCCAAAGGAGTATTCTGTATTTCCCGCACTACATGCGGTACATAAAAATATCCTCTGTTTGCTATGGTTGCAGCCAGGTTAGCTACCTGCAATGGTGTTGCAGTCACCTCACCTTGCCCTATGGCAATAGATATGATTGTTGATGCATTCCAACTACCTCTGTATGCCTTATCATAGGTTTTACTGTTCGGAATAAACCCTCTTTTCTCGGATGGAAGATCTACCCCTAAAGCATAGCCAAACCCCTGATCAACCATATGGTTCTTCCACACTTCGAAAGCAGTCTGTACATCTTTATATTTTTTGCGGTTTCCAAGCATATTAGCAAGACCATAGCAGAAGTATGAGTTACACGATGTAGCTATTGCCGGTATCAAAGATAGCGGAGACCCATGCGCGTGACATTTGGGGCGCCCTCCCAACGGCGGATATCCTCCGGCACAGGAATACATCGTATTTTCGGTTATTATGTCCTCTTGAAGGAACACTAACCCTTGTGTTGTTTTAAATGTCGATCCGGGAGGATACATCCCTTGTATAGCCCTATTTAAAAGAGGTTTCAACAAGGTATTATTCTCTAAATCTTTATAATTTTTGCTAAAATTGCGGCCTAACAATATTGCCGGATCATAAGTTGGAGATGTAACCATGCAAAGAATTTCCCCGGTCGATGGTTCTATCATGACAATGCTACCAACCTTATTCTGCATGAGATATTCTCCGTAAGCCTGCAAGTCTACATCAATGGACAAAGTAAGATTTTTACCGGATACAGGCGCTATATCATTTTTACCATTCTCATATCTTCCCTGAATGCGTCCATGAGCATCCCTCAATAGCACCTCTACTCCTTTTTCACCACGCAGATACTTTTCATAGGATAATTCTATACCCGATTTTCCTCCATAGTCACCCCTTATATAGTAGCCGTCATTTTCGATCTGGGTCTTATTTACTTCAGCAACATAGCCAAGAAGAAGCCCCGCATTGTGATAATTATACTGTCGTAACGTTCTCTTTTGAATAAAAAATCCCGGGAATTTATATAGCTTTTCCTGCAATAACCCACTTTCCTGAATAGTCAGTTGCGTCATAAACGTCTGCATGGTATATGTAGAGTATCCGGGGTTCAACCGCCTATCTTTTATATCACTAATCCGTTTATTGAAATATTCCTTTGTTATGCCCAATGTTTTACAAAAATCCAGTGTATCCAGATCATGTACTTCTTTGGGTATATAAACTATATCATAAGTAGGTTGATTATATACGAGAATACGATCGTTCCGGTCGGAGATTATCCCTCTGGCCGGGTATAAGACTCTGTTAAAAAAAGCGTTGCCATCAGCAGAATCCTTATATTCACTAGTCAGTATCTGCAAGTTAAACAACTGAACGATATATATAAGAACCACAGCACAAACTATTGCTCCCAACACGTACTTCTTCTTTGAAAGATCTAAGTTGTTTCTCGCCATGAGTTTTTCTTTTTTAAATAGAATCCTTCAAATGCAAAAAGAAGCAACGATGTCAATAATACAGAAACAACTATTCGCAGTATAAGTATCTGAGGATTGAAATAAGAAAACGACTCTACGGAAATTAGAAACACATGGTGTACCAAAACCAGTAAGAACATATATTTTACATACGCAGATCCTAAGGAAGATATACTCGGCACCTGATCGTTATAATCATCGACTGTAAAGAACAGTTTCTGTACCGGACGGCTGACAAATCCGATCAATGTAGTAGCCGCAGCGTTTAATCCGGGAGTATTACAAAAAAGGTCGATAATGAACCCTATAAGAAATCCGAGAAAAGCGGCAAGACCTCTATTGCAACCTAATGGGAGTTTTAATACAAAATATATGTACACAAACGGGATTCCATACCCAAAAAGAGAGATTCTATTTAATATCAAAACTTGCACCAGAACAAGCATGATAAATAATGCAATATATTTTAGCGTATTACTTCTGAGCATTCTTTATTTTTTCCTCTAGTTCTTTTCTCTCTTCGTCTTTGATATTGATTAATTGAACATTCTTCAATGCACCAAAATCTGTCGATAATTTCACTTTTATATTGTAAAAGTTATCATTCGTTTCGCTTTTAAAGTCTTCTACAATTCCCACAAAAATACCTTCCGGAAAAATATCAGAAAACCCACTGGTCACAACAGTATCCCCTTTTTCAACTTTCTCATATTTGGGATATTCTGTGAGACTTACGTACCTGGGATCACCAGCTTCCCAGATAAGTGTACCTGCTGTATTTGAACTCAATATTTTGCAACTAAAACGGCTGTTTGGATTCAGTACAGATTGGATAACAGCGTAATTATCAGTAACATCTCTAACGACACCAACTATCCCTTGTGAAGAAATAGCTCCCATATCGTTCTTAACTCCGCTATTTTTGCCCTTATTTACAATTATAAAATTATAAACCTGAGAAATACTATTGCTTTCAACTCTGGCTGTAATATACTCTTGGGAGTTCTTATTTCCCAACGAATCATTTAGAAAAGCTGTTGTTTTAAGAGAATCTTTTTCAATACTGTACAGATAATCCTGAAGTCTTTTTACCTGAGATTGTAGTTCTCCATTTTTCCTCAATAACTCTTCGTTTTCAGTTCTCAATCCAAAATAAGAGAGAATACCACTGGATACAGCATGAACTCTTCCAGTGATTTCATTGGAAGAGTTAAAATATATACTCTTTTGAAAAGAGTTAGTACTAAAGATAAAATAAAAACAGATTATTTCAAGAAATATGAAAACAAACCATGAACTGTTTTTTAATAAAAAATTTATCAGGTTACGCATTATCTCATCTGCGATTTATATTAACCATACTAATATAAATTCCATTATAAGTTTAATAAACTGAAGGGAATTATCTCATCAGGAAGTTAAACTTTTCTATATTCTTCAATGCAATACCGGTTCCTTTAGCTACTGCATGAAGTGGATCTTCTGCCACATGAAAAAGTATACCAATTCTATCGTAGAATCGTTTACTTAATCCTCTCAATAAAGCGCCTCCACCGGTCAGGTATATACCATTACGAACGATATCAGCGTATAATTCCGGCGGTGTTTGTTCCAAAGCACTTAGAATAGCCGAGTCCATTTTTGACAATGACTTATCGAGGCAATGAGCCATTTCCTGATAAGAAATAGGAATATCCATTGGTAATGATGTCATTCTATTAGGACCATGTACAATAAAGTCTTCCGGAACATCTTCTTCGGGAAGTTCGGTTAGAGCTGCACCTACTGCTATCTTTATATTCTCAGCAGTACGTTCACCTACTTTTATATTATGCTGGCGTCCCATATATTCCTGTATATCCTCGGTTAAATCATCTCCGGCTATCTTTATTGACTTATTAGAGACAATACCTCCTAATGAAATAACAGCAATTTCGGTAGTACCACCGCCTATATCGACGATCATATTCCCTTCGGGAGCCTGTACATCAAGTCCAATACCCAAAGCCGCAGCCATCGGTTCGTATATCATATATACATCACGCCCCCCTGCATGTTCGGCTGAGTCACGTATTGCACGGGTTTCCACTTCTGTACTGCCTGATGGTATACAAATAACAATTCGCAACGATGGAGAGAACAAACGACTTTTGTTGTTGAACATTTTTATCAATCCGCGAATCATCTGTTCGGCTGAAGTAAAATCTGCTATCACACCATCTTTTAGTGGGCGTACCGTACGAATATCTTCGTGAGTTTTCCCATGCATCTGACGTGCCTGCTCTCCTACAGCTATTACTTTACCTGTTTTCCGTTCTAAAGCCACCACGGAAGGCTGATCTACGACAATCTTGTCGTTATGTATTATGATAGTATTGGCAGTGCCAAGATCCATCGCTATTTCTTGAGTAAAAGAGAATAATCCCATATCCGACTATATATTATGTATTTAGTTATTTACAAATTAATATCAATGTTTAAAGTGGCGTACACCCGTCATTACCATAGATATATTGTGTTCGTTACAATATTCGACAGACAAGCTATCCTTAATTGATCCACCCGGTTGTACAACTGCCGTAATACCTGCATTACCGGCTATTTCAACACAGTCCGGAAACGGGAAAAAGGCATCCGATGCCATAACCGCTCCCTTAAGATCAAAGCCAAATTCATTTGCTTTCTCTATGGCTTGTTTCAATGCATCCACTCGGGATGTCTGACCTGTACCACCCGCACACAACTGCTTATTTTTAACAAAGATAATAGCATTTGATTTTGTATGTTTTACCAATTTATTTGCAAAGAGCAGATCTTCTTCTTCTGTGCCCTGCAAAGGCCTGTTAGTAACTAATTTCAAATCAGTTGCCGACTGTATACTCAAATCCTTATCTTGTACTAAAACACCATTCAACAATGAGCGAAATTGCTTATCAGCGACTAATTGTTGTTTTTGCACTAAGATAATACGATTTTTCTTTTGTTCCAATATTTCAAGAGCTTCTTTATCATATTCCGGTGCAATTACTATCTCAAAAAAGATAGAATTAATTTCTTCAGCTGCAACTTTATCTATTTTGGCGTTGCTGATAATAATACCACCAAAAGCCGAAACCGGATCACCCGCTAAAGCATCTTTCCAAGCATCAACAACCGTTGGTCTGGATGCAATACCACAAGCATTATTATGTTTTAGTATAGCTACAGTTGTTTCATCAAATTCGCTAATTAAACTTACAGCAGCTTCAATATCCAGCAAATTATTGTAAGAAATTTCACGGCCATGCAATTGATCAAACATCGACCCAAAGTCGCCATAAAAAGTGCCTTTTTGGTGTGGATTTTCGCCATAGCGAAGTGCCATAGCATTATCTTCAGCATGACGGAATGCAGAACCGTTATTATTGTCCATATAGTTAAATATGGCCGAATCATATGAAGAGGAAACTGCAAACGCTTCTTTTGCGAAAAACTTTCTGTCTGAAATATCCGATACGCCATTTTTTTCTTCCAACAGGTTCATCAATGGTTGATATTGTTGTTTGGAAGCAACGATTATTACATCTTTGAAGTTTTTGGCAGCAGCACGAATCAAAGAAATACCTCCTATATCTATTTTTTCGATAATATCCTCTTCACTTGCACCTGAAGCGACTGTTTCCTCAAAAGGATAGAGATCTACTATAACCAAATCTATTTCGTGTATATCATATGCTTTTATCTGCTTTGCATCTTCAGGGAGTTCCCGGCGACAAAGAATCCCTCCAAATATTTTGGGATGAAGGGTTTTAACCCGTCCACCCAAGATAGAAGGGTATCCTGTTACATCCTCCACTGCTTCGCAGGGAAAGCCTAATGATTCAATAAAACTCCGCGTTCCGCCAGTTGATATAAATTTAACCCCGGAACTATTTAATTTCGTTAGAATATGATCTAGCCCATCTTTATGATAAACTGAAACCAAAGCTGTTTTAATTCTTTTCTCTGAAGGCATGATGTGTTAATTATCCGACTTTTTTTGAGGAACAAAGTTATAAAAACTATTATTATAACAGGCCGTTTTTAATATTATTTATTCTTTAAAATATCACATTCTAAAGGGACTTGACTTTTCCTCGAAATTTTAGTTTTACAGATAAAACCGATAGATATTTTTTATATCGATTAATACCTGATTCCCAATTTTGTAATACTAAATATGAATAACTAATAACGCCCCTTTTCCAGAGGCGTTAAAACTAAACAGAAAAATAGAATGTAAATTTTTATACTTTATGACTTCATCGATAATTGCACCCTTTTTCTGGATAAATCCACCGATAAAACTTTCACTTCAACATGCTGATGCAGTGAAACAACTTCTGTAGGATCGGAGATAAACCTGTCTGTCAATTCAGATATGTGTACCAAGCCATTTTCTTTAATGCCGACATCAACAAAACATCCAAAATTGGTTATATTAGTCACAATACCAGGTAGAATCATTCCCTCTCTCAGGTCTTCTATGGTACGTATATTCGGATCAAATTCAAAAACTTTAATTCCTTTTCGTGGATCCCGGCCGGGCTTATCCAATTCTTCCATTATATCATTCAGGGTAGGCAGTCCAACCTTATCTGTAACATATTTATCCAGCTTTAATGATTTCTTCAAATCTTTATTATCAATCAGATCTTTTACCGAACATTTCATTTCTTTGGCCATAGCCTCTACAATATGGTAACTTTCCGGATGAACAGCCGAATTATCTAATGGATTATCCGCATCTGTTATACGAAGAAAGCCAGCGCATTGTTCAAAAGCTTTTTCTCCCATACGAGGAACTTTCATTAACTCTTTCCGCGATTTAAACGCACCATTCGCAGTGCGGTAATCTACTATATTTTGAGCTAAAACAGTACCTAATCCGGAGACATAAGTCAATAAGTGTTTACTCGCTGTATTTACATTTACGCCAACCAGATTAACACAACTTTCAACAGTCAAATCAAGTGATTTTTTTAATTTTGACTGATCTACATCATGCTGATATTGCCCTACTCCTATTGATTTCGGATCTATTTTCACCAATTCAGCCAGTGGATCTACCAAACGACGCCCGATAGAAACTGCCCCTCTCACTGTAACATCGTAATTCGGGAACTCCTCCCGTGCTGTTTTCGATGCCGAATATATAGATGCTCCATTTTCACTGACAACAAAAACCTGAACTAATTTTTCATATCGCAAATTGGTTATAAAACGTTCGGTTTCACGACTGGCCGTTCCATTTCCTATTGCTATGGCATCTATATTATACGTCGTCACTAGTTTCACGACCTTACTTCCGGCTTTAGACGTTTCATTCTGTGGCGGATGCGGATAAATAGTCTCGTTATGTATAAGATTCCCTTCGGCGTCAAGGCATACCAGTTTGCATCCGGTACGATAACCGGGATCAATACCTAAAACCCTTTTTTGTCCTAACGGTGGAGCCAGTAGCAACTGACGCAGGTTCTCAGCAAACACCCTGATCGCCTCTTCATCTGCTTTTTCTTTCGACAGATTTCCAAACTCTGTTTCAATAGATGGCTTGAGTAATCGTTTATAAGCATCTTCTATAGCATCGGCGACATAATTTGTAGCCTCATTGTCGTTATCTCCTTTGAGAAAACGCTTGTCTAACCGCTCCAAAGCAGCATCTTCGTCCGGCGAAATATTTACACGTAAAACGCCCTCCGATTCCCCTCTCCGTATTGCCAGAATACGATGGGAAGTGGCCTTGCTCAGACGTTCGGAAAAGTCAAAATAATCTCGGTATTTATCTCCTTCTTCCTCCTTTCCTTTAACTACTTTAGATGTTATTACAGCCTCCCGTTGAAATATGTTACGTATAACATTACGGGCATATTCATCCTCATTTATCTTCTCGGCTATAATGTCACAAGCTCCGGCAATAGCATCTTTTGCATTCTTTACGTCTCCTTTTACAAATGCCCGGGCTTTTGCTTCTACATCTATTGGATGCTGTAACATGATAATATTAGCCAATGGTTCTAAACCTTTTTTACGGGCTATTTCGGCTCGGGTCTGCCGTTTTGGTTTATAAGGGAGGTAGATATCTTCAAGTTCCGAGGCATTCCAGCAATTTTCAATTCTGGATTTCAACTCCGGAGTTAATTTTTCTTGCTCGTTAATCGATTTCAGAATTGTTTCCCTTCGTTTTACCAATTCATTCAGCTTATCGTTTTGCTCTTTGATTGCCGCTATCTGAACTTCGTCCAACCCTCCTGTCACCTCTTTCCGGTAACGGCTGATAAACGGGATCGTCGCTCCTGAGTCCAATAGTTCTATGGTTTTTCCTATTTGTGATTCACGAATATTTAAAGCTGATGATATTAAAGATATAATCGTCATAGTTTAGTTTTATAATTGGACTAACAAAGATAAGCTAAAGAAAAGAAAAGCCTGCTAAAAATCAGCAGGCTTTTCTTTATATGATATTGAAACGATTATTCAACAGGAATGTCTTTATTAACGTTTTTGCTTCCAACCAAAGCATAGAACAATAGGTAAGCCAATCCAACGAAGACAACCCAATAACTGGCAAAATAGTTACCACCTTCTCCCATATCAGCGACAGCACCTTGCAATAGAGGAAGAACTCCACCACCACATACCATTACCATAAAAATACCTGCCGCCATCTTCGTGTATTTACCTAAACCTTCAACTGCAAGATTAAAGATACCTCCCCACATGATAGAAGTACATAATCCGCAAAGAACAAGTAACACCACTCCTAGAGGAACTTCGGCTAACCCAAATGAAATATCGCTCTTAAAAACAGGCATTTCCACCGGAGTACTTGGCAATAGTATCGCAGCTAACACCAACACCATACCAATCAATGAAACTACCGTAAGCATAGACTTACTGGAAACTTTCGCTGCTACAGATGCGCCAACAAGACGACCTATAAGCATCAAAAACCAATATGTCCCCGCAATAGATCCCGCGGTAGCAGCATCAATTTTTAAGCTTTCGGTACCAAGTAGAATCAAGAAGTTCGGAATACCTACCTCTACACCTACATAAACAAAAATACCAACAGCGCCTAATATAAAATGACGAAACGACAATGCACTGTACTTGTCTTTTTCAGATGTTTTCACTTCCTTCTCAATACCCGGTTCAGGAATATTTACCAATAATAACACAATAAATGCCAAAGCAAATAATCCCATGGCGATGAACAATGCCGGTGAAGCATTGCTTATACTGGCATTGCTACCAACAAGATAACCAACCAATACCGGAACGATTGTTGCATTCAAAGAATTGAATGATCCTCCAATTTGAATTAATTGATTTCCTTTGTTTCCACCACCACCTAGTGTATTCAGCATCGGGTTCACCACTGTATTCAGCATACACATAGAGAAACCGGCAACGAATGCACCTATCAAGTAAACAAAAAACTCTTCTACCTGACCAGAAAGATATTGAATGCCGACACCTATAAAACCAACAGCAATAGCTGCAAGCGCAGTCTTCTTATAGCCGATTTTTTTAAGCAAAAGACCTGCTGGAATACCCATAAACGCATACGCAATAAAGTTGCAGAATGTACCTAACTGAGACATCCAGTTCGGTGCATCAAATTGCTCTTTTAATACTTTTGCGAATGGACCGCCTAGCCCTGTTACAAATGAAATCATCCCAAACAGGATAATCATCATGATAATGGGCAACAAATAATTTTTCTTTTCCGTACTCATTGATTCAAATTTAGATTAGATTTTTTATAGTTATATATCATTTTCTTTGTCATTCACCTTCCTTGAAGAATCCAAGGAGTAACTAAATTTCAACAGAACTCAATTACCCCCTGACTATCCTCTCGGATACTAGCGCATCCAATTCATGGTTGTTTAGGTTAAGTGAAGATTGTTCTTGTCAAAAAACGATGTAAAAATACTTATCTCTTTTTAGCTGTCCTTTCAAAAAAACATGTTGTACAACATGTAAATTTCCATTAAAATTCCATTTCTTTTTATAGCAATCTGACACAACATTCTATGCAGTACATATCTTTTTGATTTTGCGCTGCTTGCTTAACAAAAAGGACATACAGATTATCAACACCTTACATCCATCCAAAAATCTTTTGTATCAAAATATAAACAAAAACAAACATATAGTAACTCTTTGAAATATGGAACAAATCTTGATTTATGATTAAAATTTCATAAATAGCTTATTTATAGTATTAACAATATTTAATATTGCTATTTTTGTCTGGAATACGGAATTAAACACTATTTGACAAAGAAACGTTATAACCCATAAAACTATCATGGAATCTATTCGCAACTTGTACAAAATCGGTCATGGCCCATCCAGTAGTCATACGATGGCTCCTCAAAAGGCCGCTCTGATGTTTAAAGAGAGAAATCCCGATGCGGACTCTTTCAGGGTAACATTATATGGTAGCCTTGCTGCTACAGGCAAAGGGCACTTAACTGATGTGGCTATCATCAAAACATTACAGCCCTATCAGGCCGAAATTGTATGGAAACCGGAAATTGTTTTACCGTTTCATACAAACGGAATGAAATTTGAAGCAATAAAAGAGGGAAAAGTTAACAAAGAATGGACAATATATAGTATAGGCGGAGGAGATTTGTCCGATGGTTCCAAAAAAGTAACAGAAGACAGCATATATGATAAAACTACAATGAAACAGATACTGGAATGGTGTCAACAAACGGGGAAGACATTCTGGGAATATGTAGAAGATAAAGAGGGTAAGGAAATATATGACTATCTGGGGACTGTTTGGGAAACAATGGAAGCTGCCATACACAGGGGAATGGATGCCGAAGGACTACTGCCGGGTGGCTTAGGACTGCAAAGAAAATCATCGATGTACTATGTAAAATCGAGAGGATATCAGGGTTCTATGAAAAGTCGCGCCCTTATATATTCATATGCATTGGCAGTCTCGGAAGAAAATGCAAGCGGAGGAATTATAGTGACAGCGCCTACATGTGGTTCTTGTGGCGTTTTACCCTCGGTACTTTACCATCTGAAAACGAATCATGATTATAGCGATCAAAAAATAAAGAGAGCTTTAGCAACAGCCGGATTGATAGGTAATCTGGTCAAACATAATGCCTCTGTTTCAGGTGCTGAAGTAGGATGTCAAGGAGAAGTAGGAGTAGCTTGTGCAATGGCGGCCGCAGCTGCCTGCCAACTATTCGGAGGCTCTACACAACAGATTGAATACGCTGCTGAAATGGGATTGGAACATCATTTAGGACTTACTTGCGACCCCGTTTGCGGATTGGTGCAAGTACCGTGTATAGAGAGAAACGCTTTCGCGGCAACGCGTGCATTGGATTCATGTTCATTTGCTATGCTTTCGGATGGAAAGCACCTTATCAACTTTGATAAAGTAGTGCGCACGATGCAACAGACAGGACATGACCTGCCTAGCCTATATAAGGAAACCTCTATGGGTGGATTAGCTGTAAATATGGATTTACCCAATGAATGATAAGTTGATAAACTAATCATAAGTAACTTTTCATACGTAAATAAATTATAGTTTATAGTCCCCCCAAAGGACTTTTAGTTATTAAATCGTTATTTCAGACAAAACAAGAGACAGCACTTATCGTGATAAATGCACGGTTATTGGATATAGGAAAAGAAAACAACTAAGAAGATTAAAATTTCATACACGTGGTTTATTCCACAATCTTTGGTACTTGGCTGTTGAAGTCAGTTTCATAATCGGCTTGTGTATTATCCCCCGGATAACGTGAGCCAGTAAGAATCGACCTTTATTGTAATTTTAACTATCCTGCTTTAGCATCGGACAAATCCACCTGGTAGCCCAGTTTTTCCAACTCTTTCTTCAGGTAGGACTTGCGTTTGGTTTCCATCCGTAGATTGATATAGTCGGCTCCAAGTTCCCGGTAATCCTTGCCTGTGCTCAGTATATGGTAGACAGATTTCAGGATCGAATGTCCTATGGCTACCAGGGCTCTTTTCTTGCCCCGTCTTGCTGCCAACCTATGATACCTCGCACCGTAGAATGTATTCTTCGTTCTTGTGGCCGCCCAGGCAGCTTCTACGATTGCCGCTTTGGCGGATTTGTTTCCGTGGGTGGTTCGTCCGCTTTTTTTTTACCCGCGCTCTCATTGTTGCCCGGAGATATACCTACCCAGGAGCACAGGTGCTTTTCGCTGGGAAAGACACTCATGTCCAATCCAATCTCGGCAATAAGGTCTTGCGCCGTTTTAAAATTGAAGCCAGGTATGCCTTTGAGCAACTCGATTACATTATCGTAAGGGCTAAGCATCTGCCTGACTTTATCGTCAATCTCGGATATGATAACCTCTGAGGCGGCAATATCACGCCTTATTAAACCTAACATGTAAACATGATGTCCGGTTATAAATCCATTGCAGGCTTCCAATAGTTCTTCCTTGCTGGCTTTCAGCTTACCGTGATATACCCTGTCAATATCTTCAGGGCTTATCTGTTTTCCCTCGATCAGTTTATCGATCAACTTGGTAGCGACCACACCGTCTGTTCCGCTCATCACGCTCGACAATTTTATGTTGCAGTCTTCCAGAATCCGGTTTATGCGATTCTTATTGGCGGCTATGCCTTGTATCAGCTTGACCCTGTACCTGGTCAGGTCTCGCAGCTCCCGTTGTTCCCTCGGGGGAATATAACTCGGCTTAAGCAAGCCTGCAAGCAGTAACTTGCATATCCAAGCGCTATCCTTTTTATCGGTTTTGTGACCCGGGACATACTTGATATGACGGGCGTTAACAATCCAGACCTTCATTCCTGTAGGTTCCAGTATATGATATACCGGTTTCCAGTAAACGCCGGTACTCTCCATCGCAACATGGGTTATACCCAATTCCAATAACCATTCTCTTAATTCTGTCAAAGAACTCGTGAAAGTAGAGTACTCTCGCGTGGTTTTCTTTATGCCTTCGCCAGACACGGTGGCAACTACTACTTTCTGGTGTACGTCTATGCCGCATCCCCTGGATACGACCTGGGTGAATGTAATCTGTTCCATAGCCTTACTCTTTAATAGGTTATAATCAAAGGTAAGGGTCTTCGCTAACTTTTACATGCTCTTTGGCGTCTTTTTTTACGTCATGGGGGTTTCATAATTCCCTGTCGTAAGATTTCCAATAATAAATACACGCCTGTACGATCTCTGTCGTGTCTGTTAGCTGTTCAACGGAGGGGTATGAGGAAATATACTCCATCGCGTCCTCCTGTGTCTTGAAAAAACAGCCTGTTTGGAAAGGCATTCCGGTATCATCAAAGGATACAGACCTCAAATAATACTCCCTGAATAAACGGTTGTATTCAAGGATGATTGGTATAAACTTGCAGATGCGGTTTTCGCATTCCCTTTTGTAAGCGGTCTTACGCATCCCGGTAATGCCTAAAGAGTCCATAACGATTGCCCTTAGTACAGGGTCTTTAATATTCCTGATTTGCATTTTCATATCTCCCTATTATGTTTATATATACTCAATCATTGCTACAGGGGTGTTTTTGGCAAGCCATTCTTTCAGGTGCTCCATGTTGTGTTCGGATGTTATAATAGCCCTGTGCCCGTCAATTTGAGTAAAACGGGAAGATTCGTAATTGTCTATCCATTCTTTCAGGTTGACTACTCCCCAGTTTTTATAATCCCGGGTAAACATCCGGTTAATCTCCCTGATGTTTTCTGAAAAAGTTACCTTGATTGTTTGGTAGCCGTCATCAATGATTTCAAGATGCCGGAGAGAGCCGAACCCGTCACACAGACGGGCGGTAGAAAAGTCATATTCAAATATTTCATTACCCCATCTGTGAGGCTCATCGAAACGGACTTTTACCTCTGCGGTATATCTATTTACGCCTGTTTCTTCGATAGTGCCCGTTACCATTAATCCCGTAAAAATACATTTGCACCGTTTTCCTATCAAACTGTCGTTTACTTCTGTCGCTTTCATGTTTTTATTTGTTATGTGGTGTTAATTTGTTCGTTATGCAGCCAATCTCTCCTCTATTAAAGGAATATTCTCATTGACGAGGTTGACTATCTGATTATGGTATTTGGTTGTCTTATTGCAAGTGCCTCTCGATTGGATAACCTTTAGTTGGGATAAAGAGATTTCTATTGTTTCAATCCTTTTCCCGCCAATACAAGCCGATAAGATAAGCGAATCGGGTTTTGAGTGATAGCTGCCGACACAGTGCTTCATGACCTTACCTTCGGTTATTATCTCCGCTACGCTCTCCAATACCCGCACATTAATCAATCCGTCAGAAAATACCAGTCCGAAGAACTGGGCTTTGGCTTCCCTGTATGCGTCCTCTTTTTCAAGCTGCTTTTCGATTTCTAGCTGAGCGTCCGCCTTTGCTTTCTTAATTACATAGCGGTCATGTTCCGCTTTCAGGTTGGTAGGGCAAACATATTTCGCATTGCGCAGGTCTTTACCAAAGAAGCGGAGCATGTCTATATAATCACACCAAAGGGTTGCATCCCTGATTATGTACTTGTTCCTGATACATATTTTGATTGATGCCCAGTAGTTGTCTATATTTTTCCAACCGCTATCCATGATACGTTTTAACAGTCTGGAATATCCTGCTTTGATTAGTGTTTCGGCTTTACTGTCTGTTAACAGGATACGGAATAAATCCAATGGCCTTTGGTTGTATAAGGCTTTTTTATAGCCTGTCCTTTTGAGTCCGGGTATCAGCTTTTGCTTTGGATATACCGCACCTGTATAGATGCGGTTATATACGTCTGTCTCCTGCCGTAATTCCAACGGGGTATGGAATATCCATGAATCGTAATACATAGTGCCCATAGTCTGACGTAGTTTGGCAAATGTGCAGTACTTCCCATCAGGTGCAATCCAGCGTTGCATCACTTCGGATGCACTGTATTTGGGTAATTCCCCGATTTTGCTCGTATATCCTAACATAATAGTCCGTATTACCTGACAGCCTTTGTGAGAGTCAATAACAGTCATATAATAGCTGTCATTGAATGTCCGTTTTGCTGTGGCTTTTACAGTCAGCTTTGATTTACAGTCCGGGCAATCACAGCCCAAAAGGGTCGTAATCAGTTCGCCTTCTCCCTTCCACGAGTGTCCGCATTTGGAACAGGTTACTATACCTTTCTTCGAGCGGTATCCGAGGTATTCAATTGCATTGTCATATCCCCATTGTATCTGTTCTTTAGTGATAGATGGTAGCGTTTTGCTTGCTTCCACAACTTGTTGTTGGAATTTATTCTTTGGTTTCATATTAGAATAGGCTTAATTGGTTGGTAACTTCATTTTTCTTGGCTGTAGGCTTCTTTTTAGGCTGTGTCATTTTCCTGTATGCCTCGTCCTGAGCCTTTTCTATAGCTTCCCTGCGGGCTTCTTCCTTTTCTTCTGCGGTTAGTTCTACCACATGGTTTACCACTACATTACAGTTTATCGGCTTGCCTGCTTCTATGTTATCTGTTGTATAATAATCTTCAGCCATGCCGAATATCTCGTCATCATGGAAACCGTTGCAACCGCTTTGCTGCACCTGATTCAGGATATAAATACAGCAGTCGTCAATGTTCTTGTTGTTTTTTGCGAATGCTTCGGCGAACAGGGCATCAACCGATGCCCGTTGTTCCAAATAAGTCAATATTGTCCGTGTAAAATATGCTGTTGATTTCATAAGTATATATATATTTTAAAATTCATCTTACCTGTATATATCATGTACTTGTATTAAGAGTAAGTCTCCATGCCATTTCCCTTCAATCCCGCCATCTACTATCTGGCGGTACATAATCCGCATTTCGAGTTCCGAACCCGAATAAAGCGTCCCTTTATCATCTATAATTCTCCACATGGTTTAGGTTTAGTATTGTATCCAGTTCTTCACGCTTGGTTTTGGAAAATATCCACCCTGCCTGTTTTCCTCCGTTATGGGTAAGTTTCGGATTGAATTTCCCTCCCATAGCGGATAACAGGTCTTTAATTGGTTTGGTATCCCCGAACAGGGCGATTGCTTTCTCCGAATAATCGACTATCTCAAATGAGAGGTTGTTTGTATTTATCTGCTCTGACTCTGATATAGGTTGCTCGTCTGCTTGTTTGCTTCCTAAGTAGATGCCATCGGGACATCCTGCGGTATAGGCAAAATCTTCGATTGTTTTTTCTCTTGTGTATATGGGGCATTTCTCGATTATCCAGCCGTGATACTTGCTTTCGCCTAAATAATACCCTGCACCCATCGAATACTTTTCCCTGTGTTCGTAATCTTCGTTGTATTCCGCTAAATGGACTGTACCTTCAAAGTTGGATGCGTATTTACGCATCTCGGAAAAGATGTCCCTTTTATGCTTTGAAAAGCCTAAAATGACGGTACATTGTGTACGGCTTGCATAATAATCGGTCTGGCTGTCGCTTTCGTCCTGTTTCAATCGGGCAACGATTAAGGCTTGTGCATCATCGGATAGGTTGTCATTCAGCCATTTACGCCCAATTACCTTTACCGCTTCCCTGCGTTCATCCTCTTTCTTCTCTGCATCCCTCTTCGCATCTCTTTTTGCGTTTGCTTTGGTATAAAGTTCTGCAACCTCTGCTTCGGGCATAAACTCGATATTGTTTTCATCGTAATACATACCGATACCGAATTTTTGGCTTAACGATTGGATTAAGTCACATGTTTCGAAAGAATAATCTTTGAGATTGATTAGTTTGTAATGTACTCCCCATTGGTCTTTTTTGATTTCATAGACTACATACTTTGAATAACTATATCCCTCTAACTGTACGATTTGGTTCACACTTACTGTTTGGGTATCTGTATCTATCTCTTTTCCTGCGAATAATAAAAATTGCTTTGCCATGATTGTATATTATTTATAGAGGTTAATAATTGAAATGTTGTTTGCTTCTGCCCTGCGGACAGTATAGCCTGTACCGCTACGTGAAATCTGACCATAATAAGCTATCAGTAAAGAGCAATGCTCTATCATGTAATCATTACGGCGTAAAAAGCAGCCGTCATAGTAGCGGGAAGAAAGGATGATATTCGATGTTGCCTTGTCAGCTATATTCATATACCGCTGTTTAGCTTCATCCCTGAAATACAGGTGATGCCCTGCATAGGGAACAGCACAGAATAACTGTATGTCGGAGAACTCCTGTTGCAACTCAAGGACTATCTCTGCTGAAAGTAAATCGAATCCTACCGCACCGCCCACAATAAATGTTGTGTAACCATTGTGATACTGCTGACGGATTGTATATGTTAATTCTTCTCTCAAAGAAACAATAGCGTTAGCATTGATATGGCGATGCCCTGTAAATGCCACTGTCTTTGATTTATCTATATGTATTGTTTGCATACTGATTTGGTTTTAAAGGATAAATGCGATTATTGCCATGCAGATAGCAATCAGACAAATAAGAGAAACAAGGGAAAGTATAATCCGAACCGACAAGTGGATGATTTTAAGCACGCTACGGACAAGTATGTAAATACCTGCCACCACTAACAGCGACACTCCCATTTTAGCCACACACCACACGCAAATACCCAATAGAGCCACTCCCAACACCCATTTAATGCTGAGTGGAAAGTAGGAAATATTGTTTTCTTTATTTTTTTCTGTCCTTTTCATATCCATCGACTTTTTTTTTATGCCGGGGCGGAGCCAGTGA